>CAXNFT010000041.1:0-14264 GCA_964201255.1 Rhodoferax sp.
CGCAATCACCACCACCAGGTTGATGAACGCTGTCAGCAACACAAACCAGAGCGAAATCCCATCCAGGCCAAGGTGGTAATTGACATTCAAGCGGGCAATCCAAGGCGCTCGCTCCACAAACTGCATGGCAGCTGTGCCCAGTTTGAAGCCCTCATACAGGGGCAGGGTGACAAGAAAACTGACCAGAGCGCCAGCCAGCGCAACCCAGCGCACCATGGGTGCCTGCTCGTCGCGGCCAAGTGCAAGCAGCACCAAACCAAAAACAATTGGCGTCCAGATAGCCAGGCTCAGCAAACCCATTTTTATTGTTCTCCTACTTGAGCCAGACGAAGTACGTCATGAGCACAAAAACGCCAAGAATCATGGCCAGGGCGTAGTGGTACAGGTAACCCGTCTGCACGAGCCGAGTCACGCTAGAGACCCAGGCGACGAGTTTCCAGGCGCCATTGACCAACACACCGTCAATCACCGCCTGGTCGCCCTCCTTCCACAAACCCGTGCCCAGTGCGCGTGCGCCCCGCGCCAGAACATTCTCATTGAACCAGTCCATGTAGTATTTGTTCTCAAGCAGCGTGTACAGGGGTTGCACCCGCGTTTTGATCGCAGCCGGCAAAGCCGGGTTCACCATGTACAGGTAATAGGCACTGGCAACACCAGCCAGCGCCAGCCAGAATGGCGCCGCACTGAGTCCATGCAGCGCCAGTTGCAGCGGGCCATGAAATTCTTCGCGCAAGACTTCCATTGCCTTATGCAACTCAAGATTGACAAAAATCGCATCCTTGAAGAAATCGCCAAACAGCATGGGCTGGATCGTGATGAAACCGATCAACACTGAGGGAATAGCCAGCAGGACCAGCGGCAGCGTGACGACCCAAGGCGACTCATGCGGCGCATGGTCATGGGCGTCATGATGCGCTTCTGGATTTTGGTCGAAACGCGGCTTGCCATGGAACACCAGGAAATACATCCGAAACGAGTAAAAGGCCGTGATGAACACGCCCGCAAGTACAGCAAAATAAGCGAACCCGGCGCCTGGCAAAGTACTGGCGTGAACCGCCATGATGATCTCGTCTTTGGAGTAAAAGCCTGAAAACAGCGGCGTACCAATCAGGGCAAGCGAGCCCAGCAGGGCAGTGATCCAGGTGATGGGCATGTACTTGCGCAGCCCGCCCATCCAGCGGATGTCCTGGTTGTGGTGCACGCCCATGATCACCGAGCCGGCCGCCAGAAACAACAGTGCCTTGAAAAAGGCGTGCGTCATCAGGTGGAACACGGCCACTGAGTAGGCAGAGGCACCGAGTGCCACCGTCATGTAGCCCAGCTGAGACAAGGTGGAATAAGCCACGACGCGCTTGATGTCATTTTGGATGATGCCCACGAAGCCCATAAACAGGGCGGTGATGGCACCAATCACCATCACGAAGTTCAAGGCCGTGTCGCTAAGCTCAAACAGCGGAGACATACGCGCCACCATGAATATGCCTGCCGTGACCATGGTCGCGGCATGAATCAGGGCCGAAATGGGGGTTGGGCCTTCCATGGAGTCCGGCAACCAAACATGCAAGGGGAACTGTGCTGACTTGCCCATGGCACCAATGAAGAGGCAAATGCAGATCACCGTCACCAGCAGCCAGTCGGTACCCGGAAAGCCGGTCTTGGCCAGCTCGCCAGATTTGGCGAACACTTCAGCGTAATTCAGTGAGCCGGCGTAGGCCACGATCAACCCAATGCCAAGGATAAAGCCAAAGTCACCGACCCGGTTAACCAGGAAGGCCTTCATGTTGGCAAAGATGGCGGTCGGCTTGTTGAACCAGAAACCGATCAAGAGGTAGGAGACCAAGCCGACCGCTTCCCACCCAAAGAACAGCTGCAACAAGTTGTTGCTCATCACCAGCATCAGCATGGCAAAGGTGAACAACGAGATGTAAGCAAAAAAGCGGTTATAGCCCTCGTCCTCTTCCATGTAGCCCACGGTGTACAGGTGCACCATCAGCGAGACAAATGTGACCACGCACATCATCATGGCGGTCAGCCCATCGACCAGGAAGCCGATTTCCATCTTCAGCCCACCGACCACCATCCAGGTGTAGAGCGTCTCATTGAATCGCGCGCCGTCAAATGCCACACTGACCAGCGTCATGGCCGACAAGACAAAGGACAGCAACACCCCAAGAATGGTCAGTGAATGCGACATACGCCGACCGATCCAGTTACCGCCAAATTGGGTTCCAAGGACGCCGGCCAGGATAGCGCCAACCAGTGGCGCCATTGGGACCGCCAGCAAGGTTGAAGCATTCAGGGTTTGACTCATTGTTGTTAACCCTTGAGCGTGTTGAGTTCGTCGACATTGATGCTGGACTTGTTGCGGAACAACAGCACCAAAATAGCCAGGCCGATGGCCGACTCTGCCGCTGCCACCGTCAAGATGAAGAACACGAAAATCTGACCATGCATGTCTCCCAAGTAGTGGGAAAAGGCTACAAAGTTGGTGTTGACCGCCAGCAGCATCAACTCAATCGCCATCAGCAGCACGATCAGGTTTTTACGATTCAAGAAAATGCCGATCACCGACAGGGCAAAAAGAATCGCGCCAAGCGAGAGGAAGTGTCCGAGAGTCAGGCTCATGATTTACGCTCCGTTATGGCACCGTCGTCGCTTTGCGGCAAGGCAGCCTGGGTGGCAGGCATGGCCAGCACAGTGAGTCGATCGCGGGCTTTCACCCGCACTTGGTCCGAAGGACTGACGAATTTACTGTCCTTGCGCTGGCGCAGCGTGAGGGCGATGGCCGCAATCATGGCCACTAACAAAATCGCGGCTGCAATTTCAAGCGGGTAAACGTATTCGGTATAAAGAACCTTGCCCAACTCACGGGTATTTGACAACTGCGCCACCGCTTGACCCGGCACCGCTGCCACCTGGGGCTCCTCGCTGACGCGAAAACCGCCCATCAGCACGGCGGCCATTTCAAGCGCAATCAACACGCCCACGACGGCAGCCAAGGGGAAATGCTTCCAGAAGCCTTGGCGAATGCTCTCGGTATTGATGTCCATCATCATGACGACGAACAAGAACAAAACCATCACTGCGCCGACATACACCAGCACCAGGGTAATGGCTAGAAATTCCGCTTTGAGCAGCATCCAGATCATGGCCGCCTGGAAAAAGGACAGCACCAGGAACAGGGCCGCATGTACCGGGTTACGGGCGGTGATCACACGGAATGCCGCAAACAGCAGCACCGCCGCGAACACATAAAAGAAAGCAGATTTGACATCCATAACTTGGTTTTCTTTCGTGCAGCCGATCAGCGGTACTTGGCGTCGGCCGCCTTGGCTGCTGCGATCTCGCCTTCGTAGCGGTCCCCTACGGCCAGCAGCATCTCCTTGGTGAAGTACAAGTCGCCCCGCTTTTCACCGTGGTATTCCAGAATATGGGTTTCAACAATTGAATCGACCGGGCAGCTCTCTTCGCAGAAGCCACAAAAAATACATTTGGTCAGGTCAATGTCGTACCGACTGGTGCGGCGTGAACCATCTGCGCGGACCTCGGACTCAATCGTGATCGCCATAGCCGGACATACTGCCTCGCAGAGCTTGCAGGCGATGCAACGTTCCTCACCGTTTTCATAGCGTCGCAAGGCGTGTAGACCTCTAAAACGCGGCGACAAGGGCGTCTTCTCTTCGGGGAATTGCACAGTGACCTTGCGCTTGAACAGGTAACGGCCGGTCAGGGCCATGCCCTTGAAAAGCTCCAGCAGCAAAAAGCTGGATAAAAAATCTTTGAGCGAAAAGGCCGAAGCCGGACGCGCTGGGGCAATGTTCGACATGGGTGAATCCTCTTACTGCCAGATGTTGAAAGAGGTCTGCATCCAGGCACCAACGACCACTAACCAAACCAGTGTGACTGGTATGAAGATTTTCCAACCCAGCCGCATGACCTGGTCGTAGCGGAACCTCGGAAACGTGGCCCGCACCCAAATGAACAAACTCACGACGGCACAGGTCTTGAGGCCGAGCCAGATCCAACCCGGAATCCAGTTGAACAGAGCGCTGTCGACTGGCGGGATCCAGCCGCCCAGGAACATGATGGCCGCCAGGATCGACACCAGCCACATGTTGGCGTATTCGGCGAGATAGAACATGGCATAGGACATACCAGAGTACTCCACCATATGCCCTGCCACGATCTCAGCCTCGCCCTCCACCACGTCGAAAGGATGACGATTGGTCTCAGCCAGACCCGAGATCACGTACACGACAAAAATGGGCAGCAAAGGCAGCCAGTTCCAGGACAGGAAATTCAGTCCCATGTGGGCAAAATGGCCTTTTCCCTGGCCGGTGACGATGTCGGTTAGGTTCATGCTGGCGGACACCATCAGCACCACCACCAAGCAAAACCCCATGGCGATTTCATAGCTCACCATCTGAGCAGAAGCGCGTAAGGCGCCAAGGAAAGAGTACTTGGAGTTGGAGGCCCAGCCAGCGATCACGACGCCATACACCTCCATCGAGGTAATGGCCATCACAAACAACAGGCCGGCGTTGATGTTGGCCAAGGCCACGTCTGGCCCAAATGGAATCACAGCCCAGGCAGCCAAGGCGGGCATGATGGTCAGAATAGGCCCGATGAAGAACAAACCCTTGCTGGCAGCGGTGGGCACCAAGATCTCCTTGGCCAGCAGCTTGAGAGCGTCGGCGATCGGCTGCAGGAGGCCAAGCGGCCCGACCCGATTCGGGCCTACGCGCACCTGCATCCAGCCCAGAAATTTGCGCTCCCACAAGGTCAGGTAGGCCACAGCGCCCATCAGCGGCAGCACCACCGCCACGATTTTCATGAGGGTCCAGACCACCGGCCAGCCGGCCTGCGCCCACCAGGGCGCCGAGAGCAAGCCCTGACCAAAATCGAACAAGGCATCGATCATGCTGCGACCTCCTGAGCCGCGGTTTGAGGCCGGGCATCGGCGGTCATTTGCAAGCTGCTGGCCCGGCGCACCAGGCCATCCAAGGCATAAATGCTGGCCACGACCGGCACGTGCGAGACCGGCGTGGCGTCCATCGCAGCCTGGGTGGCATTGCTCATCAGGCCAACAGGAATGTGCGTCACACCGGGCTTGCCTAAAGCGGGGGCCAGTCTTAGCACTTCTTGCGATGAGTCAAAATCAAAGTCTGGCAGGCCCAACACATTGGCCAACACGCGCAAGACCTTCCAGGCTGGCCGGGTTTCGCCAAGTGGCTTAACCACCGCATGGAAGCCCTGCACACGCCCCTCAGCATTGACGAAGGTGCCCGAGGTTTCGGTGAATGGCGCGATCGGCAGCAAGACATCACTGAAAGCCATATTGGCCTTGAACGGGCTCAGTGTGACCACCATGCGCGCTTGTCCCAAGGCTGCAGCCGACGCTGCGCCAGCGCTAGAGTCGAATTCAGGCTCGGTGTTCAGCAGCAGCACACCTTTCAGCCCGCCGGCAAGCATCTGGCCAGCGTTCAGTCCTTCGAGGCCAGGCAAGGCACAGGCAAACTGGGCCCCCACCGTGTTGGCCGCCTCGGTGAGATAGCCCACCGTGGCGCCGCTGTGGTCGGCAATCCAGTTGGCCAGCGCCAGCAGGCTGGACGCCTTGGCGTGATGGGCGGCCGCATTGCCCAACAGCACTGCCTTGCGCTCACCACCCAGCAGTGACAAGGCTATGGCGCGGGCCGTCTCAGTGATTTGGCCAGACCCCATGGGCGGGTTGATGCCCTTCTCGGCGGCCAAGGCAGCAGCAACATCGGCCAATGCCTGAGCCCAGTGGCTGGCCGGCTGCACCAACGAATGGGTGACAGGCATCGCCCAGTCCTGCACTTGATCAGTCAACACACTGACCGAGGCGCCCTTGCGTACTGCTTGCCGGATGCGTTGTGCAAACAGGGGGTGGTCTTTGCGCAAGTTAGAGCCCACCACCAGCACGCGCTGCAAGTCAGACAGGGCTGCGATCGGCAGGCCGAGGTGGCGCACGCCTTCAGCCGGAACAAACTCAGCGTGACGCAGGCGATGGTCAATGTTGTGACTGCCCAGCCCGCGCATCAGCGCGCCGGCCAGCATCAGTTCTTCCAGCGTGCTGTGTGGGCTCAACAAGGCCCCCAGGCTGCTCGCGCCATGCTCGGCTTTGATTTGCGTCAACCCATTAGCCACATACTCCAGAGCCGTCTGCCAGTCCACTGACTGCCAAACGCCCCCCTGCTTGACCATGGGGCTGGTCAAGCGCTCATCGCTGTTCAGCGACTCATAAGAAAAACGGTCACGGTCCGCTATCCAGCATTCGTTGACAGCCTCGTTTTCAAGAGGCACCACGCGCATCACCCGGTTGTTTTTGACCTGCACCACCAGATTGGCTCCGGTGGAATCATGCGGGCTGACCGACTTGCGGCGTGACAGCTCCCAGGTGCGGGCGCTATAGCGGAAGGGCTTGCTGGTCAAGGCACCGACCGGGCAAATATCAATCATGTTGCCCGACAGCTCTGAATCGACTGACTGGCCGACAAAGGTTTCAATCTCGGCATGCTCGCCGCGGTGCGACATGCCCAACTCCATCACGCCGGCCACTTCCTGGCCAAAGCGCACGCAGCGGGTGCAGTGGATGCAGCGGCTCATTTCCTGCATGGAAATCAACGGCCCGACATCCTTGATCGCTACCACCCGCTGGTCCTCTTCATAGCGCGATGACGACCCGCCGTAGCCGACGGCCAGGTCTTGCAACTGGCACTCGCCACCTTGGTCGCAGATCGGGCAATCCAGCGGGTGATTGATCAGCAGAAACTCCATCACCGACTTTTGCGCCTTGATCGCTTTGTCGCTCTTGGTCCGCACGATCATGCCTTGCGTGACTGGCGTGGCGCAAGCCGGCATGGGCTTGGGCATTTTCTCCACATCGACCAGGCACATGCGGCAGTTGGCGGCAATGCTGAGCTTCTTGTGGTAGCAAAAATGGGGAATGTAGGTGCCAGCCTTCTCGGCCGCATGCATGATCATGCTGCCTTCAACAATGTCCACCTTCTTGCCGTCGAGTTCAATTTCAATCATTGCAGCACTCGCTCAGACGTAGGCTGGGACCATACAGGTCTTGTGCTCTACGTGGTATTCAAATTCGTGACGGTAGTGCTTGATCATGGCGCGCACCGGCATGGCGGCTGCATCACCCAGGGCGCAGATGGTGCGCCCCTGAATGTTGTCCGCGACCGAGTTCAGCAAATCCATGTCCGATGGGCGGCCATGCCCGGTTTCGATCCGGTCAACCATGCGCGACAGCCAGCCCGTGCCTTCGCGGCAGGGGGTGCATTGGCCACACGACTCGTGCATGTAGAAATAACTCAGACGCTGCAGGCTCTTGACCATGCAGCGGGAGTCGTCCAGCACAATGACTGCGCCTGAGCCCAGCATCGACCCGGCTTTGGCAATGGCATCGTAGTCCATGGTGAGGTCCATCATGATGGCCCCGGGCAGGATGGGCGAGGAAGAGCCGCCCGGGATCACCGCCTTTAACTGACGGCCACGGCGCACACCACCGGCGATTTCCAGCAGTTTCGCAAACGGCGTACCCATCGGTACCTCGTAGTTGCCAGGCAGCTCAACGTCGCCACTGACCGAATATATCTTGGTGCCACCGTTGTTAGGCTTGCCACAGGCCAGGTAGGCTGCGCCACCATTGCGGATGATCCAAGGCACTGCTGCAAAGGTTTCCGTGTTGTTGATGGTGGTCGGTTTACCGTACAGCCCGAAACTGGCAGGAAACGGGGGCTTGAAGCGCGGCTGCCCTTTTTTACCTTCCAGGGATTCAAGCAGGGCGGTCTCCTCGCCGCAAATGTAGGCGCCAAAGCCGTGTGTCGCGTGCAACTGAAAACTGAAGCCACTCCCCAAGATCTTGTCACCCAGCAAACCGGCAGCACGAGCCTCGTCCAGCGCCTCTTCAAAACGCTCGTAGCTTTTGAAGATCTCGCCGTGAATGTAGTTGTAGCCCACCGTGATGCCCATGGCATAGGCGGCGATGATCATGCCTTCGATCACGATATGCGGGTTGAATTGCAGTATGTCGCGGTCTTTGCAGGTACCTGGCTCTCCTTCATCAGAGTTGCAGACCAGGTACTTTTGACCCGGAAACTGCCGCGGCATGAAACTCCACTTGAGTCCGCTCGGGAACCCGGCGCCGCCACGGCCACGCAGGGCCGATTCCTTGACCGTCGCGATCACCTGGTCTTGGGTCAGGCCTTCGCCACCATCACGCGCAAGGATCTTGCGCAACGCGGCATAGCCGCCGCGCGCCTCATAGTCGGCGAGCCGCCAGTTGCTGCCATTCAAACCTGCGTAAATCTGCGGGTTGATATGCCGGTCATGAAAGCAAGTTTGCACGCCATTGGCTTGGAACTGGCTCAAAATCTGGTCAGCGCTCATCATGATTTCTCCGCTGCCCGCAGGCCGTCCACCAATTGGTCCAACTTATCGTCGGTCATGAAGCTGCACATCGTGCGGTCATTGACCAGCAGCACCGGCGAGTCAGCACAAGCGCCCAGACATTCCGCCTGCTGCAAGCTGAACAGGCCATCCGGCGTTGTTTCGCCCATGTGCACGCCAAGCTTATGCTCGAGATGCTTCAATGCGCGGCCGGCATCACGCAACTGGCAGGGTAAATTGGTGCAGACATTGAGCTTGTACTTACCGACCGGGCGCTGGTTGTACATGTTGTAGAAGGTGGTGACCTCACGCACCGCAATCGGGGCCATCCCAAGGTAGTCAGCCACCACCTTTTCACTCTCTGCGCTGACAAAGCCGGCTTCCTGCTGAACGATGGCCAAGCAGGCCAGCACCGCCGACTGCCTTTGCTCAGGCGGGTACTTGGCGACCTCACGCGCAAACCGCGCCAGCGCTTCCTCCGAAACAACTGCTGTGCTCATCGGTCGATTTCTCCAAACACGATATCCATGGTGCCAATCACGGCAACAGCATCGGCAATCATGTGTCCACCGGCCATCTCGTTGAGTGCAGCCAGATGCACATAGCCGGGTGGCCGGATTTTGAGGCGGTAGGGCTTGTTGGCGCCATCGCTGATGAGGTAGATGCCGAACTCGCCCTTGGGATGCTCGACAGCGGCATAGGCCTCGCCTTCGGGCACATGAAAGCCTTCGGTAAAGAGCTTGAAGTGATGGATCAGTTCTTCCATGTTGGACTTCATGGATTCGCGGTCAGGTGCCGCCACTTTGTGGTTGTCGGTGATCACAGGTCCAGGGTTCAGGCGCAGCCAATCGACACACTGTTTGATGATGCGATTGGATTGCTTCATTTCCTCCATGCGCACCAGATAGCGGTCGTAGCAGTCGCCGGTGGCACCTACCGGGATATCAAATTCCATACGGTCATAGACGTCATAGGGCTGCTTTTTGCGCAGGTCCCAGGCGATGCCCGAGCCGCGCAACATAGGCCCTGTGAAGCCCAAGTTGAGCGCCCGTTCCGGTGTGACAACGCCGATACCGACCGTGCGCTGTTTCCAGATCCGGTTCTCAGTAAGCAGTGTGTGGTACTCGCCGAGATAGGTTGGGAAGCGCTGGGTGAAGTCGTCAATAAAGTCGAGCAAGGAGCCTTGCCGGTTGCTGTTCAGCTGGGCAATGCCACGCGCATTCCGGATCTTGTTGGCCTTGTACTGCGGCATGCTGTCGGGCAGGTCGCGGTAGACACCGCCCGGGCGGAAATAGGCGGCATGCATGCGCGCGCCACTGACGGCTTCGTACATGTCAAACAGGTCTTCGCGCTCACGAAAGGCGTAGATCAGGATGGTTGAGCTCCCGCAGTCGTTGCCATGGGAACCCAGCCACATCAGGTGATTGAGCAGGCGGGTGATCTCGGCAAACATGACGCGGATGTACTGCGCACGCAAGGGAACGTCGATACCCATCAGCTTTTCAATGGCCAGGCAATAGGCGTGCTCGTTGCACATCATCGAGACGTAATCGAGCCGGTCCATATAGGGCAGCGACTGGATAAATGTCTTGCTTTCGGCGAGCTTCTCGGTGGCGCGGTGCAGCAGGCCAATGTGCGGATCGGCGCGTTGGATCACCTCGCCATCGAGCTCAAGCACCAGGCGCAAAACGCCGTGCGCTGCCGGATGCTGAGGCCCGAAATTCAGGGTGTAATTTTTGATGTCAGCCATGACGCATACCGCCTAGTGCAGGCCTCCGTAGTTGTCTTCCCGGATGATGCGCGGTGTAATTTCACGTGGCTCAATGGTGACGGGCTGATAGACCACACGCCGGTTCTCTGCGTCGTAACGCATTTCGACGTGGCCACTCAGGGGGAAATCCTTGCGGAAAGGATGCCCGATAAATCCGTAGTCGGTCAAAATGCGCCGCAGGTCGTCATGTCCCTCGAACACAATGCCGAACAGGTCAAACGCCTCGCGCTCGAACCAGTTGGCCGAGCTCCAGACCGCAGTGACCGAAGGCAGCATGGGGAGGTCGTCGTCCGGCGCGGCTACCCGAACGCGCAGGCGCTGGTTCAAGCTGACCGACAGCAAATGCAGCACCGCGCCAAAGCGCGGGCCGTCCCGGCCAACGCCCTTGTAATCCGAATAGTCAACGCCACAGAGGTCAATCAGCTGCTCGAACTGGCAACCCGGCGCATCACGCAGTGTCAGAGCCACCTGCCGCAATGCGGTCGCCGCGACGTCCACACTCAACTCGCCACGGGCGACGCCGATATGAAGCACCTTATCACCCAACGCGGCCGCCACAACGGCTTGTAGCGCCTGAGGATTCACAGCATAAACAGTCATCGCAATCCCTCAGACTCGGGCAATGGTTTGGGTGCGACGGATTTTTTGCTGCAGTTGCATGATGCCGTAGAGCAAGGCTTCAGCAGTTGGCGGACAACCCGGCACATAGACGTCGACTGGCACGATGCGATCGCAACCTCGCACTACCGAGTAGCTGTAATGGTAGTAACCGCCACCGTTGGCACATGACCCCATGCTGATGACCCAGCGAGGCTCCGACATTTGATCGTAGACCTTACGCAGGGCTGGGGCCATTTTGTTGCACAGCGTACCGGCAACAATCATAAGGTCAGACTGCCGCGGGCTCGCACGGAACACCTCAGCGCCAAAGCGGCTGATGTCGTAACGCGCTGCTGCCGCATGCATCATCTCGACAGCACAGCAGGCCAACCCGAAGGTCATCGGCCAAACCGAACCGGTCTTGGCCCAGTTCATCACCGAGTCATCGCTGGTGGTGACAAAGCCTTCCTTCAGTACGCCTTCGATCATTGCATCTTCCCCGCTTATTCCCAGTCAAGAGCGCCTTTTTTCCACTCATAGACAAAGCCCACGACCAGAATGCTCAGAAAAACCATGACCGCCCAGAAGCCAAGGCTACCAATGTCCTTGAGCGACACCGCCCACGGAAACAAGAAGGCGATTTCGAGATCGAACAAGATGAACAGGATGGCCACCAGGTAGTAGCGGACATCGAATTTCATGCGTGCGTCTTCAAATGCTTCAAAGCCGCATTCATAGGGGGAATTTTTGGCTGGATCAGGCCGATTCGGTCCAAGCACGTAACCCAAAACCTGGGGGACGATGCCAACACCGATACCAACCAGAACGAACAAGAGGACTGGCAGGTACTGTTCAAGATTCATCTGGTGATGCTGATCAAGTTATTGGTCCGCTGCAGGTGAACGCTACAGACCTCTTATCTGGTGCCGTCGGCGAGACTCGAACTCGCACAGCTTTCGCCACTACCCCCTCAAGATAGCGTGTCTACCAATTTCACCACGACGGCGGCTTTCAAGAGTCCGGATGGCATGAGGCGCTGTATGGCGAATTGCTCTCCGAACACAACTAGAGTTTACCCTGAAAACGGTTTGCTTCCTTAAGGTCAAAAGGGTATTTCAAGGGCATTACTTCGAGGGAATCTGGGCTGCGCCAGAGGCGGGCACCACCGGTGCGGACGCCGCGGCAGCAGGTGCTGAAACGCCAACCCCTTGCAGCACGCTGCCTGAAGGCGCGGCTGGCTGGGCCATGCCGAAATAGGCCAGCAACAAGGTGCAGACAAAGAAGATGGTCGCCAAGACAGCCGTACTGCGCGACAGAAAATTAGCGCTACCGGTAGCTCCAAAAAGGCTGCCTGAACCACCGCTGCCAAAGGCAGCGCCCATGTCTGCGCCCTTGCCATGTTGCATCAGGATCAGGCCCATCATGGCCACTGCCGACAACATTTGAACAGCGAGAAGAATGGTCAACAAGATACTCATGAATTACTCCGGAAAAGATAGCTTAGCAGGATGGCGTTAGCGCGCTGCCGCGATGATTGACAAAAAGTCTGGCGCCTTGAGCGAGGCACCGCCGACAAGGCCGCCATCGACATCAGGCTGCGCCAGCAACTCAGCCGCATTGGCGGCATTCATGCTGCCGCCATACAAAATGGCCACGCGGTCTGCCTGTGAGGACGCCGCCTTTAGTTGGGCGCGTAACAGGGCGTGCACTTCCTGGGCTTGGGCCGCACTGGCTGTCTTGCCCGAGCCGATAGCCCAGACAGGCTCGTACGCCACCACGATTTCACTGATGCAGTGCCCGTTAACATGGATCACCGCCGCCAATTGACGCTTGACAACCGCTTCCATGGCACCCGCCTCGCGCTCAGCCAAGGTCTCGCCCACGCACACGATGGGCGTGATGCCACAAGCCAGCGCCCGCTGTGCCTTCAAAGCCACCATGGCATCGGTTTCGCCATGGTACTGGCGCCGTTCCGAATGACCCACCAGACAATAGCGCACGCCATAGTCACGAAGCATGGCAGCCGATACTTCCCCTGTGTAGGCGCCAACCTCGAAGGCTGACAGATCCTGCGCCCCAAGGACCAGGCCACTACCCGCCAGCAGGCCTTGAACTTGGGCAAGATAGACGGAGGGTACGCATAGCGCCACTTGGCAGGCCACCGTCGCTGGCAGACCCGAACGCAGCACCTGGATCAAGGCCTCGTTGGCAGCCAAACTGCCATTCATTTTCCAGTTGCCAGCAATCAGCGTTTTCTTCATGCGGCACCCCAGGTCAGCACGATCTTTCCAACATGCTGATTGGATTCCATCAGTTCATGGGCGCGCGCCGCCTCTGCAGCAGGGAAAGTGCTGTGAATCACAGGCTTGATACGGCCCTGGTCGATCAAAGGCCAAATCTTGTCACGAAGCGCCATGGCTATGGCCGCCTTGAAGGCCACCGGCCTGGGCCGCAAGGTTGAGCCGGTCACGGTTAGCCGCCGACGCAAGACCAACCCAGCGTTGAATTCACACTTGACGCCACCTTGGACAGCGATCATGACCAATCGACCATCTTCACTCAGGCATTCGATTTCTTTGGCGACATAGGTGCCAGCCACCATGTCCAAAATAACATCGACGCCAGTGCCGTTGGTCAGACGCATGGTTTCCTGCTGAAAATCATGACTGCGGTAATTGATGGCATGGTCAGCACCCAAGGCCAGGCAGGCCTGGCATTTGGCATCGCTACCGGCGGTGACCAGAACATCGGCACCGAAAGCTTTGGCCATTTGGATCGCTGTCACGCCAATGCCGCTGGAGCCACCTTGGATCAGGATGCGCTCGCCCGGCTGCAAACGAGCGCGGTCAAACACATTGCTCCACACTGTGAAAAAGGTTTCGGGTAACGAGGCTGCCTCGATGTCGCTCAGTCCCTTGGGCACCGGCAGGCACTGCTGCACAGGCGCGACACAGTACTTGGCATAGCCACCGCCCGCCACAAGGGCACAAACTCGATCACCGATCGCCAGCCCAGCCTGCGCCATCGCCGCGGCGTCGCCCTGAACAATGACTCCCGCCAATTCAAGCCCAGGAATATCGGAGGCTCCTGGTGGCACCGGGTACAGACCCGTCCGCTGTAAAACGTCAGGCCGGTTAACACCGCTGGCCGCGACCCGGATCAACACATCGCCCGCGCCCGCGACCGGCATCGGCCGCTCGCCCAGCTGCAACACCGAAGGCGCGCCATAGGCCGAAATCTCAACAACTTTCATGGTCATATCAGCTGGTAGCCCCCGTCCCGCTTGAACGAGGCGCTATCATTTTCATATCAAACCAATTGCCGCTCAAGCGTGGTCGCCGTGCTGGGTCGGGCGATCCAGCAGCACCTTCATGGACAACTTGATGCGGCCCTTTTCGTCGGTCTCCATGACCTTGACTTTGACAATCTGGCCCTCAGACAGGTAGTCGGTGACCTTTTCAACACGCTCGTG
>CAXNFT010000042.1:0-13660 GCA_964201255.1 Rhodoferax sp.
ATGCGCCGCTTTGGCCTGCCACAACCCTATGAACAGCTGAAGGCCTTTACCCGCGGCGCGCCGATGACGCGCGAATTAATGCAGGGTTTTATCGCCCGGCTGGAAATTCCATCCGACGAAAAGCAGCGCCTGCTGGCCCTCACGCCGGGCAGCTACACCGGCCTCGCCGCCTCCCTGGCGCGGCGGGTGTGATGGCCCCCACGCTTGCCACTGCGTGTGCTGCGCTGCCCCCCGAGGGGGCTAACCCGCCTTGGGGTGGCCCGGCGGCGGGTGTGATGGCCCCCATGCTTGGCGCTGCGTGTGCTGCGCTGCCCCCCGAGGGGGCTAACCCGCCTTGGGGCGGCCCGGCGGCGGGTGTGATGGCCCCCACGCTTGGCGCAGCGTGTGCTGCGCCGAAGCCGGGGGTTGACGTCTGATGGCTCTCAAATCGACCATCTTTAAAGCCAGTCTGCAAATTGCCGACATCGACCATGGCTACTACGCTGACCATTCGCTAACGCTTGCCCGGCACCCGAGCGAGACGGACGAGCGAATGATGGTGCGGCTCTGTGCCCTGGCGCTGCATGCCCACCAACTGCAATCGGTGTGCCAGGGTGACGGGACACTGGCCTTCGGGGCTGGCTTGAGCGACCCGGATGAGCCCGATGTCTGGCTGCGCGACTTCACCGGTCGCACCCGGCTCTGGTTGGAAGTAGGGCAACCCGAAGACAAACCCTTGCTCAAGGCCTGTAGCCGTGCCGACCAAGTGGTGCTGTATTGCTTCAGTGCCTCGGCCGACATTTGGTGGCGCAGCATGCAGGCCAAACTGGCGCGGCCGCCTAACCTGGCCGTTTGGCGTATCGCCAGCGCGGCGGCGCAGGCCCTGATCCCCATGGCTCAGCGCAGCATGCACCTGCAAGCCACAATTCAGGAGGGCGTTTTGATGCTGGGAGACGGTGCGCTCACCGTGGACGTAGAGCCCTCGCGCTGGAAATAGGCACCAGCCCGCTCGGCATAGCGGTTGAAGCGCCAGGCGCTGGCTTCCAGGGTGATGCGGCGCCAGGTCTGACGTTTTTCGGCTGGGCGCATCTGGGTCCAGTACTGCACCTCGGCAAAGCTGCGGCCGCAGCCTTTGCACTGCTCGTCGCCCTGGCTGGTGGAGCAGATCGCGATGCAGGGAGCGTCAGGCGTGGTGTCGTACCAGGTGAGCCAGGCCTGTAACGCCGCCGGCGGAAAGGAAAACTCATCCGCCTCTGTCTCATGGTAAAAAACCAGCAGGGCATACACCTCGGCCAGGGCACGCGTGGGCGCGGCCAATGAGAAGCCGTCGGGCGACGGACTTTTCTCGCGCCAATAATTGATGGCCGACTCAACGTCGGTAATGTGAATGCCTGCCATGGAGGATTGATGATAGCCGGGTGGGCGATGGAACAGCGAACGCACTGCGCCATCAACCCCAAGCCTTCAGAGCCTACCCGAGGCGTGGTTTAATTCGCTCTGAAGGGGAGTAGCCCCCCGTTGATGAGTCGTCAATACGAGCAGCCTTGCGTTGCTCCGGTTCATCAGATGCCGCGGTTCGCCGTACAGCATCGGGCAAGACCTTCGCCATGCACTTGCCGTGCAGCGCGCGAAGGCGGTCCCATCCCAAACTTTGCTATAGCCCGGCCAGTGTTGACTAACTCAACATACAGAGGTACTGCAATGGAACTTTTTTCTGCCGCTTGGTGGTCCGCCCTCATGGCGATCATCCTGATCGATCTGGTCCTCGCGGGCGACAACGCCATCGTCATCGCGCTGGCTGCGCGCAACCTGCCGCCACAGCTGCAAAAAAAGGCGATCATGTGGGGGACCGTAGGCGCGATTGGCGTACGCGCCGTGATGACGGTGGGTGTGGTCTGGCTGCTCCAGGTCCCCGGTCTGATGCTCGTTGGTGGCCTGGGTCTGGTCTGGATTGCCTACAAGTTGCTGGCCGATCAAGGTGGCAGCGAGCACGACGCTCCCGTGGTGAGCACCTTCTGGGGCGCCATGAAAACCATCGTCGTGGCCGACGCGCTGATGGGCGTGGATAACGTGCTCGGCGTAGCCGGGGCCGCCCATGGTGCCTTCGACCTCGTGATCATCGGGCTACTGATCAGTGTGCCCATCGTGGTATTTGGCAGCTCGGTGGTGCTCAAGCTGGTCGAGCGATTCCCGGCCATCATCCAGATCGGCGCTGCCGTGCTGGCTCTGACCGCCGCCAAGATGATCGTCAACGAATCCATGCTCGACAGCTTGTTTGACGGACCAGCCCTGCCGAACACGGCTGCGCGCTGGGCCACCTACATCATCACGGTGGCCGCCGTGCTGGTGGGTGGGCACTGGGCTACCCGGCGTGCAGCAGCGCGCACTTGACGCGCTAACGGCGGTGCTATGCTGACGCACCATGAAACTGCTTCTGAAATGGCTGCTCAGCGCGGCCGCCTTGCTGGCCGTGGCCTATCTGTACCAGGGCGTCGAGGTGCGCAGCTTCGGCGCGGCACTGACGGCGGCCTTCGTGATCGGGCTGTTCAACATGCTGCTGCGCCCCTTGCTGGTGCTGTTGACTCTGCCGGTCACGGTGCTCACCCTGGGCCTGTTTCTGTTTGTGATCAATGCCCTGATGTTTTGGTCAGCCGCCAGTCTGCTGAATGGCTTTTATGTCAGTGGTTTTGGCGCGGCGCTGTTGGGCTCGTTGATTTACTCGGTGTTTGGCGTCGTGATCGACTCAGCGCTCCAGCGCCTGTTCTCGCAGCGCTGACTCCAGCTGCCGACGTCGGGTGTCGATGATCGACGCCTCGATATGGTCGGCATTGGGCCTAAGACTGGCCCCCTGGCGCAGCAGGTCCTGCGCCGCCTTGAGCCGGTCCAGCGCCGCCGGCAGATCAAGTTGTGCCACGCGTGTCTCGGCCTCGGCACGCAAAGCGCGCAAGGGCTGGCGCTGTGCTGCATAGGCACCGGCGAGCAGTTGCCAGGCATGGGCATCGCGCGGATGTTCCACAACCCACAACTGCAGGCGCTCGGTCAAGGCCAGCACCAGCGCCGCCTGACCCGACTGCAGCGCCAGCTGCCCTCGCAGCAGTAATTCAGGCCGGCGCATCTGGGCTTCGTCGCGATCTTCGGCCGAACGCGTGTCAAGCTGGGTCTGAGCCGAGCGCCAGTCACCCGCCGCGAGGCTGAGTTCGGCCCTTAGCCAGCGTGCAAGTCGGGTGCCGGCTGGGTCTGAGGAGACCAAGACCGTGAGCCGAGCCAGAAGGGTGCCAACTGCCACATCATCACGCAAACGTCCTGCAGCCAGCACGCCGGCATACAACACACCGGCGTGACGTGCGGCAGTCGAGGGCGGCGCAGACACAGGCCAGCTGTCAGCCTCGCGCAGCAAACCACGCAAAGCATCTACCCCGGGGTTGGACAGGGCTCGGGCGCGGCCGGCCATCATGGCGTGCTCGAGCGATGGCGTCGGGGCAGGCGTCACAGAGCCCGCCATCGGCTGGCGGCTTTGCATGTCGGCGATACGCTCGGTCGTCAGGGGATGGCTGCGCAGATAGGGGTAGGCACCGTTGTCATTGAGACGAGAGGTCTGTTGCAGTTTGTCGAACATACCTACAAACCCACGCGGGTCAAAACCAGCTTCAGTCATGATCCCGTAACCGACACGGTCCGCCTCACGTTCCATGTCGCGCGAAAAATTCAGCTGCCCCTGGGCCGATGCCGCCTGCCCACCCACAATCAGCGCGTTGGCTGCGTCTGCACTTTTGCTGGCGGCCAGGGCCCCGAGAATCAAGGCGCCCACCAACCAGGGGGCTTGTTGCCCCTGACGCGCGATCAGACGGGAGATATGCCGCTGCGTCACGTGGCTGAGTTCGTGCCCGAGCACCGAGGCCAGTTCGTCGGCGCTGCCGACCACAGCCAGCAAGCCCATATGGACGCCAAAGTAGCCGCCTGGCAGGGCAAACGCGTTCACCGTGCGGTCGCGCCCAAGCATGATTTCCCAGGCAAATCGATCCTGCAATTCAGGCGACAGGTCACCCCGAGCCCGTGCCGCTGCCAGCAGTGCTTGCCAGATGCCCTGGATATAGGCGACCAGCACCGGGTCGTCCAGGTAGTCAGGGTCGCGGTAGATTTCACGCGCGATGCGGTCACCCAGCCGACGTTCGGCGCTGCTACTCATCTCGCCGCCGTCACCCAGAGTTGGCAATAGTGTGCTGTTGGGGCCGACCGTCTGAGCCTGCACTGGGGACTCTAAAAGCAATTTAAATGCTATTAAAATAATAGCTATAACACCATGTTTCATAGGGCTTAGGGCCGTTTTTAGCATCAAACTTCGTTGCAACTGGGTTTCCTAGAGTGGCTGACCGTATGATGCACGAGTGACGTCAACGCTGTGTAAACTGGGCGCTGACGACCTATCGTGTTGAAGAAGGTAATTTTTTCATGAGTGCTTTAACGCATTTTGACAGCCAAGGACAGGCCCACATGGTCGATGTGGCGGCCAAACCCAGCACGCACCGGGTTGCCTTGGCCGCCGGGCGGATCGACATGTTGCCGACCACCCTCGCGCTGATTGAGGCCGGCACCGCCAAAAAAGGCGATGTGTTGGGCATCGCCCGTATCGCCGGCATTCAGGCCGCAAAAAAAACAAGCGAGCTGATCCCGCTCTGCCACCCTCTGGCGCTGACCAGAGTCGCAATTGATTTTGAAACCGCTCAGGCCGGTGCCGATAAACCGGCCAGCGTGATGTGCACGGCCAAGGCAGAAACCGTAGGACCCACCGGCGTCGAGATGGAAGCCCTGACCGCCCTGCAGGTGGCCCTGCTGACCATTTACGACATGTGCAAGGCCGTGGACCGCGGCATGAGCATCAATGACTGCAAGCTGCTTGAGAAGCATGGGGGCAAGTCAGGCAGCTATATTGCCGGCGAGCCACTGGAATCCTGAGCGACTGCAAACCGCCTTTACCGTCCATTTCGGCTGGCCCAACGCGCATGGGGCTCCGCAAACGCGGCCTGGAAGCGCGCCAGATAAAACTGCAGCGCGTCGTCTCGGCCTTGCAGCAGCAGGCTGTCGAGGAGCGGTTCAATCACCCGTGGTTCGGGCGAAAAATGCAGCGCCGTTTCCGCCAGCGCCTGGATGGCGAGCGCGTTGGCGGGACTGAGCACCGTGGTGGTGAGCTCAGCAAAATCGACCTGTGGCCCAAACAGCCAGGAACCCTGCAGCTTGGCCAAGGTGTTGTCGCGGTAGGACACCGCCCGCTCTGCGACGGGCAGGTAGATTTGGCGAATGCGCTGGTAGTCCCAGGCCGCGTACAACACGGCGAGCATGAGGCTAGTCGAAATTGCCAGCCGCCAGAGCTCGGGCGCAACAGTCAAGGGAGTCGCCGACCGACCCGCCGGTGGCGCCGACACTGAGGCCGGTCTGGTCAGCCAAAGCAGGGCGAGTGACAAACCAGCAACCAGCTGAAACGGTCCGTACCAAAGGGGGTACTCCAGCAGACTGTGCAAGCCCAGGAGCGCCAGGACCGCCCAGGCCAATTGCCTGGCCGAGTTGGGCTCACGCCAGGGTTGAGCCCGCCACAGGGCCCACAGGCCGCCGCCACACAACAGCGTGGCCAAAGGCAGGCCCAGCTCCACCGCCAAGTGCAGCGGCAGGTTGTGCGCGTTGCTCAAGATATCGCAAAAGCGCGGACCCGGGTAGAGGGTGATGAAATGGGCGTAATCCAGCTCGCCCCAGCCCCAACCAGTCCAGGGTTTTTCTCCGATCAAATACAACACGTTGTGCCACAAGGTCAGTCGACTGGCACAACTGTGGCCTTGCTCCTGCATGCGCGACAAAATGCCAGAACCGCTCACGCCCAAGCCGGCGAGCCAAGGCAGCAACAGGTCGGCGCTAGCGTAGGCGCCGCCCGCGGCCAGCATAACTCGCCAGACCAGGGGGCGCCGGCACTGCGGCCAGACCATGAACAACACAGCCAACAGCAGCAGCTCCAGCAGACCGGTGCGCGACAAAGATGCAGCATTACCAACCCCCAACAGGGCTGCGGCGAACAGGCAAGCGGCCTCTCGCCAATGCGTCATCCGCCCGCCCAACTGCCCGCTAGACCTGTCCAGTGGGGCGATTTGCACCCAGCACAGCAGTGATGCCAAGCCCATGTTGGTCAGCGTTGCAAACTGGTTGCGCTGGCGCAGATTGGCAAACGCCTCGCCAACGCCTGTGACATTGACCCAGGGCGCAAAGGCCTGACTGGCTCCCAAATATTGCAGCAGGGCGATCAGACAGCTCAGTAGCGCCGCCAGCAACCAAGCCGGCGCTGCCACCCTGACCAGCGCTGCGCCACCACCTTGCCAAAGCGGCAACATCAGCAGCAGCGCCAGACAGCTTAGGCTCAGCAGGCTTTGCACCACCTGACTGGTCGGGCCGGGGGCAAACGGATTGAGCCAGGGCAACATCAGCAAAAAGACGCCACCCGTCCGGATAAGGGCGCCGTGGTTTGAGTGCGGCATAAGGCAGTCGTCTTGGAGAAGTTCAACGCAGACAGCTTAGCCGCGGACAGAAAAAAAGCGCTGTTGCCAGCGCTTTTTCAAACGGAGCGGCCCGGGGAGGCCGCGCCCGCTGGCATCAACCCTTACTTACAAAGGATCGGGTCCGAAGTCAGGCAGCCGCTGCCAGTATTAGCCCAGGTCATGGGTGCGCCACTGGCGCCCAAGGTCGGGGTCAGAATCAGCGTGGCACCCGTGGACGTGGTTGCAGTAGGGTTGACGGTGATGACGCCATTAGCGACAGCAACCGATGCCACGTGCGTGGTCGCTGTGGTGGCAGGGACGCCCAGCGCGCCAGAGCTGCAGCCGGTCAGAGTACCGGCTTCCTGGGCGCAGGCGGCAACTGCCGTTTTATAGGTATTGGAAATCGAAATCACTTCAGCAAACTTGGCCTTCTTGGTGTAGTCCTGGTAGGCGGGCAGCGCGACGGCGGCCAAGATGCCGATGATGGCCACCACGATCATCAACTCGATCAGGGTGAAACCCTTTTGGATGGAACGCTTCATGAAAACTCCTTGGTAAAAAAGAAACACTGGTCTCCCCCTCTGGCTGTTAGCATCGTTCATGCCAACCGATGGGTGCGCCATTCTTGCCGATTTTGCACAATTTGGCTACCGTTTGAGATTTATAAATCTTGGATCGACATTTTTGTCAGTCCACTTTTGTCACTCAACGGATGCAGACCGAGCGCACCATCTTGAGATCGGTCAGCCCCATCATGACCTTTTCCATGCCGTCCATCTTCAGGGTGTGCATGCCTGACTGCACTGCCGCTGCAAAAATTTCCGCCACTCGGGCCCGTTGTTGAATCAGTTTTTTGATCACTTCGTCGGCGATCAGCAGCTCATGCAAACCGATGCGACCTTTGTAGCCGGTCTGGTTACATTTGTCGCAACCGACCGCCCGGTACAAGTGGATCTGCCCGCCTTTCCCATGCATCTGCAGCCAGCCTTCAATCAAACGACTGGTTTCTCCGGCCAGGTCTAGTTGCCAGGCGGTGGAATGGCTAAGCTCTTCCGCGTATTCGGCCGCAAAAAGTTGCAGTTCCTCGGGCTCGGGCACATAGGCGGCCTTGCAGGCACACAGCTTTTTGGTCAACCGCTGCGCCAGGATGCCGAGCAGCGCGTCGGCAAAGTTGAACGGGTCCATGCCCATGTCCAGCAGACGTGTGATCGACTCAGGCGCCGAATTGGTGTGCAGGGTCGAAAACACCAGGTGCCCGGTCAACGACGCCTCCACGCCCATCGAGACGGTTTCCTTGTCGCGCGACTCACCCACCATGATGATGTCAGGGTCTGCCCGCAAGAAGGCCCGCATGACCAGGGCAAAGTCAATGCCTGCCTTTTTGTTCACCTGAACCTGCCGCAGACCTTTCTGTGTGATTTCGACCGGGTCTTCACAGGTCCAGATCTTGGTTTCAGGTTGGTTCAGGTGGCTGAGGATCGAATGCAGGGTGGTGGTCTTGCCAGACCCAGTGGGGCCACAGACATAAAACAAACCGTAGGGCTTTTCAACGGTTTTCACCACCCGCTCACGGTTATGCGGCGTCAGCCCCAGTTGGTTCAGCGGGATAGGTTCGCCGGCGGCCAGAATCCGCATCACCACATCCTCGACGCCACCGGCAGACGGAATGGTGGCTACCCGCAGCTCGATGTCGAGCGGCCCATACTTCTTGAACTTGATCTTGCCGTCCTGCGGCCGCCGGCGTTCCGAAATGTCAAGATCGCACATGATCTTGAGACGGGTCACCATGGCCTGACGAAAATGCGCTGGTACTTCGATATAGGGCATCAACGTACCGTCGACGCGAAAGCGGATGCCGGTCTTGAGCTTGCCTGGCATCGGTTCAATGTGGATGTCAGAGGCTTTTTGGTGGTAGGCGTCAATGATCACTTTGTTAACGAACTTGACCAGCTCATTGTCCGCGGCCGCCGACTCAAGAGAATCATCGCTGCTGCCGTCATCGATCGGCGCACCATCCATGTCAGCCAGCATTTCATCAATGGACGCACCGCCCGCCGCGCCAAAGAACTGATCCAGCGTCTCCTGAAATTCAGCTTGTGTCGTCACCCGATAGGAAAAGCGAGTTAAGCGGGGAAACACCTGCGGCACGATGCGCGAACTGCGAACTGTCTCTGGATCCGTGCACATCACCACCAGCCCATCCGAAGACTCCTCCAGCGGCATCCAGCCCTGCTTGTCGACAAAGTCGCGTTTGAGCACGCCATGCAAGGGCTCCAGCCGCAAGCGATTAGCCTGAAACGGTTCGTAGGGCACGTCAAAGTAGCGGGCGAGCGACTGGCCGATCTGAGCCGCCGGCACCTTGAACTGCGTCATGATCACCTGCTCGACCGGCTGCCCCCCGGTGCGGGCCAGTTGCCAGCTTTGCTCGAGCGCCTCGGTGGTCAGGGCGCCGCTTATGACCAGACCATCGTACTTGGTGACCCGCCGGCGCAAACCGAGCGCGGCCTTGTCGACGCGCTGCCGGATGGCGGTGGCGAGAGTCCGGCACAACTGGACCGCCCCCTCCACCTCAACATCGGAGAAAGGCTGGTTGTTCCGGTTATTGATGATCTGCAGTACGCCATGCAATGTACTGCCCTCGGCGATCGGGGCGACCAGCATCTCACGCGTGCGGTAACCAGAGCGTTGATCGACGGCGTTCAAAAATCTGAGGTCAGGGTGGATGCGCCGCAAGGCCTGCTCGTCATAGGCATCGGCCAAATTCAGCAGTTGGCGGCTGGAGGCAACGTAGCCCGCAATACTTTGTGCCGAGATCGGCAACTTGAGATCCGTGTTGCTGCTGAGGCCGGTCTTGACTTTGGACACAATGGCCGTCTGCGCCGCATTAACGGCATACATGGTCAGCCGCTCGGCATTGAACAGTGTGCAGATGTCAGCGCTGGAGTCCAGCATGATCTGGTCCAGATTGTCTGTCTCGTGAAGACGCACAGTGACGTGCTGCAAGTGCTTGTAAAACAGAGCCTCAAAGGGCAAGCCGCGTTGGTCCGCAGGCAATTTCTGGAGCGCAGCAAAGGAACGCTCAGGCGAGTCATCCTTGAGTTCGGCAGTCACAGTTCAAACTCCTGACCGGCCAGCAGCCAGCGGATATCGAGGGCTTTGCCCGTCGCTGCGGCACTTGAACGCTCAAAATCCAGGATTTCCGCCATGATCAGCTCGGCTTCAGCCGGCTTGGTGTGCGTGATGTAGATCGGGAAGTCGCGCCCCTTGGCTAAACAGGCAAGCTCCTCGGCCAAGGCAATCGGCGACAGATGCAGGCTGCGCCGCGCCAACTCCTGCTCACGGTTGCTGAATGCGGTTTCAATCACCATCATCGCCACCTCGAGCTGGTTGACGCGCTGCCAAAACGCCGGGTTGCGCTCCGTGTCGCCTGTAAACACCCAGGCCGGCTTCCCCTCGGTCGACACGGCGAAGCCCACAGCCGGCACGATGTGGACCGCCGGCAAAACCTCCACGCGTTTAAGGCCGAATTGCAAAATCTGGCCGACTTCAATGGCGTGAAAGCTGATAAACGGGCGTTGTGGCGTCGGGATGCGGCTAAAGTCAGGCCAGATCACCCCATTGAAGATATGCGCACGCAGGGCATCAAGGGTGGCAGGCAAGGCATAAATCTGCAAGGGCTGGGTGATCGATCCTGCGATGGCGTCGACCATCAGCGGCAACGCTGCCACATGGTCCAGGTGCGAATGAGTCAGCAACACATGCTTGATGCCGCGCATGTCATCCAGGGTCAAATCACCAACGCCCGTTCCGGCGTCCAGCAGCAGGTCGTGGTCGATCAGAAAGGACGTGGTCCTGCAATCTCTGGAAATGGCGCCAGAACAACCAAGTACACGAACCTGCATCAACTTTCCTTCCTATTTAGATGTCAACATGGATCCGCTCAATCACAAAGCAGGTCAGCCAGTATCGCGGGGAGCGAATACCATTTAAAGGGTACAGCATACACCGCTGCCGATCAACCGCGCTGGCGCTGGCCCGCAACTACCCTCATTTGCGCACAAACTGCATGCGGATTCCGGCAAGTTCGAGGATATCGCCATCTTGCAAAATGACCGCGTCTGAGCCGATCGGCGTGCCGTTGATCTGCACCCGGGACTCGCCCTCAGCGTGGTGCAGGGCGAATGCGCTAGAACGCCTGGTGATGGCGGCGACAGCCACGCCCGGCTTGCCCAGGGTGGTCACCGGCTTCGTCAGTGCCAGTTCCCGGCCGATCGCGCGACCCGACAAAACCTTGATGACCGCTTCAGCATCAGGCACAGGCCCAGGCATAGCCGGTGGCGGGTCCGCCTTAAAAACCAGTTTGTACTTGGCCAGCGAGATGACATCGTCCTCCTGCAGCACCCGCTGCTTGATGGCTTCGCCGTTGACATAGGTGCCATTGGTGCTCCCGAGGTCTTCGACCGTGACCTGAGCAGCGTCCAAGGTCAACGCAGCATGGTCGCCACTGACCGCCAGATTGTCAAAGACGATGTCATGGTAAGGCCGGCGTCCCAGGGTGGTCCGCGGCTTGGTCAAAACCACTTCCTTCATCACCGCACCATCGATCAATACGATCAGTTTGGGCATGTCGGCCTCCCAGGGTTGGACATCACTGCAATCACAGTCACTTCAAGATCTTCCCAGCAGCCTGGCCAGCAGATGGCGCGGACGTTTCGCCTCGCTGGCCCGCACCAACACCACCGCGATATTGTCGCGCCCGCCATTCTGGTTAGCCATCTGAACCAGATCCTGCGCCGTCTGATCGAGGGTGGTTCGCTGCCGCAAGGTGGCCGCGATGCCCATATCCTGAACCATATCGGTCAACCCGTCGGAACACAGCAAGTACAGGTCGCCGTCCTGCACCGGAAAATCATTGAGCTCCAGTTTCGCGGCGCCTTCGACACCCAAGGCACGCGTGACCAGGTTGCGATCCGCTGACAGCGCTGCCTGCGCCGGCGTCAGCAATCCTGCGTCCATCTGTTCTTGCAGCACCGAGTGGTCACGCGTCAGCTGCTGAAGAGCACCGCCGCGCAAGCGGTAACAACGGGAGTCACCGACATGGCCCAAAATCAGCTTGGACCCGCGAAAAATAGCCATCACCAGCGTTGTGCCCATGCCGGCATGCTCAGGGTTGGCCTGCGCCGACGCGAGAATCAGGGCATTGGCATCAGCGACGCAACTCTGCGCCGCTTGACGGATGTCCTGCAAGTTGGCCGGCTCGCCGCAGGCCAGCAGCCAGCGTGACAACTCGGTCTTGATGTGGCAAATCGCCAAGGCACTGGCCACTTCTCCCGCTTTGTAACCGCCCATGCCATCCGCCAGTACCGCCAGGCCACTGGCCGGGTCGAAGTCGACCGCATCCTCGTTATTGGCACGGACTCGCCCTAGGTCTGTCTGGGCGCCAAACGTGTAATTCATACGCCCGGGTCACGATCAGCAATGGCCGCGGCCAGTCAGGTCGCCGGGTCAGCGGTCTTGGCCTGCTTTCTTTTGTGTATTCCACGGCCAATGGCGTAGACCAGCAAGGCGCCACCAACACCAAAGCCCAAGGACCAAGGCTGGGTTTGCGGCCACCAGGTCTTCACCGCCGGATCGCTGTGCGCCATGGTGCCGGCAATCCAGCCCAGCAACATACCGCCCAGGGTGATGATGAAGGGGAAACGGTCCATTAACTTGAGGACCAACTGGCTGCCCCAAATGATGATAGGGATGCTCACGACCAGCCCAAAAATGACCAGGGGCATTTGGTGCTGCGATCCGGCATTGGTGGCAGCACCGGCAATGGCGATCACATTGTCCACACTCATCACCAGGTCTGCCAGGATGACGGTTTTCACTGCTGCCCAAAGCTTGTCACTGCCCTGAATATTGGCGTGTGCCTCGTCTTCAGGGACCAAGAGCTTGATACCGATCCACAGCAACAGGGCCGCACCCACCAGCTTCAGATAAGGCACCTGCAGCAGCGTCAAGGCAAAGGCAATCAGGGCGACGCGCAAGATGATGGCACCTGCCGTACCCCACAATATCCCTTTTGTACGCTGGTGCGCCGGTAACTGCCGGCAGGCCAACGCAATCACGACCGCATTGTCGCCGCCCAACAGAATGTCGATCATGATGATCTGTCCGACAGCAAGCCAGAAATTGGCAGTGAGGAATTCTTCCATGGCGAGCGACTCGGTTGGGGTTGGTTGAAGCTAGAGGAGCAAAAACTAGAGCATAACCTTGAGCAGTTTGGCCATCTCGGACGGGTTACGGGTGATCTTGAACCCACACTCTTCCATTACGGCCAATTTGGCATCGGCCGTGTCGGCTCCGCCCGAAATCAGCGCGCCGGCATGACCCATGCGTTTGCCAGCCGGTGCCGTGACACCGGCGATAAAACCCACAATCGGCTTTTTCATGTTGGCTTTGCACCAGCGCGCAGCGTCAGCCTCGTCGGGCCCACCGATTTCACCAATCATGATCACCGCGTCGGTTTCGGGGTCGTCGTTGAACATGCGCATGATGTCGATGTGCTTGAGGCCGTTGATCGGGTCGCCGCCAATGCCAACCGCACTCGACTGTCCCAGACCAATTTCAGTGAGTTGCGCCACCGCCTCGTAGGTCAGCGTGCCGGAGCGGCTGACCACGCCGATGCGGCCCTTGCGGTGAATGTGACCCGGCATGATGCCGATCTTGATCTCGTCAGGCGTGATCAAACCCGGGCAATTCGGACCCAACAGCAGGGTTTCCTTACCGCCGGCCGCGACCTTGGCCTTCATGCGGTTACGCACTTCCAGCATGTCACGCACCGGAATGCCCTCGGTGATGCAGATCGCCAGATCCAGATCGGCCTCAACCGCCTCCCAGATCGCCGCCGCTGCGCCTGCTGGCGGCACATAAATCACCGACACACTGGCGCCCGTGTCAGCCGAGGCCTCTTTGACCGAGGCGTAAATGGGGATACCAAAAATCTTTTCGCCAGCTTTTTTGGGGTTTACGCCGGCGACAAAACAGGCTTTTCCGTTGGCGTATTCCTGGCATTTTTCAGTATGAAACTGGCCGGTCTTGCCAGTAATGCCCTGGGTAATGACGCGGGTGTCTTTATTGATGAGGATGGACATGGTGTTTTCCTAGTCGGCAGGGCT
>CAXNFT010000043.1:0-13350 GCA_964201255.1 Rhodoferax sp.
GCCGTGCTCCCTCCGACACAAGCCGTGCTCCCTCCGACACAAGCCGTGCTCCCTCCGACACAAGCCGTACTGGCCACAAGAGATGGCAACCCGAAATTATCTAGCGCGCTGTTCACCGCACCTGTCAGCCGGCCCAACCATGGATCTCAGCCGGAAAATAGCCGCTTGGACCGGGGACCAAGCGTGGCCGCATCCGTGCCACCCAGCGTCCAAGTAAGCGGACGACCCCAAGCAACAGGGGACTTGGCGATTCAAGGTGTCAGAGGCCCGCAAGTGGTGAACATACCGATGGCAGCGCCGACTGGACCTTCTGTCCGAGTCACCGAGCAAGCGAATGTCGTAGAGGAACCCATGGGCATCGCCCTCGCGGCGTGGGTCTCGTTGGGGCAAACTGGCACAGACAAGGTGGCTCAAGCAAGGCCCGACATGCGACTGAACGCCAGCGCCGAAGAATCCATCCAGGATGCGATACGGCTGAGCATCACCATGCCCGCCAAAGACGCCACAAAGCGCCCGCCCAACACCGCCGGGGCCATTGAGACGCTCAACTGGTCAGCGATGCTTGCCGGGCCTAGCGCCAATAAGGCCGGGATAAGCAACGCGTGGAACACCCTGCATCTCACAGTACCCGAGGGCTTTGACCTTGACGAGCAAAGTGGCACGCTTGCAAGCTGGGACCAGGACCAGGAACCAGTCGCAGCGCCTGGCACCCTAC
This sequence comes from Rhodoferax sp., assembly GCA_964201255.1. Lineage (GTDB taxonomy): Bacteria > Pseudomonadota > Gammaproteobacteria > Burkholderiales > Burkholderiaceae_C > Rhodoferax. The sequence goes on from CAXNFT010000043.1 coordinate 716, forward strand.
AAACTGCAGAAGGTTCTGCAGCCAAACCCGGAGCGGCGCACCCACTGCGGGGCGAGCCTTCAACGATCGCAGCCCAAACTGAACTTCGCGCCGTCCAGCAGCAACAGTTGGCAGATCGACTGGGCGAGGCAGCAGCACATCGGCTGATTGCTCAGATCGAGAGGGGTGAATGGAAGATGCAAATGCGGCTGCAACCCGGCAAGCTGGGAAAGATCGACGTCGAGCTCACCATGCACGCCCGGGGCCTTGAGGCGATGTTTAGCGCCGACAGCGCCCTGACCCGGGAACTGATTGCCCAAGGCAGCGCCAGGCTCAAAGAGACACTGACGCAAGCTGGCATGACAGTTGCTTCAGTCACCGTGAACGGCGATCAAGCGCGTCAATCTGGCGGAAATTCGACACCCCAACATGGGAACCAAGCTTTCGCTGATCCCCGACCAGTAAAAGCCCCGAGAGAGGCGCCGCTTGCAGGCTTAGAGACATCGCCGACACGCACGAATGACAGATTGAACATATTGGCATAACAGCACGGCCAGGCAGGAATCAAATTGAACCAATACATAGAGGTGTTCCATGGCTAAGACGGCAGCAGCGCCAGCGGCAACGACGGGGGATGAAGCCCCTCCCAAGTCCAAAAAACCAATTGTCCTCATCATTGCAGGTGTCCTTGCACTGGTCGTCATCATTGCCGGCACCATGGTCGGGACGCTGTTTATTACTGGGTTTTTCTCAAAGCCACCGCCATCGGCCGAACAGCAATTGCTTGAAGAAGAGGGGCATGGTGCTACAGGGAAGGACGCTCCTGGTGCTAAACCCGCCGATGCCAAGGCCGACAAAAAACCGGCTGATGCCAAGGGCGACAAACCAGCAGATGCTAAGGGCGACAAAAAACCGGCTGACGCCAAAGGCGACAAACCAGCAGATGCCAAGGGCGACAAAAAACCGTCCGAGGGTCCCCCAAAACTGAACAAAAAGTCGCCAGACAGCCCTCGCTTTGAGTACACGTACCACCAACTCAAACGTGACTTCCTGTCCAACCTCATGAGTTCCAAGAAGGTCATGTCGATACAAATCTCGATCATGACCCGCTACGACGAGCGCGTCTTCGAAAACGTCGACAAGCACGAGGCTGCCCTGCGCTCTGTGATCTTGGACGTGCTGCGACAAACCACTGAAGCTGATTTGCTAAAGCCGGAATTCAGAAAAGATCTGGCCATCAAGCTTCGGGATGCTATCAACTCCCTGCTCGAAAAACTGGAAGACTTTGGTGGGATTGAAGAAGTTTTCTTCACGTCCTTCGTCGTCCAGTAAACACGGCAACCGACGCAACGCATCAACGATGGCCGACAACCTGCTCTCAGCTGACGAATTCGCAGCGCTCGCTGAAGGGGTGGACGATGGCTCGATCGCCATCGACACCGGCTTCAACACATCGACACGGTTCAAAAAACATGACCTAGCCAGCGAGGACAGCAGCCTGGGTGTCAATACGAATGCCATTGACATGATCAATGAGCGGTTCATCAGGCTGTTCCGCCCAAACCTGATGGAGGTGCTGCGGACAAGCCCCAGAGTCACACCCACCAAATCGACAATCGTCAAATTTGGGCAATACATCAAAGACCTGAAAGCGCCCCTCTCAGTCAATGTGGTCCGGGTTAATCCACTGCGCGGCCACTCCTTGGTGGTAATCGACCCATCCATCGTTTTCAGTTCACTCGACAGTTTTTTTGGTGGCTTTGGTCAAGGCACAGTGGGTGCCTTGTTACCCGGTCGCATGTTCACCCCAATGGAGATGCGAATTATCAAGATGATTCTTGACGTCACATTTGCAGACATGAAAGAGGCCTGGGCCCCTTTGATGGAGATCAACCTTGAGTTTGTCAGCGCTGAGATAAATCCGCAATTTGCCCAAGTATCCGACGAAAACGATCTCGTGATCGTCAGCCGCTTTGAGACGGAAACTGCGACCAAGAACTCAGGGTTCATCGATATCGTTCAGCCCTACGCATCTCTGAAGCCGGTGCGCGAGCTACTCCGCAGCCGGGTTCAGACAGGCGATGGCAATGAGGACTCGGACCGCTTATGGCGCGAGGGCTTTGAAGAGTCTGTCAACGACTCATGCCTGCAAGCCAATGTGGTTCTGGGAACGATCAAAACAACCATCAAAGACATTGAAACAATGAAGTCAGGCGACATCCTGTACTTCAAGAAGCCCGAGTTCGCGACCCTGCAAGCTGCTGGCATACCCGCTTTCAATGTTCACGTCGGCACGCTGGGCGCTCAGACTGCCGTACAGATCGTCAACGCAGTCAGCCCAGGCAAGTATTAATTTTTTCAGGATACCCCATGACAGACACCATCATTGAAGGCAGCCCCTCAAACGAAACTCAGGATCAGGACAAACAGATCCACAAAGACGTTTTGCAGACCATCAGCGTGACCCTCAGCGTCGAGGTGGGTCGAGCGATGATAAAAATCAAAGACCTTATGCGCCTGACACAGGGCAGCGTGGTGGAGCTAGACCGAATCGCCGGTGAACCACTCGATCTGTTGGTCAATGACACAGTTGTCGCTCAGGGTGAAGTCGTCTTGGTCAATGAGCGCTATGGAATTCGGCTCACCCGCGTTGTGCCAGCGTCGGAACGCATGAAGAACCTCTGAAAACAACACCATGGGAACAACGGTATCAGGCAGCATCGATTGGCTGCGAATCGGCGGCAGCATCGCACTCGTGTTGGTGCTTCTCGTAGCCATGCTCTGGGTATTGCGTCGCCTGCGTTCAATGCAAATCGCCAAGAACGGCCTCAGCAAGCTGGAGATTGTCGAAACCATCAGCGTCGGTCCCAGACAAAAAATTGCACTGTTACGTGTCGACAAAAACATGCTGCTGATTGGCATGACCGCCAACCAATTCACAGCCCTGGGTCAGTGGCAACAGACTCAGTCGGGCACTGGAGACATGTCTTGAGACGCAGAATTTTTTGGGCCGGGCTCTTGACTCTACTGGTCTGCGTCCCGGTGCTTTCGTTGGCACAGGGACTCCCTATGGTCAACGTGAGCGATTCTGGCAAGGGAACACAGTACAGCCTGTCTTTACAGCTCTTGGCGTTGATGACCACAATCACGCTGCTCCCGTCGTTCTTGCTGATGATGACCTCCTTCGTTCGAATCATCATTGTGATGTCCATCCTTCGCCAAGCGTTGGGTACAGGTCAAACGCCGCCTAACAATGTCTTGGTCGGGATATCTCTGTTCCTGACGCTTTTCATCATGTCACCAGTGCTGACCGAGGTGTACCAAAATGCAATAACGCCCTACATGCAGGGAAGCTTGGCTTTTGACAAAGCACTTGCAGCCGCCGAGGCACCCATCCGGGGCTTTATGGTCAAGCAGACCCGGCAGGACGATATCGGCATGTTCATGCAAATGGCGCGTAAGGCTGATGTCGGCGGCGCCGAATCTGTACCGTTCACGACCCTGGTCCCCGCTTTTATTACCTCGGAACTCAAGAGCGCCTTCACGATCGGCTTTCTGATCTATGTCCCATTCGTCGTGATTGACTTGATCGTCGCCAGCGTCCTGATGTCCATGGGCATGATGATGTTGTCGCCAATGATGATCTCGGCGCCCTTCAAATTGATGCTGTTTGTGCTGGTGGACGGCTGGAGTCTGATCATGAGCTCGCTAGCGGCAAGTTTCGCGAGCTGACAAATTCGAGAAATATTGCAGACCTCTGCCTACTCAACCAAAAATTATCTTAACCATGGATATTGCAGCCGTTATTGACGTTGGACGCCTGGCTTTATGGATGACTGTGCTTATCTCAGCACCGCTGCTGGGCGTCGCCCTGGCAGTCGGCCTGCTGGTTGGCGTCATCCAGGCGGCAACATCGATCAACGAGTCCACCTTGAGCTTCATTCCTAAGGTGACAGCGATGGCGATCACCTTGGCATTGGTTGGCGGCTGGCAATTGGCGACCCTTGTGGATTACACCAAAAGCATGTTTCAGCGTATCCCTCTTTTGTTTGCTTGAACTCAAACGCATCAAAGCCAGCGTCATGAACCTGCTTGCCAACGAGATCGTCGAGCGCTTTTATGCTTTTTTGTGGCCTATGCTACGTGTGTCAGCCCTGCTCATGTCAGCGCCCATATTTTCCTTGCGCTCTTTCAACCTGCGTTTGCGCATTCTTCTGGCTGGCGCTTTGACATGGATGATCTATCCGCTTTTTCAATGGCCAAATCTGGATCCTGCGTCAGGAGCCGGCCTGGTTGAAATATTCAATCAGATCGCCATCGGCTTGGTCATGGGCTTGAGCCTGCAAATCATCACCGCAGCGATCCTGCTAGCCGGACAGTCCATCTCCAATGCCATGGGCCTTTCCATAGCGACCATGATGGATCCTAATTTGGGCAATGTGCCCGTGGTAGCGCAGTTCATGCTGATACTGAGCACCCTGATTTTCGTCGGCCTGGGTGGTCACGCCATGATGCTGGGATTAGTGGTTGACAGCTTTTACAGCATGCCTATTGGCAAGGGGCTGCTAACAGACGGAGCCTGGGCGCATTTCCTGACGTGGAGCTCAATGATTTTTCTCGGGGCCTTACTGGTGGCTATCCCGGTCATGGTGACCCTCCTTTTTATCAATATTGGCTTGGGCGTAGCCTCACGTGCAGCTCCCAGTCTCAATATATTCCAAGTTGGACTGCCAGCCATGATCATTGCAGGATTTGGTATTTTGGTTCTCACCCTACCTAGCATGGGCAGCCGAATCGAATGGCTCTGGTTGCAGGGTTTTATGGAGGTTCGCACCCAGCTCGGCATGAGCTAGTGCAATGAACAATCATGGCGAAAGACAGCGCTGATCGCACTGAAGAACCCACCTCGCGCAAACTCCAACGTTCGCGCGAAGAGGGACAAATAGCGCGCTCGGTCGAACTGACATCGGCGGCCGTCATGATCGGTGCGGTCCTGTGCTTCTACCTACTCGGGAGATTTTGGTGGCAAGAGATATCGGCCAAGTTTGCGTCTGGCTTCACCTTTGACCGAAAAACTCTAGATACACCCGCCTTGCTGCCGCATGTGTTTTCGACCCAGCTCGTGGACGTATTTTTGTTGGTCATGCCGATGATGTTACTGGCGCTTGTCTTGGCTGTGCTGGCCTCTGGCGCTATTGGTGGATACCTTTTTTCTATGAAGTCTGTACTCCCGAAATTCTCTAAGCTCAGCCCGCTCGCTGGCCTTAAGAGGATGCTGGGAACCCATGCCCTGGTTGAGTTGTTGAAAGCTGTTCTGAAATTTTTACTCGTCGCCATCATCTTGCTGGTGCTGCTGGACAAACATTCCCCAGCGCTGATGGGTATGGGGGCCATGAGTTTGCAGCCCGCCTTTGAATTGGCAGGCTCGTTGATGCTTGAGGCCCTGATTTGGTTGACCTTTGGCTTGGTACTCATTGCCCTGATTGATGCGCCCTATCAGCGGTTCTCCTTCATGAAACGCATGCGGATGACCAAGCAAGAAATTAGGGATGAACATAAGGACATGGAGGGTCGGCCAGAAGTCAAGGCGCAGATCAGAAGGCGCCAGCGAGAAATTGCAACGGCTCAAATGATGAGAAAGGTGAAAGACGCCGATGTCATCATCACCAACCCTGAGCACTTTGCCGTCGCCCTCAGCTACGACCCTACCGCCGACGGTGCACCCATATTGCTCGCTAAGGGCGGTGATTTTGTAGCCGCAAGAATTCGTGAAGAAGCCAAGATTCACGGGATCGAAATTTTTGAAGCGGCCCCATTGGCCCGAGCCCTCTATTTCACGACTGAACTTGACCAGGCCATTCCCGAGTCACTTTATTTTTCGGTGGCTCAGGTGATCGCCTACGTTTTCAGTCTAGCCAATGTTCAACCGGGCGTAGACCCCATGGCGCGGCCGTCGCCGAGTATTCCGAAATCCATGTTGTTTGATGCCTCCGGCAAACAGCTGTCGCCCGAGTCGACCACATCATGACACTGCCCTTGCATCACCATGACGACGACTTGACCCTGAGTCAGGCTATTTTTGTTCGCGTCTCTGATCGACTGCGTCTCGAGGGCTATGTCGCTGGCCTGACTCAAAGTGGGATGAGTCTCTCCATGGTGAGCAGCCAGGACGTCATTCTGGACCACTACGGTAAGCTGTTGGTGGCGAGGCTGCGCGAGGCAGCGCCGCACATCGAGCTTGAGGTGTGTTTTCCAGCCAGCGCAGACGCCTTGATTTCCCGTTTCAATGAAGTTCTGCGTACGGGCTCAATTGAAGATGCACTGGGTAACTTGACCAGTCAGGCCCCGCCCAGAATTTGGATCGTGCACGATGCCGCCGCCCTGCCCGACCATGAAATCCAGTTGCTAGCGCGCTTGGTGCAAAATTTTCCGGGCGCCAACATTCGGGTAGTGATGCTACTGGCCGAATCCAGCCAAAAACACCAGCTTCTCAGCGCCTTTGGCCGTCGGTTTATGCACTGGGATATTGAGCCACCCACTGTGGCTCAAAAACAAGTTCTGCTGGAGCAGGCTCGCGCACAGGGGCGCGAGACACTGGTCAACGCTCTACTCAAACAGTTGGTCACACCGGATGACTATTCGCCGCTCCCCATGTTGCCAGAGGGAAATGCAATACAAGTTGATCCTGAGGACGTCACACCTAACTGGCAAGTAAAACCCACAAGGGACAAATCGGGTTTGTGGGGCTGGCTTTTGCCAACATCAATCTTATTGATTCTGTCTGGGATTGTTTTAAGCCAGCTCTATGGTGGGTTCTACATCAAAACCAAAGTTTGGGAGTCGGTCAACGTTGACTGGAGACGACTACTCTCATCCCAGGCATTGCCCGCCTCAGGAGCAGTTGGCGCTACGCCCGTCGCATCATCGGTGGTGGCCATCCCCGCCCCTGCCGCACTGCCAGCCGCTTCCATGGCAACCGCCGGTACACCTCTAGCCACTGCATCGGCTGCTGCGGCCCAAGACCAGGCCACAGCGGCCATGACTGCAGCAACTCCGGCAGAATCAGCGCCGGCTCTCAAAGCGTTGACCACGGCGACTCTCGACACAGCGCCAAAAGAAGAAGTCATCACCACACTGGCAGACCAATTGCGCGCCGGGCATGCCTGGATACTGTCCATGCCTACAGACATCTACTTGGTGTTGTATGTAACAAAGTCTTCCTACCCGGTGGCATCAACATGGATCAAAGACCGGCCTGAGCTTGACAACCTGCATATTGTGGCTAACTACCCCGCCCCGGATGCCGATCTTAAATATTCGGTTGTCTCAGGACCATTTGACTCAAGACTTGAGGCGATGCGCTTCGCCAAGAACGCTGATATGCCCAAAGGCGCCTGGGCCATGCCACTCAAACTGATGGCGGACCGCCTGGCGCGTGAACCAAAAGCTGTGTCAGCCGCTAAAGCAAAGGTGATCAGATGAACCCTCCCGAGTTGATTAAAAGCTCTTCCCCGCACTTCATTGCAGTGGATGAGGGCAGCCACGACGCCAAGGGACGAAAGTCATTTTTCGTTGAAAATGATGAGCAGACGGCGGTCAATTCGGATGAAATGGCTGATGCCATGGATGCCGCAAACAGAAAAAAAGTAGCTTTTTCTGCCGACACAGCAACGCAAGCGGGAACAAAAAAATCCATAAAACCCGATGTTGAAGTCACAAAAGCAAGTGTGGCTGAATCAGCTGCTCAAGATCGGCCAGCAAATCCGTCTCCACCGCCCAAGTTTCAAGTCGCTCAGCCGCTCTCGATCCAAACTCCAACTGCAGAGATCAGCGCCCTTAGCGCGGACTCCAAGACAACAGCCGCTCGGCACGATGAAACTGGCCCCGACAATGCTGGTGAAATGGCTCACGCCGTGGATGCCGAAATCAGAAAAAAAATAGCTTTTTCTGCCTATGAAGCACCGCACACTGGAACCAAAGAGTTCATAAACCCGGATATTGAAGTCACAAATGCGAGTGCGTTCCAAGCGGCCGATCAAGAGCAGCCAGCAAGTCCAACCGAACTGCCCACGTTTCAAGTCGCTGAGCCGCTCTCCATCCATACTCAGACTGAAGAGAACAGCGCAATTGCTGCGCATAGTTTAGTTGCGAAGCAAGAGACCCACCAGCACCAGCACCAGCACCAGCACCAGCACCAGCACCCGGAACCTGACCCTCACATTGCTGCCCGGCTGAACACACTCAAAGCCCAAAATAACGCCGTCAGGACCAGCCTGGATGCCTTGGAATCGCAATCATTGGTCCAGGCCTGAACACCTTCATCAAACCAACAACGGTAGATGCCATGAACGAACCCACACCAGCCGCTAACCCGGACTCTGCCCAAGACCTCCCCACGCATTCTGAAACGCCGGAGGACTCCGATACCGCTGGGGCAGTCGACTCATCTGCTAACAACTCGCCAGAGCTGCAGGAGATGGACGAAGACCCCCAGATCGTTGATATCAAACTCACCCTGATCGACGCTGCTGAACTCGCTGGCCGGGCTGGCGTTCAAGCGGCCAAAGCGGGGGCAGACATGCACGCAGCCGCCAAAGACTTGGTGGTCGACCACGCCACACAACGCAAACACGGTATCGTGGTTCTTTCTGTTTTTGCCATTTTGGTCGTGATGGCCGTCATATTGTTCAGTGTCATGTCCATTCGCCTCCAACAAAGGATCAACCAGTTAGACGCCATGCTGCTTGCGGTGGGCAAGCGGTCTATCGCCATGGACGAGTCACTCAAACTCGTGAACAACTCCGGCGAAGTTTTCCGAGCCATTGCAGATAGGCAAGACACGATTTCACGCCAGCAAGTCAAGCTCGAAGCCCGGATTGAAGATCTTATGAAGACGGCGCAAAATTCCATGCAAGCCAACGCGCAGACCTTAGACACTCAAAACAAAGAGAACGCCAAGCGCTTGGCCGCTGCAGAGGCCAACATCCAGAGCCATGCAACAGCACTGAAAACACATTCAACAAAGTTGCAGGCTGCGCCGAAAGCTGCCCCGAAGCCAGACCCGGCGCTGATCAGGCGTGAGGTAGAGTCAGTGTTGCAGAGCCAGCAAAAGGCCGTTAGTTCAGCACCCGTGGCGGCGGCGTCACCCGCTCCTATTGCTGCACCTGCCACTGTCGCGCCACCTGTTGCGGCAAAACCTGCACCGCCAGCCAAGGCTGCAGAGGCCCTGGTGCGTTACCCCAAGCTACCCAGTCAAAATCCCGTTACTGCACAGCCCTGATTCCAGGTCCGACCAACTTAGTTGGCACGCAATCCGAACTTCTGAATTTTTTCAATCAGTGTGGTGCGTTGCAAGTTCAAGATACGAGCCGTTTGTGACACATTACCCTTGGTTCGGCTGAGCGCCTGCGAAATCAAGTCTCGCTCGATCTCCGCCAACCGGTTCTTCAGCGACAGACCTTCTGGGGGCAAAACTGCCAGGCCTTCAGATAAAAAGGTCATTTGCTCCAGCGCACTGGCGTTGCTTTCGTCGTAGGCTTGTGACGATACCTCGCCCACGACCCCATCTGCCACGGGTGAGTTTTCCCAAGAGGGCGCATCCGGCGCCGGGGCTTCATCCTGATCCCCGAGCCCACCATCATTTGCAAGCAACTGAAGTGCGGCCAGCCCCTTGGGGAGCAGCGCGGCTGGCAACGACCGCAGGCTCAAACGCTGTCCAGCAAAGAGTGTGCTGAATCGGTCGACCAAGTTTGACAGTTCCCGGACGTTACCGGGCCAGCGGTAAGCTCTGAGCGCCTGCATAAAGTCAGGTGAAAAACTGACTGGCTTTTCGCCTTCGGCACTAAATCTCTGAGCGAAGAAATTTAAAAGCAGGGGAACATCGGCCTCGCGCTCGCGAAGCGGCGGTGTACTGATCGGCAACACATTAAGCCGGTAGTACAGGTCCTCCCTGAATCGACCTGCCAGTATTTCGGCTTCCAGATCTCTGTGCGTGGCGGCGATCACACGCACATTGATGGAAATTGGCTTCGCGCCACCCACGGGGTCCACCACACGCTCTTGCAACACGCGCAGTAATTTGACTTGCAGTTCCAAGGACAGATCGCCAATTTCATCCAGAAAAATGGACCCATTGTGGGCCAGCTCAAAGCGCCCCTTACGGTCTGTGGCAGCCCCGGTAAAGGCGCCCTTGCTGTGCCCGAACAGCTCACTTTCGATCAGGTCTTTGGGAATCGCCGCGCAATTGATAGGCACAAAGTTTCCAGCCGAGCGCCCAGATAGATCATGTAGGGAACGCGCCACAATTTCTTTGCCTGTGCCGCTCTCTCCAGTGATCAAGACTGTGGAGCTGGACAAGGCAACCACAGGCAGCAAGCCACGGATGGCACGCACAGCGTCGCTGTCACCGATGAATTGGGGGGTGTTGACAGCCATTGGCTAACAGGAAAACCTTTGCATAGCAGGGACTCCTTGATGCGGTGTGAATGGGAAACAGATTTGACAAAATTTGACAGTATCATAACAGGCCATTTTGCTGATTGACACCTTGGTGTTCGTGTAAAATTTATGCAACGCCCTATGTCGTGATCGTTGGGAGACTGCACCCGTGAAAGGCAAGCCTTTGAATCTCCAACTTGCTGCCCTGAACAACTTGGGCCTGATGTATGCCAGTGGCCAGGGCGTTGCGCAAGACTTTACAGAAGCCCTGAGGTGCTACCGTTTGGCTGCCGAGCAGGGGGTGGCCAGTGCGCAGTCCAACCTTGCGGTGATGTATGCCAATGGCCAAGGCGTTGCTCAGGACGACCAACAAGCTCTCAAATGGTACCGGGCCGCTGCAGAGCAAGGACTACCCTACGCACAGTCCAACCTGGGCGTCATGTATGCCAATGGGCGGGGCGTAGAGCCTGATTACCAAGAGGCCCTGAAGTGGTACGAAGCGGCGGCAGCACAAGGTGATACCGTGGCACAAATCAACCTAGGCGTGATGTATGCCAACGGCCAAGGGGTGCAGCAAGACTACGAAAAAGCGCTCAGCTACTACCAAAATGGCGCCGAACTCGATGACCCGGTGGCTCAGTACGGGCTCGGCGTCATTTACGCTCAAGGTCACGGGGTAGAACGCGATGTAAAAAAAGCCTGCCAATGGTTCACACTCGCTGCTGAACGCGAGCACCCACAAGCGCAGTTCAATGTCGGTTTTTTCTACTCTCAAGGGCTAGATATCCCCCTTGACTACCGCAAAGCTATCAGCTGGTATGAGCGCGCCGCCAGTCAGGGCGAGGCTGCGGCGCACTACAACTTGGGCGTGATGTACAGCACAGGACAAGGCGTAGAGAAGAATCCGGAAAAAGCACTGCAGTGCTACCTGGCAGCAGCACACCAAGGCGACGCTGCAGCGCAGTACAACCTGGGCTTGATGTACGCCACCGGCCAAGGCACGACTCGAGACGACACAGTCGCTATTGCCTGGTACCAACTTGCTGCTGACCAAGGCGATGCACAGGCTCAGTACAACCTGGGCGTGATGATCGCCAACGGGCTAGGCACGGGACCTAACCCCATCATTGCGAAACAATGGCTGCAGTTGGCGGCTGACCAAGGCGACCCGCAGGCGCTCTACAACCTGGGCGTCCTCCACCAAGACGACACTCGTCATGAGGCCAACTATGGGCAGGCTCTGGCATGCTTCCGGCTGGCCGCGACGCGAGGCCATGACGATGCCAAGGTGGCTCTAGGCTGGTTGCACGCCAGAGGCCTGGGCGTCTTGCAAGACTATATTCGCGCGCACATGTGGTTCAATCTGGGTGCCATCAGCGGCCATGCTGAGGCGATCAAAGGCCGTGACTCTGTCGCCCAACAAATGATTGCGCCCCAAATCGCAGCAGCCCAGGACATGGCCCGTCTGTGCCTGCAAGCCAACTTCCAAGGCTATGACTGACCCGATCTGACATGCATCAGCTGCCACCCGTGGCGCACGCGCGTCAAAACCCGAGCCAGGCCATTTTTTCTGATCCACTCCAAGCTGTCAGTAGCCAGGTTGGGTTGGCGCGTTACACGCTCAATGCCTGCATTGAAGGCTCTTGCGGACGTGCCTGGTTTGAGCTCATGCTCAATGGTCTTCGCCGTGGCCTGTCGGTCACCCTCGGCGTAGAAGCCATCCCCGAAAATCTGAATTCAGCCATTGCATGGGAGAGGCTGACCGCTCTGGGCGGACAACTGGCCTGGCTGACGCCTGATCGGACCGCGCTCCACACATCAGTGTGCGTGATTGACGGCCGAGTGGTGATGAGCGGCAACTTTGCCCGACCCGGCCCCCTGCCCGACACAAATTTCAATGGCATCCTGATTCAGGACGACCCAGAGACTGTCATCCAATGCGCAGCTGCTTTGATCACGATGCGGCAAACCAACCAATGGCAGACTGAGACCGCAGACCCGGTTCCAGACAATATTGCCGTCACGCCGACTGCCCAGCCAGCCGCTCAAAACGAAACCGTCGCGGCACCCCAAGTTTGGCATTTGACCAGCCGACAAGCGCCCTTGCAACACATCGCCTTATGGCAATTCCAGGTGCTTGAGCAGCACGCCTTGGCCATGGAGGCCGATACGGCTGAGGCCCTGCGCAAAACATATGCTTTTGATCACGCGCAAGACCA
>CAXNFT010000044.1:0-13272 GCA_964201255.1 Rhodoferax sp.
CGGCACAGTGCGCTGCAGTCGGCCCAGGCATAGAAGCCACCGTCGGGCAGCACCGGTACCGTCAGACCGAGGGCGTTCAGTGCCGGAATAAAGTAGTCGCGCCGGGCCTTGAACTCGGCGCGACGGCGCTCATACTCGGCCAGGCTGTCGGGCTCAAAACAGGCCAGTGCCGCATGCTGGGCCAGGGTGCTGGGGCAGATGAACAGGTGCTGTGCCAGTCGCTCGACCACATCCACCAGCTGCGGCGGCACCACCAGCCAGCCCAGGCGCCAGCCGGTCATGCTGAAATACTTGCTGAAGCTGTTGATGCTGACGATGTTCTCATCGAGTGCCAGAGCACTTTGACCATAGCGCTCGTCAAAGCTCAGGCCGAGGTAGATTTCATCGATGAGCGTGATGCCCCCACGTTGGCTGACCACCTGATGGATGCGGCGCAGCTCAGCCGGGTCAATTGAGGTGCCGGTCGGGTTGGAAGGGGAGGCCAGCAGTACGCCGCGGGTGTGCGGTCCCCAGGCGGCCTGTACTTTGTCAGCGCTGAGTTGGAAGCGCTCAGCAGCGGTGGTCGGGACCAGCACGGCGCGGCCGTCGGCAGCACTGACAAAATGCCGGTTGCAAGGGTAGCTGGGGTCCGGCATCAAGACCTCGTCGCCAGCCTCGATCAGGGCCAGGCAGGCCAGTTGCAGGGCCGCCGATGCGCCGGCGGTGACAACAATGCGGCTGGCCGGCACCTGCAGGCCAAAGCGGCTCAGGTACCAATCGCTGATGCGTTCGCGTAAGTGCGGCAGACCGGTGGCCTGTGTGTACTGGGTGGCGCCATCGTGCAGGGCGCGCTCGGCGGCAGCCTTCACCAGGGGCGGTGCGGTGAAATCTGGCTCGCCGATGTTCAGGAACACCATGGGCCGGTCGCTGCCCGCGGCATCGCGCGCCAGTGCCGCAGCGGCCTTGGCCACTTCCATCACATAAAAGGGCTCTATCCGCTGCGCCCTGCCCGAGACCCTCATCGTCCAGGCGCGTGGCGTTCGGCGTTCACCTCGTCCACCCGCAGTTTGGCCGCCAGCCCGTTGAGCACGGCGTTGACATATTTATGACCATCGGTGCCGCCGAACTCCTTGGCCAGTTCAATGCACTCGTTGAGCACCACGCGCCAGGGCACATCGGGGCAGTGCTGAAACTCAAAGACACCAATCCACATGACTGCGTGCTCAACCGGCGAAATCTCGGCCATTTTGCGGTCCAGCAGGGGCAGGATGAGCGCATCCAGTGCCTCGGCCTGTGTCATGCAGCCTTGCAACAGGGCATCAAAGTGCAGGGTATCGGCTTTTGCAAAACCGGCCAGATCCCGGGTGAAGGCGTCAATGTCTTCGAGTGTGTTGCGCCCGACCAAGCTCTGATAGAGCCCCTGCAGGGCAAATTCGCGGGCCCGTGTACGACCCGGTTTGCTGCCCGCCTTGCGGGCGCCGGTGCTGGTCAGGCCCGTGCGGCTTTGGCGGGGCGGGCGGTTGTCAGCGCTTCGGATACTGCTGTTGTCCATCAGATGCTGTCCAGTAGATTGGCCATCTCGACCGCAACGCGGGCGGCATCACGCCCCTTGTCGTGTTGCCGGGCAACCGCCTGCGCCAAGTCCTCAGTGGTGAGGATGGCATTGGCAATGGGCAATTGAAAATCAAGTGCCACCCGGCTGACGCCGGCGCCCGACTCATTGGCCACCAGTTCGAAGTGGTAGGTTTCGCCCCGGATGATGCAGCCTAGTGCCACCAGTGCGTCGTATTTGAGCTTTTCTGCCATGGCCATCAGGGCTAGCGGCACTTCCAGGGCACCCGGCACCTGAACCAGAGTGATATTTTTCTCGGTGACGCCCAGTGCCAGCAGCTCGGCCCGGCAGGCCTGCACCAGGGCGTTGGTGACGTCTTCATTAAAGCGTGCCTGCACGATGCCGATGCGCAGTGAGCGGCCATTCATGCGCCGGTCGGTGGAATCCAGCGTCGCGCTGTCGTTGCCAAACATGGGGAGTCCTTACGTTGTTATTTTGTGATGTAGCCGGCGATTTCGAGTCCGTAACCGGCCATGCTCGGCATACGGCGCGGGTTGCCCATCAGGTTCATGCGGCGCACGCCACAGTCCCGCAGGATCTGGGCGCCGATGCCGTAGCTGCGCAGGTCCATGCGGCCACGCTCTGGCCCATGGCTGGCGCGCGCCGTGCCTTCGAACTGAGCCAGCAGTTGGGCCGCGCTTTCGCCGCAGTTGAGCAGCACCGCCACGCCCCGGCCCTCTGTCGCAATGCGAGACAGGCTGGCGTCCAGGCTCCAAGAGTGCATGGCACGATTGAGCTCCAGCGCATCAAGCACGGACATCGGCTCGTGCACGCGGGCCAGCACGGCCTCGTCTGGCACCCATTCGCCCTTGACCAGCGCCAAATGCACACCCTGGGCTGGCTTGTCGCGAAAGGCGTGCACGGTGAATTCGCCAAAAGCCGTGTTCAGCACCCGCGACCCTACCCGCTCCACCAGTGACTCGACCCGGCTGCGGTGTTCGATCAAATCGGCAATGGTGCCGATCTTCAGGCCGTGTTCGGCGGCAAACACTTGCAGGTCCGGCAGGCGCGCCATGGTGCCGTCGTCTTTCATGATCTCGCAGATCATCGAGGCCGGCGTGCAGCCAGCCATGGCAGCGAGGTCACAGCCGGCCTCGGTGTGGCCGGCGCGCATCAGCACGCCGCCATCCACCGCCTGCAGCGGGAAAATGTGCCCGGGCTGGACCAAGTCGTCAGGCCGGGCATTAGGCGCCACTGCTGCCAGCACGGTGCAGGCCCGGTCGGCGGCGGAAATGCCGGTGCTCACGCCTTCTGCGGCCTCGATCGAGACGGTGAAAGCCGTGCCTTTTTTGTCGCCATTGCGCAAAGCCATGGGCGGCAGTTGCAGACGTTCGCAGCGCTCACGGGTGAGGGTCAGGCAGATCAGGCCACGGCCGAACCGCGCCATGAAATTGACGGCCTCGGCAGTGACATGTTGGGCAGCGATCACCAGATCGCCTTCGTTTTCACGGTCTTCTTCGTCGACCAGGATCACCATGCGTCCGGCTCGCATGTCGGCCACGATGTCTTCAATCGGGGAAATGGCCACAGGTGGCAAGGCAGTCATACAAACGTCTTTCACAAAAAGGGGGGCGAGCAACCTCAGCCTGCCGCTGGTGCTGCCTGGGCCACCGACGCGCTGAGCATGCGCTCCACGTAGCGCGCGATCAGGTCGATTTCCAGGTTGACGCGGGCGCCTGTGCGCAAGCTGCCCAGCGCGGTGTGGGTCACCGTGTGCGGAATCAGGTTCATGCTCATTTCGCAGCCCGCTGTCTGGTCGGCAATGCGGTTGACGGTCAGGCTCACGCCGTTGATCGTGATCGAGCCCTTGTAAGCCAGGTAGCGTGCCAGCGTGCTTGGCGCCAGCACCCGCAACTCCCAAGACTCGCCCACCTGGGCAAAGTGGGTCACCTGGCCAATGCCGTCGACATGGCCTGACACCAGGTGGCCGCCCAAACGGTCGTTGGCTCGAAGGGCTTTTTCCAGGTTGATCGGACCGGTGTCTGTGAGGCCAGCAGTTTTGTCCAGCGATTCGGCGGACACCTCGACCGTGAAGCGACTCTGGGCCGGGTCCAACTGGGTGGCGGTCATGCAGGCGCCATTCAGGGCAATGCTGTCGCCCAGGCCAACGTCGTCGAGGTAGCCCGCGGGCGTCTCGATGCTCAGGCGTTTGCCATGGGTAGAAGAGCTGCCGAGGGCGTGGACGGCGACGATGCGCCCCACGCCGGTGATGATTCCGGTAAACATGCGATTATTTTCGCAGGGATTAGGCCGCTCGGACGGGCCGGGCGTGCAATTCCCCGATTCAGAATGCGTCGCGACCGGCGACTCGGGCCAGAATGCGCAGGTCTGGCCCCAGCATCTGGGTCGACTGGAACACCAGGGGCAAGGCTTGTGACAACGCGCTAAAGGGACCAAAATTGGCCATATCCCGCCCCTGACCGATCAATTTTGGCGCCAGGTAGACCAGGAATTCATCGACCAGGCCGGCTCGTACCAGTGAACCATTGAGTTTGTGGCCGGCCTCCACATGCAGTTCATTGACCTCGCGGCTGGCCAGATCGCGCAGCATGGCGGCCAGGTCCACCTTGGCGGGGCCGGTCGACGTTGGCTCGGGCATCGCAATCACCGTGGCGCCACGGGCTTGCAGAGCCTGCGTTTTGCCCGCGTCACTGGACGCGGTGTAGATCAGCACGCTACGTGCGCTATTGAACAAGCGGGCTGTGAGCGGCGTTTCCAGCCGGCTGTCCACCGCCACCAGCGCTGGCTGGCGCTCGGTTGACACCAGACGCACATCGAGCTGGGGATCATCTTCCAGCACGGTGCCGATCCCGGTCAGCACGGCGCAGGCCCTAGCGCGCCAGGCATGACCGTCGGTGCGCGCCGCCTCGGCAGTGATCCATTGGCTGGAGCCGTTGTCCAGCGCGGTTTTTCCGTCCAGGGAGGCCGCGACTTTGAGCCGAACCCAGGGCAGCTGGCGCACCATGCGGCTGAAAAACCCGATATTGAGTTCGCGCGAGGCCGCAGCGCCCGGCCCGACCACCACCTCGATGCCGGCGGCGCGCAACCGGGCAAAACCAGCGCCAGCAACGCGAGGGTTGGGATCTTCGAGTGAGGCGACTACTTTGCCGATGCCGGCCCGGATCAGCGCGTCGCAGCAGGGGCCGGTGCGGCCCTGGTGGGCGCAGGGCT
The DNA here is from genome assembly GCA_964201255.1 of Rhodoferax sp. Taxonomy (GTDB): domain Bacteria; phylum Pseudomonadota; class Gammaproteobacteria; order Burkholderiales; family Burkholderiaceae_C; genus Rhodoferax. The sequence continues at coordinate 4,763 of CAXNFT010000044.1, forward strand.
CCAAAGTGACAAAGGCGGTCGCTCCAGCGACCGACAGGCCGCGAGCCTGAGCCGCGTTCAGCGCCATGATTTCGGCGTGGGCTGCGCCGGTGCGTTGGGTCTGTCCTTCGCCGAGGATCTGGCCATCCGGGGCTACCAGTACGCAGCCGACGGCCGGGTTGGGCGGGCAGACCCCTCGCGCCTGGCGAGCCAGTTCAAGGGCATGGTCGATCATGGGGTAACGGTAAGACCGGGGAAAAGGTGGGCAAGACGGTAGGGTTTGGTCGTCAAGTCTACCGCCTGGCGGCTCCGGCCTGCCGACTGTCGGATTGAGGCACCGGCGCTGCCCGTCGGCCTTATGCTGGCACCATGCGTCTACGCCATGCTGGCTTTACCCTGGTCGAACTGATGGTCACCGTGACCGTGTCAGTGATCCTGATCGCCATCGCCGCACCCTCGTTCGGGACTCTGCTGCTGAAGCGGTCGGTGCAGGTGGCGGCAGACAATCTGGTGAGCGACCTGCGGTTTGCCCGCTTCGAGGCGATCAAACTGTCGCGTACGGTCAGCGTTTGCAGCGCGACCACCCCTACAGCCTGCAGCGCCGGCGCCAGCTGGAAAGACGGCTGGATCGTTTTCGTCGATGCCGACGGCGACGGCAGCCTGGACGCTGGCGATCAGGTGCTGCGGGTGCAGGATGCCCTCCCGTCGATCGCGACGATGGCGAGTACCTCGCCTGCCAATGATCGGTCGTTTTTTGTTTATCAGCCGACCGGTATGGCCCGTGGTGCGACCCAGACTTTCGTCATCACCCCAACCGGGGCCGATGCCAGTAGCCTGACCCGCGTGGTCTGTGTGTCGATTCAGGGGCGCGCTGCGCTGCGGGCTTTAGGAACGGTGTCATGCGCTTGACGCACCAGCGCGGCTTTTCGATGATCGAGGTGTTGGTGGCCATCGTGATTTCTGCCGTGGCCCTGTTGGCGCTGGCTGGCGTTAATGCCGTTTCGCTCCGCTATACCAAAATGTCACAGTACCGCGGTACGGCCACTCAGCTGGCCAATGACATGGGCGAGCGCTTGCGGGCCAACAAGGGCAACGCGGTTGATGGCGCGCTGGCGGCCACCGGTTTTTTGGCAGGCACCTACGATTTCACCACTGACTTTGTCGGGCAGGCCTCGCGCGCTGAGCTTCCGCCGGAATTGTGTAACACGGCAGCCAGCAATTGCACACCCGCCGACATTGCCGCTGTGGATCTTGCGCAGTGGCGACGACTGGTCCGCGACCAGCTGCCACAGGGCTCGGTTTTTCTGATTCGGCAGTCGGCACAGACGGCCATGGACCTGTGGGTGGTCTGGCGTGATCCGGCCGTGGCCGCCACCGACGAGGCGCCAGCGCTGGCCCTGGAATGCCCCGATGGCTTGAACCGCGGCGGTGACGCCAGCGTGCGTTGCAGTTACTTCAGGATCAATCTGTGAGCGCGGCTCTCCGCTACCGCCGCATGCAGGGACTGTCGCTGGTGGAGGTGATGGTATCGCTGGTCATCGGGCTGGTGGTGGTGGGCGCCGTGCTGGTCAGTTACATCACTGCAGGGACCACCGGGCGTCAGCAAGCTGCGTATGCTGAGATGAATGAAAACGCACAACTGGCCTTGACACTGATCGCCCGGGATCTGCTGCTGGCCGGTTTTGCCGCTCCGACCGGCGTGGCCGCTGGTGGCCTGAGCTTTACCCGCACCTATGCCAGTCGGCCGGTGTTTGGTTGTCGCACCGGCTTCGCATCCCCATCCACTATGGGTGCGGTGGCCTGTGGGGCCGGTGGCAGCGACGCGCTGGAAGTGGTCTACCAGGCTGACGGGGCCAACAGCGTGCCCACGGCTTCCGGTGTGCCCACCGATTGTTTGGGCAATGGTTTAGCAGATGCCGGGGGGTTCTACCTGGCCTATAACCGCTATTACCTGGCCAGCAGCAGCAGCGGTCGCTCCGAGCTGCATTGCGCCAGCCGGCAGGGCGCTGGTGGCCAGCCGCTGGTGGACAACGTGGAAGGCATGAGCGTTTGGTACGGCGAAGCCAATGCGGGCAGCCCGCGGACGGTCGTACGTTATGTGCGGGCGGATGTGGTCAGCGACTGGGGCAGAGTGCTCAGTGTGAGGGTCTGTCTGTTGATGCGCAGCAGTGAGGCGGTGCTTGCCAGCGGCGAGGACACCGTGACTTACCTGGACTGCGACTCTGTGCAGCAAACCAGTTCAGGTGGCTTTGTGCGCCGTGCTTTCTTCAGCACCACCACCTTGCGCAACAAGATGGCGTTTTGACCATGATCACCCTGCTGCGCTCAGACCACGTCCGTTACCCGGCCCGGCCCGCGCTCGCGCTGGTAGCGCAGGCAGGCGTGTCGCTGATCATTGTGCTGATCATGCTGGTGATCATCGGTCTGACCTCAGCGGCGGCCATGCGTAACGCCACCTCAGGTGAAAAAGTGACCAATAGCATCCGGCTGCAGAACCTGGCTCAGCAGTATGCTGAGGCGGCACTGCGCTACTGCGAAGCCGAGATGCTCAAGGTCGACGCCGATCGGGTGGCGACGCTGGCTGAAGCCAATATCATCACGACCCCTGTGGAGACAGCTGACGCGGTGACCGGTTGGGGCCAGGCCGCGAGCTGGACAGGTGGGGGTGGTGTTGCGGCGACCAAAACCACCCTGCCCGAGGGGCGGGTGAAGTCTCAGGACAGTTCGTTCAGGCCCAGCCGATTGCCGGAGTGCGTGGTGGAGCGCCAGGGGCTAGCTGATGGCAGCCTGGCTTATGTCATCACCGCGCGCGGCTTTAGCCCGGGCTACACGGCCCATGCTGTCAGTGGCGTGACAACGGCGGGTTCGGTGGTGTGGCTGCAGTCCACCATTTTGTTGGATTGATGATGAGGTGCCTCATGTCGAAATCACCCTTAAGCCCCGCCAGTGGTGTGGTGCTGGCGTTGTTGGGCTGGCTCAGCCTGTGGTCGGTTGCGCCTGTGTTGGCTCAATCGCCATCACAAAAACCGCTGCTCAGCCGCGACGGCGGGGGCGCCAAGCCCAACATCATGCTGACCATGGACGATTCCGGTTCCATGCTGTTACGGCACATGCCTGAAGAAACCATTTTTGCTGGCAGCTTTTCGGTGCCCAGTCCGGTCCGCAGCAATTTAGTCACCATGGATCCGGGCGACAACGCCACCCTGGCCGGTTATTCTATTATGGGTACGATCGCCGCCGAACGCGGTAGCACCAATTGGCGGCCAAAAATCATGCGCTCGGCCGACACCAACACGGTGTACTACAACCCGGCGGTGCGCTACCAACCCTGGGCCTTGGCCACCTACCCGCTGCCAGCGGCAAGTGGCATCACGCCGGCCGGGCGCAAGGCTAATTCGCCTGTTGCAGCGGCCTACCGCGATCCGATGAACCCGGTCAGCGGCGGCACGGTCGACCTGACCGCCTTTCGCAATCTGTCTGCCACCTGGTGCTACCGGGGTCTCAGCAGCGATTGCACCAGAGCCACCCTGTCTTATGACCCGGGCTTGTATTACCGACTGAACAAGGATGCTGCCGGGGCCTACCTGAATCCGAGCACCGCCGCCAACTACACCGAGTACTCGATCAACCGTGAGTCGACCTTTGCCAAGGTGGCCGCACGCACCGACTGCGCCGGGGCCATCGGCGCAAGCGGCTGCAGCCAGGCCGAGGAGCGGCAAAATTTTGCCAACTGGTTCAGTTACTACCGAAGCCGCAATCTGCTGGCGCGGGGTGCGCTGGTTGAGGCCTTTGCAGAGTCTGCTGACACCTTCCGTGTCGGCTGGGGGCGAATTAATCAGTCGAGCCTCACCAGCATCGACGGCGTCAGCACCCCAGTGATACAGGCGGGTGTGCGAGATTTCACCTCGGCCACCAAGACCAGCCTGTTCAACTGGCTCTACGCCCTGCCAGCCAGTGGTGGCACCCCATTGCTTCGCGCCATGCGGGCGGTGGGTCAGTACTACTCCCGCGCCGATAACAAGGGTCCCTGGACCGATAACCCCGGTTCGGTCAATGCCACCGCCGACAAGTCCTGCCGGCGGGCCTATCACATCATGGTCACCGACGGTTACTGGTATGACACGACCAACTTGGTAGGCAATTCTGACAACACTAATGGTTCGGTCATCACCGGGCCTGGCCGCACTTACCAGTACCTGGCGACGCGGCCTTTCAAGGATGGCGGTAACAATATGCTGGCCGATTACGCCATGGAGTACTGGAAAAAAGACCTGCGCCCTGACCTGGTCAACAACGTCGTACCCTCTGCTGAAAACCCGGCCTTCTGGCAACACATGGTCAATTTCACCGTGGGATTGGGTGTGCGCGGGACGCTCAAACCCGACAAGCTTCCCGGCGGAGCGCCGGACCCTGCCTCGGATCTGCCGGCGCTCACGGCCGGTACCAAGAGCTGGAGCGGCGATAAAATTGACGACCTGTGGCATGCAGCCCTGAACAGTCGGGGAGGTTTTATCAGCGCTAAGGACCCGGCAGAACTGGCCTCTGCGATCCGGGATTCGGTCGGGCAGGCCTTGCAGCGGGAACTGCGCGAAGCCGGTGTGGCCACGGCTTCGGCTGTCTTGCAGGAGGGCAACCGCAAGTACGTGCCGCTGTACCGCACCGGTGATTGGACCGGTGAAATTCAGGCCTACGTGCTGGATGCCGGTGGCCAGACCGGTGCCCAGGCTTGGACCGCCGAGGCCAGGGTACCGGCATTTGGCAGTCGCAACATTCACACTTGGCGCACCGACACGACACCGGCCTCGTCCGCACTGTTCAACTGGGCTGACATGGGCGCGTCCAATCAGGCTGCTCTGGGCAGCGTGGGTGCCGCCCACACCAGTTCCTTTGTGAATTTTTTGCGTGGTGACCGAAGCAAGGAGGGCGATGGTCAGCCGTTTCGCGAACGCAAGGGCGTGCTGGGCGATTTCATCAATTCCAACCCGGTGCTGATCAAGGACGCCGTCAACATGGGCTACGGCGCTCTGCCTGCGGGCGGGGCCAGTTATGCCGCTTTTCTGACGGCCAAGGCGGCACGCACGCCGGTGTTGTTTGTCGGTGGCAATGACGGCATGCTGCACGCGTTTAAAGATTCTCTGGGTGTGGCGGCGGCGGAGGATGGCCGTGAGGTGTTCGCCTATGTGCCCCGCTCGGTCTATCCCAACCTGTCCAAATTGAGCGACAAGACCTACGGCTCCGCCCTGTTGTACCACCAGTATTTCGTCGATGGCCCGCTGACGGAGTCGGATGCCTTTGTCAATGCGCCGGGTGCCGGCGCTGCCAGTTGGCGTAATTACCTGGTGGGTTCGCTGGGCTCTGGCGGGCGGGCGGTGTTTGCCCTGGATGTCACAGACACCGCTAATCTCGGCGCCCGCACGGTGCGCTGGGAGCTTAGCAACGCCACCCATGCCGACCTGGGTTATGTGTCCACGCCGGTGCAGGTTGGCGTGTTGCCCAACGGCGAGTGGGTGGCTATTTTTGGCAATGGCAGTTACAGCAACGCCGGGCGGGCGGTATTGTTTGTGGTGAACCTGCAAACCGGTGTGGCGCAGACATTGGTTCTGGATGGTGCCGGTGCCAACGGCCTGGGTGGCGTGGGTGTGGTGCGCAGCAGCACCGGCGAAATCACCACGCTTTATGCGGGTGACCTCAAAGGCAAGCTCTGGAAGCTTGATTACCTGGCCAGCGCAGCCAGTCGTTTTGAGGTCTCGGGGGGCGTGGCCCTGTTTGCCGCCGCCAGTGCCGCTGGCGTGGCCCAACCCATCACCCAGGCGCCTCTGGTTTTTGAGCATTCGCTGGGCGGGAAGTTGCTGGTATTCGCCACGGGTGTGCTCAGCACTGAAGCCGATGCCAACTCGACGGCGGTCCAATCCATGTACGGCGTGCGGGACCGGGCGGGCGATGGCCTGGCGCGCCCGATCACCCGTGCCGCGCTGGAAGCGCGCAGCCTGTCGCAGGTGGCAGCCGCCAGTGGCGCCACCTTCTACTCGCTGGCGGGGACGCCGGTCAACTGGGTCACGCAGGCGGGGTGGGTCACCGATCTGAATACCCTGGCTGGCATGCGGGTGGTCTACCCCGCACAGATGGTCAGTAGCAAGGTGGCGCTGATCAGCGCCGTAGTGCCAGCTCGCGACGTCATTGTTTGCGACGCCGCGATCGGACAGGGCGTGAATTTTCTGTTCCCGGTGGAGGAGGGGCTGAACCCGGACTATCCGATGTTTGACACCAATGGCGACGGCCTGTTTACCGCGGCCGACACTCGGGTGTCGGGCTATGGCACCAATGCTGACGGCATTGACGCCGTCATACGCAGCACCCCGACCTGCGCCGGCGGAGTCTGCAAAACCCTGATCAGTATCCAGAACACCACCAGTCAGCAGCGCGCGACCATTGAGGAGTCCGACTTGAGCAGTGGCGCTCGCGTGATTCGTGACCGTGTCTGGCGGCGTATCATCAATCCACCGATTCGCTGACCCAGCCCTACAGGACTCCGCCCATGCGCCTAAACCCTTTGCCGTCCCACCGGCGGCCAGCCGCTGTCGCTTCAGGGTTCACCTTGATCGAGCTGATGATTGTGCTGGCCATCATCGGTATTTTGGCTATGGTGGCCTACCCGAGTTATATGGAGAGTGCGAAACGGGGTCAACGCTCGTCGGCGCGCACCTCGCTGCTTGAGGCGCAGCAGTTCATGGAGCGGTTTTATGCAGCCAATAGCCGCTACACCACCGATGAAGCCGGGACGGTTAGTCCGACCCTGCCTGTGCGCTTACAGGCCGTGCCCACTGAAGCGCCGCGCTATAACCTCACTGTCGTGGCCACCTTGGGTGGTTACACGCTGACCGCGACACCCATTGGCACCGACGTCTGCGGTAATTTGACGCTGACCCATACAGGCGTCAAAGGTCGCTCGGCCACCGAGCCGACCGTGGCTGAATGCTGGCGCTAGCGTCGCACCTCGTCGACCAGCGTCTTGAATTCATCGATGTCCTCAAAACTGCGGTACACGCTGGCAAAACGCACATAGGCGACTTTGTCGAGTTTTTTCAGCTCGCGCATGACCAACTCGCCAATGCGGGTCGAGGCCACTTCACGCAGCCCAAGGTTGAGCAGCTTTTCCTCGATGCGCTCAATCGCACTATCGACCTGCTCCGTGCTGACTGGGCGCTTGCGCAGCGCCAGGTTCATCGAAGCGATTAATTTTGCGCGTTCATAGTCAATGCGCCGGCCGTCTTTTTTGACGATGGCCGGGAAATTGACGTCGGGCCGCTCATAGGTGGTGAAGCGCTTGTCGCAGGCCGCGCACTGGCGCCTGCGTCGGATGAAATCGCCCTCTTCTGAAATGCGCGTCTCCATCACCTGGGTGTCTGCATGGCTGCAAAACGGGCATTTCATCAGGCTGGCAGTGGAGTTTGGCCGAATGCCCGGGTCTAGCGGTAGACCGGGAAGCGCGCGGTCAGCTCGTTGACACGTGCCCGCACCGCCGCGATGTTGTCGGCGTCGCGCGGTTTGTCCAGCACGTCGGCAACCATGTGGGCGGTGAGCCGCGCTTCCTCGTCGCGAAAGCCACGCGTCGTCATGGCCGGCGTGCCGATGCGTACACCGCTGGTGACCATGGGTTTTTCCGGGTCATTCGGGATGGCATTCTTGTTGATGGTCATGTGGGCAGCGCCTAGCACCGCTTCGGCTTCCTTGCCGGTGATGCCCTTGGCGCGCAGGTCGACCAGCATCACATGGCTTTCGGTACCGCCGCTGACGATGCGCAGGCCACGCTCGGTCAGGGTCTGTGCCACCACCCGGGCGTTGACCAACACCTGTTGCTGGTACAGCTTGAACTCAGGCGCCTGCGCCTCTTTGAAGGCCACCGCCTTGGCGGCAATCACATGCATCAGCGGACCGCCCTGCAGGCCGGGGAAGATGGCGCTGTTGATGGCCTTTTCATGCTCGGCCTTCATCAGGATGATGCCACCGCGCGGACCACGTAGGCTTTTGTGCGTGGTGGACGTGACCACATCGGCGTGTGGCACCGGGTTGGGGTAGACGCCAGCGGCGATCAGGCCGGCGTAGTGCGCCATGTCGACCAGAAAGATGGCGCCGACAGCCTTGGCCACTTTGGCAAAGCGCTCGAAGTCGATGCGCAGGCTGTAGGCCGAGGCGCCGGCGATGATCAGTTTGGGTCGGGACTCATGAGCCTTGCGCTCCATGGCGTCGTAGTCGATCTCTTCACGCTCATTGAGTCCGTAGCTGACCACCTTGAACCACTTGCCGCTCATGTTGAGCGCCATGCCGTGCGTCAGGTGGCCGCCCTCAGCTAGGCTCATGCCCATGATGGTGTCGCCGGGCTTGAGAAAGGCCAGGAACACGGCCACGTTGGCCGAGGCGCCGCAGTGTGGCTGCACATTGGCGCAATCGGCACCAAAGAGCTGTTTGGCCCGGTCTATGGCCAGTTGCTCGGCCACGTCGACATTTTCACAGCCGCCGTAATAACGTTTGCC
>CAXNFT010000045.1:0-13056 GCA_964201255.1 Rhodoferax sp.
GCTTCGGTCAGGTAGCCGTGGTCGGCTGGTTGCTCGGCGATACGGGGCAGGGCGTGCATCAAGGCAAAGTTGGTCAGCGGTGCGTTACCGGCAATGCGTGTGGCCAATTCCAGGGCTTTGTCCAGACTCTGGCCTGTCGGTGTGAGGTACTGGGCAAAGCCCAGTCGCTCGCCGTCTTGGGCGTTGTAGACCCGACCGGTCAGCATCATGTCGGTCATGCGGGCCACGCCGATCAATTTAGGGATGCGCACCGAGCCACCACCGCCCACAAAAATGCCACGGGTGCCTTCGGGCAACGCGTAAAAGGTGCTGTCGTCGGCGACACGAATGTGGCAGGCGCTGGCCAGTTCAAGACCGCCGCCCACCACCGCGCCATGCAAGGCCGCCATCACCGGGACGCGCCCAAATTGCACCGCGTCCAGGGCCACGTGCCAGCTGCGCGAATGGTGAACGCCTTCACCCGCATCACGCTCCTTCAGTTCCGACAGGTCCAGCCCGGAGCAGAAATGGTCGCCATCACCGCAAATCACGGCGGCACCGGCCTGCTCTGGCAGGTTTTGGAACACGTCGCGCAAGGCTGCAATCAGTGCGTCGTTCAGGGCGTTGCGCTTGGCTGGTCGGCTCAGACGCACCAGGGCCACAGGCCCGCGCATCTCCAGGCTGATGCCGCTGGCGGTGGCACGGTCAAGTATGGGGTTGCTTTGAGAGGTCATGCGCAGGGGGTAAACAGCGGATCAAACGCGTTTTAAGTTATTTTCTATAACTATATTGTCATTCTGGCTGTGATCTTGCTGCACAGTGTTTACCCTGAGTCTGGGTCTGGACCGCCATAATCAGTACGACGCCTGTAACGTGGCTATTTTGGAAATCCCTATGACTGAACCAACTGTGCTGTATGCCGAGCAGGGTGCTGTGGCTCTGCTGACCCTGAACCGCCCGCTGGCGCTCAACAGCTTCACCCGCCAAATGCACCGTGAGCTGTGGGCTGCGCTGGCTCAGGCCGAAGCCAACCAGGTCATCCGGGCGCTGGTCATCACGGGCGCTGGTCGGGCGTTCTGTGCTGGCGCCGATCTGGCGGAGTTTGACTTTGAGCCGGGGTCGGATCTGGTCGCCCGCGCAGACCCAGGCCCTGTGATCGATCAGGCCTTCAACCCGACAGTGCGGCGGCTGCAAAGCCTGCGCATGCCCACGCTGGCTGCGGTCAACGGCGTGGCCGCAGGGGCGGGTGCCTCATTGGCACTGACTTGTGATGTCGCGATTGCCGCGCCCGGCGCCAGTTTTATCCAGGCCTTCAGCAAGATTGGCCTGGTGCCCGATGCGGGCGGCAGTTGGTTCCTGACTGAGCGGCTCGGTTTGGCGCGTGCCATGGCACTGGCCATGACTGGGGACAAGCTCAGCGCGGCGCAGGCCCGTGATTGGGGAATGATTTGGGAAGTGGCCGATGACTGCCTGGCAGCAGCCCAGACGATGGCGGCACGGCTGGCCGACATGCCCACGGCCGCGCTGGTGGCGACGCGGCACCTGCTGCGTGAGAGCCACACCCGCACCCTGAACCAGCAGTTGGATGTGGAGCGTGACACCCAGTCCGCCATGGGCCGCACCCATGATTACATTGAGGGCGTGATGGCCTTCCGCGAGAAACGCCCGGCCCGCTTTACGGGGCGTTGAGCCAGCGCCCCAGCAGGGGTTTGTCAAGCGGCAGCAGTCGCCAACTGGTGATGCCGCGCGGCATCACCAAAGGCAATTCCAGCAGGCGCTGGTCACGTGCCACGCAGGCACTCACCTTGGTGGCTGCGCCGGCATACAGCAGCACATCGTCCAGCTTGTTCAGGCGCCATCGGGTGGCGGCCTTGCCGGTGCCCACCGTCAGTCCCAGCCATTCGTCGCCCGCAGCAAAACCAGCCTGCTCTGCCGCACCACCGCGCAGCACCATTTTGATCTGAATTCCCGTGCGCTCCGTGACCCGCAAACCCAGGGCTTGCACCAGGGCCGCTGGCTCTTTGAGCACCTTGACGCCGTGCTGTTCCAGCAAGGGCTGCAGCGGTAACTCTGCGGTGCCGTGGACCCAGCGCGCGAGTTCCTTGGCATAGGAGCGCCCTGCCACGGTTTGAAGCACGGCGGCCAGGTCGGTCTGCGCCATCGGGCCGCCAGCGCAGCGCAGCCACAGCCCACGCATCACATCGTCCAGGGAGCCCTTGCCTTCATGGCGCAGCATCAAGTCCAGGCACAGGGCAACCAGCGCACCCTTGGTGTAGTAGCTGACGGTGGCATTGGGTGTGTTTTCGTCTTGTCGGTAGTATTTGACCCAGGCATCAAAACTGGCCTGTGCCACCGACTGCAGCTTACGCCCCGGTGTCTGCAGAACCTGGTTGACGGTTTTGCCCAACAGCTTGAGGTAGGTCGCGTCGTCGATCAGGCCAACCCGGCGCAACAGCAGTTCGTCGTAGTAGCTGGTAAAGCCCTCAAAGAACCAGAGCAGTTCGGTGTAGTTTTCCTGGCTGTAGTCATAAGTGGCAAATTCGGCTGGTCGCAGCTGTTTGACGTTCCAGGTGTGGAAATACTCATGGCTGATCAGGCCCAGCAGGGTGGTGTAGCCCTCGCTCAGTGCTAGCACCGGCCCTGAGGCAGTTGCCGCATCGGTTTTGGCTGTGCTGGCGTCTTTTCTCGGCAGGTCCTGGCGCTTGCAGATCAGCGCCGTGGAATTGCGGTGCTCCAGGCCGCCGTAGCCATCGGCCACCGCATTCAGCATAAACAGGTAGGACGCATGGGGCGCCGGGTTGGCGGCTCGGGTGCCGGCGTGGCCGCTGTGCCAGAACCCAATAGCGGCCTCGCAAATGGCCTGCGTGTCGGCCAGCAGCCTGTCCCCGTCAAAGCTGGGCGGTGCACCGGCCACCACGAAACGGTGGGGGATGCCGCCGGCTGTGAAACTGCCAGTCCAGAAGTCACCCATCTCTACCGGGCAGTCCACCAATTCGTCGTAGTTGGCCGCGCGGTAGCGGCCAAAGCCCTTGCGGCCGATCTTGACCGGCGTGAGGCCGGTGGCTGCCTGCCAGCTCGGCAGGCCTGGGGCGGCGAACAACTCCAGCTCATGCGGCGCATCCTGCTGACCATGCACTTGCAGAAAAAGGCTGCTGCCGTTGAAGAAGCCGCGCTGTGTGTCGAGCCAGGCGGTGCGCACCGAGTTGTCCAAGGCGTACACCTCGTAGCTCAGCACCAGCGGTTGGTCGGTGGCGCATTGGGCCTGCCAACGGCATTTGTCCAACTGGGTCAGTTCGATCGCCTTCCCGCCTTGCTTGCCTTGCAGCCGCTGCAGGTTCTTGGAGAATTCACGCACCAGGTAGCTGCCTGGGATCCAGACCGGAAGACTCAGGGTCTGCAGCGCCTGCGGCTGGGCAATCGTCAGGGTCACCTGGTACAGGTGGGCATGCAGGTCCGCCAGCTGGACCTGGTAGCTGACGGCCGTCATGGCGTAGCTGTCTTGGTTTCGCCCAGGTTTTTTTCAACTTCAGCCGCGCTGATCGCTCCTGGAACGCGGGAGCCGTCGGCAAACACCAGAGTCGGCGTGCCGGTGATCTTGAACTTGCGGCCCACTTCCAGGTTGCGCGCGATGGCGCTGACATCACAACTGGCGGCGGCCGGGGTCTGATCGCGCACCATCCAGTCCTGCCAGGCCTTGGCCCGGTCCTTGGCGCACCAGATGTTCTTGGATTTTTCGTTTGAGTCGGCGCTGAGGATTGGGTACAGAAACATATAGATGGTGACGTTGTTCACCTTTTGCAGATCGCGCTCAAAGCGCTTGCAGTAGCCGCAGTTCGGGTCTTGAAAGACGGCCAGCCGGCGCTTGCCGTTGCCGCGCACCATGGTGAACGCGTCTTTGAGCGGCAGGGCGTCAAAGTTGATGGCCGTCAGCTTGTCTAACCGTTCTTCGGTCAGGTTGCGCCGCTGTTTGGTGTCGATCAGGCTGCCCTGCAGCAAAAAATTGCCTTCGGCATCGGTGTAAAAAATCTCGGTGCCATTGACGCGCACCTCGTACAGGCCGGCCATCGGGCTCTTGCTGATCTCGTCGATGGCCTGGAACTGCGGGATGCGTTCGGCCAGATTTTTGCGAATGGTGGCTTCTTGGGCACCAGCGTTCAGGGCCAGGGTCAGCAGGCCAGCCCATAGGCTGGAGTGGGTCAGGTTCATCATGGTTAATCCAGTCTTGGCGGTTGTTACCGTGGTCGCGGCTGTCAGGGAAGGCCCATGGCCCGGCGTGCCAGCCATTGTTTGATCGGGCCGCTGCGCTCAAACCCATTCATGCCCCAGTTGCGCAGGGTCTGCCAGCCATGGCCGTGCTGGGCAAACAACTGTTGCAGCCCGTCCATGGCGGCGCTGATGGGCAGCACCTCGGCTTTGCGGGCGCGTTCATAGCGGCGCAGCAGTTTGTGGTCGCCCAGCGCGCGCCAGTACTCACGCTTTTGCAAAATATCGGCCAGTGTGGCGACATCGGCCAGGCCGAGGTTAAGCCCCTGCCCTGCGAGCGGGTGCACAGTGTGCGCGGCATCGCCGGCCAAGGCCCAGGCGCGTCCATCGTCCTGGCCAACCCAGCGCTCGGCGCAGGCCAGTTGCAGCGGCCAGGCCGCACGCGCACTGCTCAGTGTCAAAAGGCCCAGGCAGGCGCCGCTGATAGCCTCCAATTCGGCACAAAAATCAGCGGGCTCGGCTTGCAACAGGGCAGGGGCACGGTCGGCCTGCACCGACCACACCATGGCGACCTCTGTGCCCAGCGGCCCGCCCAAGGGCAGAAAGGCCAAAATGTCACCGCCGACAAACCATTGCCGCGCGGTTTGCCCATGCGGCAGCGTGCAATGCAGTCGGGCGGCAATCGCATGCTGGTGATAGCTTTGGGTCTGGTAAGCAACCCCCAGCTCGTCCCGAGTGCTGCTGGCTCGGCCTTCACAGATGACCGTCAGAGCGGCCGGCCGTGGTGCTTGCAGCTGCTCGATCTGGGGTTGAAACCGGATCGCCTGCGCCAGCTGGGCTTCCAGCACGGGTACGTCCACGATCCAGGTCAGGCCGGGCACGCGCATCGACTCCGCCCCAAAATTCAGGTCGCCACCGGCGTCCCCCTTGACCTGCATGGCGTGTACTTCTGTGGCGTGGATTGGGTCAGGCCAGCAGCGCACGGCCTCAAGCAACTGGCGGGACCGTGCGTTCAGGGCATAGGCGCGTACATCGGCTCCGGCCTCGGGCTGTCCCGGCGCAGCACTGGGCGCGACCAACCCGACCCGCAAGCGCTCGCGCGCGAGCAACAGGGCCAGCGTTTGCCCCACAATGCCACTACCTTGAATGCAGATGTCTAGGGCTTGAGTCATGAGGACCATTGTAGAAGCCGGGGCAAAATCAGCAGTCCGAACATCCCAAATCATGGCTAACGCACAGAGGTCATCCATTGAACGACACCCTAACGCCGAGCAGCACCCTGACGGCCCGCATTGAGCAATTGCTGATCTACCCGGTCAAATCCTGCGCCGGGGTGGCGGTGCCTGAGGCGCTGTTGACCGAGACCGGGCTTGACCTGGATCGCGCCTGGATGGTGGTGGACGCTGAGGGCGAGTTTGTCACCCAGCGCGACATGCCCCAACTGGCGCTGGTGCAGCCGCAGCTCAAAACCGACCATCTGGTGCTGCGCGCCCCCGGCATGCTGGCTCTGCATATCGCCATTGAGCGGGTTGAGCAGCCGCTGACAGTACGGGTGTGGGACGACATCGTTCCGGCTTATGACCTGGGTGCGCTGGCTGGCCATTGGATCACAGACTTTTTGGCGCAGCCGCATGCGGGCGATGCACGCCCTTCGGTCGGGCCCTGCCGCTTGGTGCGCTTTGACCCGGAGCACAGGCGTCTGTCCAGTCTGAAGTGGACCGGGGGTCTGGAGGCCCCCAACCAGTTCAGCGACGGCTACCCGCTGCTGGTGCTGAGCCAGGCCTCGCTGGACGGGCTGAACCAGCGGCTGCTATCGGCGGGCGAAGCGCCAGCGGCGATGGCGCGTTTTCGGCCCAATATCGTGCTGTCGGGCCTGGAGGCGCATGACGAAGACCGGCTGACCTGGTTGAAACTGGTCACCCCCAGCGGGCCAGTGCGCCTGAAACTGGTTAAACCCTGCCCGCGCTGTCCTATCCCCAACATCGACCCGACCACCGCCCTGAGCCACCCTGCGGTGTCCGATGCCCTTCAGACCTACCGGCCAGATGCGCGTGTGGGCGGCGCTGTCTCCTTTGGCATGAACGCCATCGTTTGCGAGGGCGATGGCGTAGCGCTCAGCGTGGGCCAGGGCTTGCTGGGTGAGTTGGATTTTGGCTGAACGCGCCGGCGGGCCTAAGCATGGCGACGATGCTCAGCGCCGGACCTCTTCAACCCTGAGGTAGACCTTGCTTTCATTGGCGCCGGCGCCTCGCGAAGAGCTCGTCACGTTGCTGCTGTTGCCTGAAATCCAAGGCCCACGCCCGCTGACTTCGGTCCAGACATCCATAGGCACAGTTAATGTTGTGTCGACCATGCTGGTTTGGCTGCCGCGGGCGTTGGAGCCTTGGTTTCTCGACGAAAACTGAACCACTGCTGTTTCGCCGTTGATTTTGGCAACCAGTTCAATCATGGTGGCGATCTCGACCGGAACAGCTGTGCTGCCTGGTCGGCGCAATCCTGTGCTTTGGCGAAGGGTAACTGTTGCGCGTTCGCCTTCGGTCGCCTGCACCCGCTGCTCAGCGTTGTTACCGCCACCAGATCTAGTGGATACCACGGCGCTTGAATCTGCCTCGCCGTAGCGTACGGAGATCAGCAATTGTTTGGGCGCAGCCGCGACGACCGGCTCCCTACGCAATTCAGTGGTCGGCGCGGAAGGGGGGGCGGCTCTTAGATTGGCTGTGGAGTTACCGCTGGTGTTCAAAAATTCAGGAACATTGGGCAAGACTCTGGGAGGGTCTGAGGCCTGTTCACCCATGAAACCGGCCTCGTCTTTATTCAAATTGATCTGCCCAGCTGGCCCCTGCAAAGAAGTACCGCCCATGTAAACACGGTTGTAAGTGCCAGGCAGGGTTTGGAGATCGGCGGCAATTTGGGGCGTTACATACACCGCATCGAATTCCGTGCCGCGGATGCCGATGGTCGCGTTTGGAGTGCTGAGTTTGTAGTCGTCGGTATTGGCTCTGCCAATCATCCCTGTGACCGTTCGCATGCTGCCCTTGAGCAGTCGCAATACGGCTTCATTTTTGGTTTCGCCGTGCTCGGTGGATCGATACCTGGTAATTTTGAATTCGGTGTTGGGGCGAACCCAAACGATGGCCTCGTCAACCATGCGAATTTGGACATTGGAGTTGGCGGCCGTGGCCACTGAATCGCCTTCGTACAAGTTATCACCCTTGATGGCGGCATAGATTTGCCCCGTCTGTTTGGCGATCCGGGCGGTGCCAATGATGTTTTCAATCTTTCCGGCGATGGCCCACGCGCTTTGTGCGCCTAACGCCATCGCAGCGCAGAGCAGGCTCAAAATGATTTGGCGCAAATGAGTCAATGC
Source organism: Rhodoferax sp. (assembly GCA_964201255.1). Classification (GTDB taxonomy): domain Bacteria; phylum Pseudomonadota; class Gammaproteobacteria; order Burkholderiales; family Burkholderiaceae_C; genus Rhodoferax. The sequence goes on from CAXNFT010000045.1 coordinate 7,550, forward strand.
ATCATTTTTGTACGCTTGTTGAATACCGATCGCGTGTTTCAATTTGGCACCAAGCATTTTGTTTTATTGAATTAAGGCGCGCGTCAAATGTACGGATGCGCTGAACAATGCAGCCACGAATCAGGAATCGGCCTTGTTGCTCTTGGTTTGATGAATCTCATCTTCAATACAGGATCGTCAGCACCGAAAGAAACTTAAGTGGCGCAATGCCTTTGGCAAGTGCCCGGTACGCTGGTCAGTACAATCGGCCGCAGTTTCCCTTAAGCAAAAAGAGGGCACACCCCTCTGAAACCCGCGCGCTTGCGCACGCCTTTGGTTTTTGCTGTCCGGTCTTGCATGGTGCGGATCAGGCGCTCAGACGACCCCGCCGTGGGTTCGTGGGTGCAGGCGGGATCTTGATTCATAAGGAATGTTTTCATGAGTTTGAAGTGTGGCATCGTGGGCCTGCCCAACGTCGGTAAATCGACCCTGTTCAATGCCCTGACCAAGGCCGGCATCGCCGCCGAGAACTACCCGTTTTGCACTATAGAACCCAATGTCGGCATCGTTGAGGTGCCCGACCCGCGCTTGCAGCAGCTTGCCGCCATCATTACCCCCGAACGCATCGTTCCGGCGATTGTGGAGTTTGTGGACATTGCCGGCCTGGTCGCCGGCGCCAGCACCGGAGAGGGCTTGGGCAATAAGTTTTTGGCGCATATCCGCGAGACCGACGCCATCATCAATGTGGTGCGCTGTTTTGAAGACGACAACGTGATCCACGTGGCCGGCAAGGTGGACCCGATTTCTGACATCGAGGTCATCCAGACGGAGCTCTGCCTGGCCGACCTGTCGGCGGTGGAGAAGGCGCTGCACCGCGTCACCAAGACCGCACGCTCGGGCGATAAGGAGTCGATCAAGCTGGTGGCGATCCTGGAGAAATGCCAGGCCGCCCTGAACGAGGCCAAACCGGTGCGCACCCTGGACTTCAGCAAAGAAGAGTTGCCCCTGCTCAAGCAGTTCTTTTTGATCACCGCCAAGCCAGCCATGTTTGTGGCCAACGTGGCCGAAGACGGCTTTGCCAACAATCCGCTGCTGGACCGTCTCCAGGCCTTTGCCGCCGCCCAGAATGCCCCGGTGGTGGCGATTTGCGCCAAGCTGGAGGCTGAAATGAGCGAGATGAGTGACGAAGACCGCCAAATGTTTCTGGAGGAGCTGGGCCAGAGCGAACCCGGCCTGAACCGCCTGATCCGCGCCGCTTTTGGCCTGCTGGGCCTGCAAACTTACTTCACCGCCGGTGTGAAAGAAGTGCGCGCGTGGACCATTCACGTCGGAGACACCGGACCACAGGCGGCTGGCGTGATCCACACCGATTTTGAGAAGGGCTACATCCGGGCTCAAACCATCGCCTTTGACGACTTCATCACCTTCAAGGGGGAGCAAGGCGCCAAAGACGCTGGCAAAATGCGCGCCGAGGGCAAGGACTATGTCGTCAAAGACGGCGATGTGATGAACTTCCTGTTCAGTTCCTGAACCATGAGGCCGTGGCCACAGTCTCTGAACCGGCCCGTGGCATGAACCCGCTGCAAACCGAGATCCAGCGCCTGTATGCGGCACCTGAAGGCCAGATGCGCGCCCTGGTTTTGGAACTTGCCCGGCCGGCCGATTGGGGCTTGTTGGCGCCGCTGTGGCGCGGGCTGCAGGTCGACTTGGCCCTGCCGGCACCCGCTATCGCGGTCTCGGGTGTGGACGGCTACCAACTGTGGTTGTCACTGGCCGAGCCGGTGTCTGTGGCTGAGGCTGCCGCGTTTTTGGACGCGCTGCGGCAGCACTACCTGGGTGCAGTGGCGCCAAAGCGCATCAGCCTCATGCCTTCGCTGGCAGACCCTGCGGCACAAGCGCAGCCGGTGCCCAGCCACCAGGCGGCTACCGGCTACTGGTCAGCCTTTGTGGCGCCAGATCTGGCCCCCATTTTTGCCGATGAGCCCTGGCTGGACCAGGCCCCCAGCCCTGAGGCCCAGGCCCATGTGCTGGCGCGGCTGCAGTCCATCAAGCCCAGCGCCTTGGCGGCCGCCGTAGCCCGCCTGCGGCCGGCGGCCATGCCCGCGCCGCCAAGCGAGCTGCCAAGCCCTTTGCAGACGTACTCGCCGGCCTACGCGCCCAATGCCAACTGCGAAGCTCTAACGCCCAAGGCCTTTTTGCTGGCGGTGATGCATGACCCAACGGTCGCGCTGGGCCTGCGCATCGAGGCGGCCAAGGCGCTGTTGCCTTACGCCGGTTCATAGCTGGCGGACATTGCCAGAGGGGGTACTGTCATCCCCGGCCCCTCCGTCATCCCCGACCCCTTCGTCATCCCCGACCTGATCGGGGATCCATGACTTGATGGATTCCCGCTTTCGCGGGAATGACGGGGCGGCGCGGGAATGACAGGGAAGATGCTGGAATGACAGGGAAGATGCGGGCTATCAGACCGTTTGGGGATCCGCCATCTCACGCAGCACCCAGGGAAACTCGGTCAAAAAGCGCGCAGCCAGTTCAGCGGGGTAATGCGTGCCATCTGGGCCCCATTCGTCATGCATGAATATTACGAATACTATGACGGCGTTTTTCTTGTTTGTCGGGTTTGCACAGTTCTCGCATAATGCAACCCGAGCTTAATCAAGTTATAAAAAAAGTGTTAGGTCGTTGGGCAATCTAAATATTGAATAGTTATGCAGCGACTGATTCTGTTTGTTCTGATGGCGGCGGCCTTTGTCTATTTTTGGAAGGCCTTCGACGAGATTCCGCTTCGCGTCATGGGGCAGCCTACTTCGACCGGCCTGTTGCAGCGCGACAAAGAGGCCCCGTTTTTTGCAGGCCTGAGAGCGGCGACGCAAATCCCCTTTCATGTTGTGTATCAGCCAGGTGACTCGCTGGCCATCAAAGATACTTTTCAGCTGCAAATGTTGAGGAGCGGCGAATTGGACTTGGTGTCACTGCGGTTTATGCAAAACGCAGAGTTGGAGCCCAGCCTGGCGGGGATTGATTTGGTTGGGATGATTCCTGATTACCGCGTTGCCAAACAGGTGATCGCCGCTTATTCGGGGACGATCGACCGCAATCTGCAAGAAAAATTCAAGGCCAAGCTGCTGGGAATCTGGTCGTTTGGCCCGCAGGAATTTTTCTGCAGTAAGCCGATCCAGCGGCTGGTGGACATCAAGGGGTTGAAGGTCAGGGTTGGTGGACCGGCCGTGTCGCCATTCATCTTGGCGCTTGGCGGTGTACCCGCTGTGATTCCGTTTGGAGACACAAAAAATGCATTGGCTATCGGCCTGGTCGACTGCGCCATCACCAGTGCTGCATCTGCCAACACAGCGGGGTGGCTCGAGCACGCGCAATACAGCTTCCCTGTGGTGGTTCAGTTCGGGTTCAATGGTTATGCCATTTCGCTGAGCAAGTGGAACGCCCTGTCGTTGAAGGATCAGGTGACTTTGGAGCGCACCTTTGCAGCCTACACGTCTGAGCTCTGGCAATTCACCGAGGAGACTCAATTGGACGCCGCCCGCTGCAATACCGGTGGTGAATGCAAGCGTGGCAATCGATACCAAGGCAAGGCGGTCCCGATTTCGGCCGAGGATGTCTTGCTGACGCGTGACATCATGATGCGCGCCGTGATCCCTGCATGGGCTGAAAAATGCGAAAAAATTAGCCCGGGATGTGTGCGGGAATGGCAGGACAAACTCTCCGTTGTCTTCGCGCAGTGAGCCCTATGCCTGTGCCGCCAATTTTCCAAACGTTTCAGGTACCAAGGCCATGATCTTCGGTTTATTCGACAGTCAGTTGCGAAAGGATTCCACGGAGACGGTGGCGCTCCAAACAGTCGGCATGTTGTCGGCCATGATTTTTTTGGTCAATTACACCTTTGAATTGCTGGTGATCAATGGCTTGTACCCGGCCCAATACACCCTGATTGCCCTGTTGCTGTTGACCCTGTGCATGTGGTCGATCATTGAGGTTGGCGTCTTGAAGCACAAACGGAGGCCAATCCCCCTGACCTCATTGAGCATCGCGTTGTGGGCTCAAGTCATCGTGGTGCTGGTACGTCATGTACCGCAGTGTCTCGAGGTTTTGGGTTTGATCGCCATCGCCCCAGATGGCAGCCCAGCCGGCCTGGTTTTTATAGTGGTCTTTGGCCCGGTCTACGTGGTGACCACGCTGCTGCTCGCCAAGTTGCTGATCAACGCTTTTTCCTATGCTGAGTTTGTCCGCGCCGAGCAACTTGCGGATCAAATGGCTGCCAACAGGCTGGCTCAAGAGGAATTGCGCCTCAGTGAAGCACGCTACCGGCTGATCGCAGATCGGGCGGGGGACGTCATCTGGACCGTGACGGAGTCGGGCGCTGTCACCTATGTCAGTCCGTCGGTGGAGTACCTCATTGGGTACAAGCCGGCTGAGCTGGTGTACACACTGATGCGCGATATCGTTGCGCCAAACTCTTTGATGGCTGCAGTTGAGGCTTACAAGGCGGCCCTTGATGCCGTTCAGAGTGGATTACCAATGCCTGCTGTGCGAGGTGAGTTCGAGCTCATTCGAAAAGACCGGTCGACAGTATGGATCGAATCCAGCACGAATGCGTTGCAGGACAACGTGGGGCGCATTGTTGGCCTGGTGGTTATTGCTCGCGACATCTCCGAGCGCAGACAGCTTGAAGCAGGCCTCGTCAAGGCAAGGGATAAAGCGGTGGCCGAAAATCTGACCAAAAGTCGTTTTCTGACCACTATGAGTCATGAAATTCGCACCCCCATGACTGCCGTGATGGGGCTGGCGAACCTGTTGACGCAAGCCGACATCACCGACGCAGAGCGAATCGAATACGCCAGCGCGATCGTTGACAGCGGTGACCGGCTGATGACCATCATCAACAGCCTGCTGGATCTGTCCAAAATCGAGGCCGACAAGCTTGAACTGGAGCAGATCGCTTTGGACCCGGCCTCGATCCTGGCTCAATCGCATGCCCTGTTTGCACCTTCGGCCCTCGCCAAAGGCCTGGCGATGACGCTCCAGTGGCATAGCGAGAGGCTCGCCTCTTTTGCCTCTTTTGCCTCTTACAGCGGCGACCCGCACAGGGTGACCCAGATGCTGTACAACCTGGTCAATAACGCGCAGAAATTTACCCGCGAAGGGCTGGTCCGGATCGAAGGGTATGAGTTTGAGCACGATGACTCCGCGGCTTTGTTGGAGTTTTCAGTCTCCGACACCGGTTGCGGCATTGCCAATGACAAGCTTGACATGCTCTACCAGGACTTTTCCCAAGCGAGTAGCGACGTTAGCAGGAACTATGGTGGCAGCGGCCTGGGTTTATCCATTGTGCGGAAGTTGGCCGAGCTTATGGGCGGCACCGTTGGCGTTGAAAGCACCCTCGGCCAAGGATCACGTTTTTGGTTTCGGATTCGGGTGAAGAGATTGCCTAAGAACCCATAGCGAGCTTTGCCATGACTTTGCCGTTACGCTTGCCATATGACCCAGAATGTTGTTACGCCCCCTTACCTGAT
>CAXNFT010000046.1:0-12994 GCA_964201255.1 Rhodoferax sp.
ATAGCTTCGTCGGTGACCAGCAGCTCAAACACGCCGCTGCGCCCGGCATAGCCGGTCTGGCCACAGCTGGCGCAGCCGGCACCCTGGCAGGACCGGCACAACTTGCGGACCAGCCTCTGCGCCAGCACACCCAGCAGGGAGGAACTCAGCAGAAAAGGCTCCACGCCCATGTCCGTCAGGCGGGTGACCGCACTGGTGGCGTCATTGGTGTGCAGCGTGGCCAGCACCAAATGGCCCGTGAGCGAGGCCTGGATCGCGATCTGAGCGGTCTCAAAATCACGGATTTCACCAATCATGATCACGTCCGGATCTTGCCGCAGGATGGCACGTAGGGCCTTGGCGAAGGTCAGGTCGATGCGGGCGTTAACCTGGGTTTGCCCCACCCCAGGCAGCTCGTACTCGATCGGGTCTTCCACCGTCATGATGTTGCTGTGCGCCGAATCGAGCCGGCTCAACGCGGCGTACAGGGTGGTGGTTTTGCCTGAGCCGGTCGGCCCGGTGACCAAAATAATGCCGTGCGGCTGCGCCACCAATCGTGTGAAGCGCGACAGCACGTCGCCCTGCATGCCCAGCGCCTCCAGGCTTAAACGCCCCTCGGACTTGTCCAGCAGACGCAGCACTGCGCGCTCGCCGTGGGCGCTGGGGAGGGTACTGACCCGCACATCAACGGCACGGGTGCCAATGCGCAGCGAGATCCGACCGTCCTGCGGCATGCGCCGCTCGGCAATGTCGAGCTCGGCCATGATCTTCAGCCGCGAAATCAGGGCCGCATGCAGGGCCCGGTTGGGTTGCACCACCTCGCGCAGCGTGCCGTCAACCCGAAAGCGCACGCTGGAGTGGCGTTCATAGGGCTCGATGTGGATGTCGCTGGCACCGTCGCGCGCCGCCTGGGTCAGCAAAGCGTTGAGCATTCGGATGATGGGCGCATCGTCCGAGGTTTCCAGCAGGTCCTCGATGGCGGGCAGGTCTTGCATCATGCGCGACAGGTCGGCGTCGCTTTCAACCTCGCTCACCACCGCCGCTGCACTGGACTCACCCTGGGCATAGGCGGCGCTGATGCGCTGCACCAGGACTTCGGCCGCCTGCGACTCCACCTGACGCACCGGGTACTTGCGCATCACTTCACTGACACCACCTGGCAGCGAGGCCGGGTGCACGCACAGCGTGAATTCACCTGACTGTTCCTCCAGCAGCACTTGCTGGGTGCGGGCAAAGGCGTACGGCAGGGGGTAACGCATGGTAGGCGTGGGCCAGACCCGACTCAGGGTTTGGCTGGGACCGGGGTCGCACGTGCCGGCAAAGCCGGCAATTGCACCGCATCGTTGATGGGCAACACCTCGCTGGGTACTGGTTGTGCGTCTTTCAGGCCCGAACGCATGGCATCGTAGCGGTCCAGCGACAGCCGCTCGGTGGCCGCCGCATCGCGCACCACCACCGGGCGCAAAAACACCATCAGGTTGGTTTTCTTGCGGGTTCGGGTTTCACTCTTGAACAGGTTACCAAAAAAAGACAGGTCGCCCAGTCCGGGCACCTTCTCCTGGTTGCCCGAATACTCATCTTGCAGCAACCCCCCCAGCACCACCACTGCGCCGTCTTCCACGAGCACATTGGATTCAATCGTTCGCTTGTTGGTGGTCGGACCATTGATGGCATTGGCCGTGGAGGCCAGCACGCTAGACACCTCCTGGTAGATCGTCAACTTGACGGTGCCGTTCTCGCTGATCTGCGGTTTGACCTTGAGCGTCAGGCCGACGTCCTTACGCTCAATAGTCTGGAACGGGTTCACCGTATTGCCGTTACCGGTGTTGGTGAACTGGCCGGTGACAAAGGGCACGTTTTGACCAATCACGATCTTGGCCTCTTCGTTGTCCAGCGTCAGCAAATTTGGCGTGGACAGCACATTGCCACTGCCCGACTCTTCCAGGAAGCGGCCCAAAAAGCCCAGCACATACACGCCATTGGTCTGATTCGCCAGACCAATATTGGCGCCGCGCGCCACCGCCGGCGCGCCACTGGCTGCGGCGGTTGACAGCTTGATGATGTTGCTGATCCCGGCGCCAAAGTTGGTGCCCAGCAAACCGATATTGGGGCTGCCTGCGCTGCCCAAGGCGCCTTGCCACTGAATGCCAAACTCGGCCGCGCGGTCGGCGCTGACCTCGGCGATCAGGCTTTCCACAAAGACCTGGGCACGCCGGGCATCCAGACGATCGATCACAGCACGCAGTTGGCGGTATTGGGGCTCGGGCGCCGTGATGATGAGCGAGTTGGTGGCAGGGTCGGCCTGCACTTGGCCGCCAGAGGTTACAACTGCGGTGCTGCTGGACGGGGCGGCGGCACCTGGCGCCGCAGATGCTGCGGCTACGCGCGCCTCACCACTGATGGCCGCGCGCAGGGTAGCTGCGAGCTTGGTGGCATCGGCATTTTTCAGGTAGACCACACGAATATTGCCAGCCGGGTCGCCGGTCGAACCGGCATCGGGCTGATCCAGTTTAGTAACCAGCGACTTCACCAAGGCCATGCGGGCAGCGTTGGCGGCACGCAGGATCAGCGAATTGCTGCGTGGCTCAGCCACCAGGATTGTCTTGAACGAGGTGTCGGCCTGACCGGCCCCGGCCGGTGCTGCCGTGGATTCCATTAGGCGCAGCACCAGTGGCGCCAGGTCGGACGCAATGGCGTGCTTGAGCGGCAGCACTTCGACATCGGTCGCATTGGCGACGTCCATAGTGGTAATGATGAGGGCAATTCGGCGCAAGTTGTCAGCGTAGTCGGTAATCACCAGCGAGTTGTTGCCGGGGTTGACATTGATGGTGTTGTTCGGGCTGATCAAGGGCCGCAATACCGGCACCAGGTTGTTGGCTGACTCGTAGTTAAGGCGAAAAATCTGGGTGATGACCTGGCTGCCAACTGCTGCTGCCGGCGCGGCCTCCCCAACGGCAACCGTACCACTCTGTAGCTTGGCATCAGCCTCTGGCACCACGCGGTACAGGTTGCCCGACTCCACCATAGTGAAACCCTGCAGACGCAAAGCCGCCATGAACTGGTTGGTGGCCACGGCCCGGCTGACCGGCTTCTCAGTGAACAGGGTCATGGTGCCCTTGACACGCGGGTCTACCACAAGGTTGACGCCCATGATGGTGGCCATGGTTCGCGCCACAGCCTCGATCTCGGCGTTCACAAAACTCAGCGTGATCAGGGCGGCGCGGGAGACCGGCGGTTTGGCCGCTGATTGGGCCTGAACATCTAAGGCAAAAAGGCCTGTAGCCCCCGCCAGCAAAGCAGTTATAGCTATTGAAAAAATAGCAGAGGCGGGTGACCGAAAAGCGGATGATGTCATGCGGATTCAACCCAATTTGATGATGGAGCGTGCGCCATCGCGTTGGCCAAGGATATTCAAAAGGTTTGCCAGAGCGTCGAGCCGCTCGGGGGGGGCGCTGGCCACGCCCTCAAAGCGCAACCTGTCGCCCACCCACTGACCAGAGCCAGTTAATTGTAGGCTGCCTTCCAGCGTTTCAAGGGTAAAAGCAACGCCTGACCCGCCCTGCACCGACAGGCGATAACTGCCCATCGGCTTGAGCGTGGACAGCCGCGACGACATGTGCAAAGCATCGACCTGGGCACGACCACTCAGGCTCAACCGGCCCGCCGACCACACCGCGCCCAGTCCCTGGGTTGACAAGACCAGCTGACCCTGTGGACGCACGGTATTCCAGGGTGTGCCAAGGCCACTGAGCACCTCCGCCGGCCATTGACCACTGCCGTCGGCGACCGTCACGCGCACGCTACCCCAGCCGGGCGATACCATGACACGCCAGGGCTGCTGCATACAACAATCGGCCAGCAGCTCAGCCTGCAGGGCCCATCCATTCAGGCTCAGCCGCCAAGCCAGCCGACCCGGCAAACGGGCGGAATCCTGGCTGCTACTGCCACCGGCCAAGGCCAGTTGCGCCGAGCCCTGCCAGACGCTGCCTCGCGCTTCTTGAAACTGTAAGCTACCCTGCGCCGCCTGCTGCACTGCGGCCGTCAGCCAGCGCGCTGGCGCGCCTAGCAGCAGCGCCGCTAGCAGACCTGCCAAAGCGCCCCACAACGCCCAGCCCCAGGGGGCAGACGTCAGTGGCGAAGCGTGACGGCTCAAGGCGCGCCCAGGTTCAGCACCAAGGTGCCGTCCCAAGTGCCTGCAGCGTTTCGGCGTAGCCGAGCCTCGGCGGGCAGCACGCGCACATTCAACCGGACCTGCGCCAGCCATTGCGTCAGCGCGTCGGCCGTCACGCCCTTGAGCGTCACGGTGGCACGGTCGCCCACCAAGGCCAACTGCAGACTGGGCGCCAAAGGCTTGACTGATGCCTCGAGCAGGCGCCGGGCTTCATCTGGCGCCAAGCGCGGTTGTGCCTGCAAGGCTTTGGCCTGAGCCTGCAAACTCTGCATTTGCTGCAGCTGAACCTCCAGCGCGCGGCGCTGCGGCTCGGCGCCGCGCAACACGGCGAGCGCTGGCGCTATGGCCAGCAACCACAGCATGGCCAGCACCAGCAAGGTCGCACCCCCCAGCAGGGCCAGTTGATCACGCCGGCTGGTCTGCTGCCAACGAGCGCGTAAGGGTGCCAGCCAGCTCATCGCTCACCGCCTGACCGCATCAGCAGCGTGCCACTTTCGGCAGCAGCAACATAACCCTGAGGCTTCAGACGCAGGGACAGTGCAGACACATCGTCAGGCGTCAACTTCAGACCTTTGAGGCGCAGCTCACCGGCGGCAAAGTCGATCGCATCAGGCAGCGCATTGGCCGGAGCCTGGGAACCAAAGGCACTCAGCATGGCCTCTAGGTCCCGTCCAGAAGCCTGGCCGCTGGCGCGTTGCAGCGCCGCCAGCTCACGGCCCATTTGCAGGGGCGCATCAACCACCACCCGCACTTGCGGGAAGGTGGCGGTGAGGATGTCGCGAATATTCTGGCGCCGTGCCTGCAGGGCGGCCTGCTCCCGCCAGGCCCAGGCATTTAGGCCAGCGAGGTTAATCACGACCAGCGCCAGCAGCGCCAGGCGCACAGCGCGCCAGCGCGGGGCCCAGGCCAGTCGCAACGCAGCGTCTGCCATGCGCTTCCAGCTTCTGGCGCCACTTGAATTGAGCAGCTCGAACTGCGCCAGGTCCCAGGCCGATTGCGCGGCCTGGACGCGGCGCAACGCACCCGGTTGTAGGGTAACGGCGTGCTGCAGCAACGCCTCAGCCTGCGCCACCACGGCTGGCTCGGCCACCACAGGTTGGTACTCGGGCCAATCGAGCAGCGTCAGCCCAACGGCCGACAGCGGCCACACCACCACCCCGGTTGATTTAACGGCCACACAATAGGCGTCATCTGGCGTGCCCACCACATGCAGCACGTCGCGGCTAGCGTCAGGGGCAAATTCAGGCACGATGCGGCTGACCGGGCGGCCAGCCTGCTCCAGCACCTCGACGGCGGTTTTGAGCCAGGCCCGGTCACAGACCGCCACCCAGGCCGGTGCTTCATCACTGGCTGCTGGCTCCAGTGCGAAATGCAGCTCGGCGGTGTCGTCCAGCAACCGGTCTTCCAGCACGCCCTCGAGCACCGCGCGCAGTCGCGTTGGCCCACCGTCACGGAACATGCCTCGGCCCAGACTACCCTTGGGCAATTGGACCTGCTGCCAGGACAGCTTGTGCACCGGCACCAGCGCCACCAATTCACCGGCCGCGGGGAGCAGGGCCAGCGCTGCCCGGCCGCTGTCGCCCACGTTTTGTCCGTCTGGCGTCATGACATAGTGGTAGCCGTCAGCCGCATCAGCGGGCACATTGGGCAGGGTCAGGATCAGCGTGCTCATGGTCAATCAATCACAGTCATTGTAGGGTGGCGACCACTGGCGAATTGCCCCGCCGGCGCCACAGGATGCGCACCTCAAGACCCTCGCGCTGCACCAGTGTTTGCTCCACCACCACGTCTTGCGCCACCTGCAGGCGGCCGATGATTTCAAAGAATCGGGTGGCGACGCTGTGCTGGGCAGAGTCGAACCGGGCCGCCGCATTGCCACCAACCTTGGCGGCATCGTCCAGCGTGGCCAGATGGGTGACGGTACGCGCTGCCACCAGTCGGTGCGCGTCAGCCAGTTCAAAGGCCTCAATGCAGGCGTACACCACCTCCACCGGCGCGGTGTTGAGGTTCACCGGCGTGCGGACCGGCAACACTGTGACAAAGGGTTGCAGCAGCACCAAGCTCCTCGCCGAAAGACCAAGCCATGCCAACTGCGCGAGGTCCTGCGGCCAGAGCGGGGCATTTGTGGCAAAGACCGGCGCATTGGCATTCGTTGCCGATGCGGCTATAGCGGGCCCGCGCGCCACAGCATCGCCCTGTGCCAACTTCAGCTTGCTGACCAGGTCGGACAATTCGCGGTCCGATAGGCCAAGCAGCTCAAACAGGCGGCGAAAAGCCAGCAGGGTGGGCGCGTGCACCTTACCGTCCAGCAGCAGGTTACTCACATTCAGCCGCGATTGCAGGTCAATGATGCGGCCTGACAAAAACGCCTCTTGTGACGCTTCGGCAGCAAGCACATCACTTCGGTCGGCCGCGAGAAAGGTGGACAGACGGGCCTGCTCCAGAGGCACAGCCCAGGGCTCGGCCAGATGATCGGCGCCGCCCTTGCGGGCGTCTTCGCGCAGGATCAGCCGGGCCCAGTCGAGCGCGCCGGTCAGCACCCAGGCCGACTGGACGCGCGTTCGGTGTGCCGCCTCGATCTCTATCCCGCGCCATTGCTGCCACAGCGCTGTGGCGGCCAGCGTCGCCACCAGCACCACCGTCAGCATGGCGGTCAGGATGGCCGCGCCTGCCTGGCGCTGGGAGCCAGCCCTGCTGGGGCCCGGTATCACTTACCGCCCCCTAGGTCGGCGCGCATCCAGTCACGGGTGAGTGTGCCGCTGATGGCCTGCCCGGGGCTCAGCGCCAGCACCAGTCGCACGCCATCTGGCAGGGCCGGCACTGCGGCCGTACCCGCACCAGCAGCAGAACCCGCGCTTGGTGCGACGGGGTTGCCACCGCTGGCACTGCCTTCGCTCGACAAAGGGTTGGTCCAGGCGTCGCCGCGGTAGAAAAAGATCTGCCAGCGCGCCAGCGGCACGATTTGCACCTCGCGCTGGCGATCTTCGTCACTGGGGTTTTGGGCCCACAGCGCCGCCTTTTGCCATGCCAGCTGAAGTGCGCCATGGGTGCGCAGCGGCGGCGACTGCCATCGCAGCCAGACGCCGTCACCGGCTGCGCCACGCCGGGTCCAGGCCACCACGCGCAGGCCTTGGGCGGCGCCGGCCGAATCATGGCGCAGCAGGCGCAGCGCCCGCCCATCCCAATCCAGGCTGCTGGTGCTGGGCTGAACCGCCAGGGCATCGAGGTCGGCGCCCCACTGCACCAGGCCGGCCTGCAGCGCAAGCACATCGTCGGCTTGCTGGCGCATCTGGTTTTGCGCCCGAGTCATGCCGTCCAACCCGCGCCAGGCCAGTGTAGCCATCAGCGCCATCAGGCTGATGGCCACCAGCAGTTCAATCAGGGTAAAGCCCGACGCCGACCGGCCGCGCATCAGTTGCGCCCCACCACGGTAGACAGGCTCAGGATGGGGGTGTCGCCGTCCAGCACCCGGGCGTCGACCCGCCGAAAATTGCTGTTGGGGGTGGGTCGCACCACCAGCTTGACCCGGTAGGCATGCCCGGCCTGCTCACATTCGGTCTCTGTATCGCCCACATCGGGGATCTGTTTTCTTAAACGGATCCGGACCAAGGCATTTTCAGCACACATCTGGCCCAGCAGCGCGTCGGTTTGTCGTTGCGCATTGCGTGTCAATGCAGCGGTGGCCTGCATGCCAGCAGCCAGCGCGATAGCCACAATGCCGAGCGCCACCAGCACCTCAACCAAGGTGAAACCACGGCAGCGATCAGCCGTCATGGCGAGGTGGACTGCACCGCAAAAGGGCGCAGACCGTCGGTGGCGATGCGCACGCTTTTGCCAGGCTGGCTGCGCGACTGCAGCGTCAGCGCCTGCGCGCCAATGATGGGCTCCGGCCCGAGCAACAATGTCGCCCCTAGCGACGCACTGGTGTCGGAGTCCAACCACTGCTTAGGGAGCTGGGCAGGGTCTAAGCCGTCAAAACGAAAGCCCGTCTCCTCCAGCCGCCACTGCACCGGAACCCCACTCACTTGCGAACGTGCCCGTGCCGCCTCGAGCAAAGCCACAAGCCTTTCTGCCTCGCGCGCAAGCTGCACTTGCGACGGATCGCGCAAAGACAAGGACACACCAGCCGAAGCCATGGCCACAATGGCCACCACGATGAGCAACTCCAGGACAGTAAAGCCGGCGCTGCGGCGCGGCCGGAGCTCAGGGCTGCCAGCTGCCGACATCTGCGTTTTTGCCCTCGCCGCCCGACTGACCGTCGGCGCCGAAAGACATCACATCTATCTCTCCCTTGACGCCCGGGTTCATATAGACATAAGGCCTGCCCCAGGGGTCTTTGGGCAGCTGGTCCAGATAAGGTCGCCAATTCGGGGGCACCGGATCCACCGTGGGTTTGCCCATCAAGGCCTGCAAGCCCTGCTCAGCGCTCGGGTAACGCTGGTTGTCCAGTTTGTACAGCTTGAGCGCCTGCATCAGGTTGCTGACGTCGGTTTTGGCAGCCGTGACCCGGGCGTCATCGGCGCGGTCCAGCACATTGGGCACGATCAGCGCGGCCAACACGCCAATGATCAGCAACACCACCATCAGCTCGATCAGGGTGAAGCCGCGCTGGATCAGGCGGCGCAGAGTGACAGGTGTTGGTGGCATGGCGGGGCTCTCTGGAAAAACAGACTCGTGACGATAATACTCGGCGCGCCGAGTGGCGCTACGGCAAAAGGTCTAGAAAACCGCGCGCAAACCCACCGAAAACAGCGAGTACTTGCTGCCAAACCGCGCCGCGGTGCTGCTGTTGTAGGTGACCGGTATGTCATTGAAAAACAGGTTGCTGCTGAACTGCGCGCGCGAAAACACGCTGACATGGGGATGAAAGCGATAGTCCGCCTCCAACGTGATGTTGTGGTTTTGCGTGTGAGCGGCTTTGCCGCGCGCGGCCAGGATGGCATCTACCGCCTCACGCTGCACCGCATGAAACAGGTAGCCACCCTGCAGCGTCCAGGGGCCGCTGCGCCAGGCACTGTTGACGCCCAGTTGCACGAAGCTGCCGCGCCAGGCGATCTCGTTGGCGACGTCGACGCCATAGTCACCGCTGCTGTCAAAAAACTGCTGAATGATGCCGCCGGTTGCAGCACAAGGCGGAATCAAGTTCCCAAAAATGTCATTGCCACTGAAACTGAGCTGGTAATTACAGCCATTGCGCGTGGTCGTCGCTGACAGGGCGCCATAGGACAGACGACTGACGCCAAGACTCACCAAGGTGCTGACATCCAGCGCAGGGCTCATTGTCCAGGTACCGATCAGATCACCCTGCAATTGCTGATCAGCAGGCCCCGTCACCTTGACCGTATTCAATATGGCTCCGGGAACAGTCACTGGGGTATTTGATTCCGTTGCAGCAGCACGATTGCCCCAACCGGACAAACGCAGGGCCAAGGCGGGTCGACGACCCGCTGCCTCCAAAAACCGGTACTGCCCAGCCAAATGCCAACTGTTGTACAGGTAGGTGTCGGCAGCGTCGCTGACATGGCGCTGCCCTACACCGCCCGACAACCACACATGGTCGGTAGCACGCCAGGAACCGCCGACATATTGGCCCCGGTAATCCCCCGCCTTGGTGCCCGCGGTCAATGGATCTCTGTCACGGATTCTGAAAACGTCCAGTGCATCGTTCATGTGGTCACTGCCAAGCTCCACATAACCCAAGGGCGCCAGGCGTTCCGGCAGGGCTGTCAAAAGACCGTCAAGAGGCCCTGCCGCGGCCGGCACCGTCGCCAAGACAGCGCAGAACACCCCAATAAAGCAGCCGAATGCCCGCCTAAGCCCGTGGAGAGCTCGGACCGGCCATGGTCCGCTTGGCGGCATAGTCAAGAAATCAGTCTGTGAGCGTGATGTAGCCTTCCAGCCCGGCGCCCACCACAGCCTTGCTTTCAGAAATCGCCCCCGTCGAGCCCAGTTTGACAGGAACGTCGATGCCCAAGGTGGTGAACTTGGCACCACCAACCTGCCGCAGTGGAAGCTCGCTGATAACCAAAGACACTTTGTACTTGCCGCGCAGGCTGTTGATACCGGTGAAATCGTTGCTGACATTGTTGATCGTGTAGTTGATCACGTCGCCCAGCAACACCGTGTTGCTGGCAGAGGTGGCCAAGGTGTTCTTGACACCGCGAACGCTGGAACTGAAGTCAATCACTGCCTTTTTCTTGCCATCCGAAGAGACGCCGTACACCATGGCACTGGCATTGGCAGGAACCAAAAACTCCAGGCCGGAAGTGGTTTTCTTGATGCCGACCTTGTCAATATACCCTCTGACCTCGCCCTGGCCACTGCCAGTCTCGGATATCTTGAAGGCTGCGCTGACGGTTTGACCTTCGGCCAAGGTGAATGCACCTGTTTCAGCAAGTGTGAGCTTGATCGCGGCTGTGGAAGAAATGGGCCACTTGACGCTGATACCGTCACTGGACGTGAACGCAGTCATGGTGTACTTGCTTGTCACATCTGCAACCAGCAGGCTGACCGCGTTCTCCACCAAAGCTAGGTAATTGGTGGGGGCAGCGGTGTTGCTCGCGTCTTTCACGGTATTGTTCAGGCTCTCACCCAGCACGGCAGTAGCGGTTGATGGCACTGCACCCATGTCTGCTTTCTTGGCCGCCACAAAGATTGTCACTTTGTCGTCAACTTGCTGTTTCTTGGTCTCTTCCTTGAGCTTGTCTTCACTGGCGCCCAAGATGGCTTCCGCCTGCGTCTTGAGGCTGCCCGCCGTGACCTGGGCCATGGTGTCGGCGTTCAAAGCCGCGGCTGCCAATTTAACTGTGCTGCTGACTGCATTGGACTGGGCCACCCGCTCGGTAGCTGCCTTCACCATGGCTGTGACCACCGATTGGTCCAGGGTGTTGGCATTTGTATTGAGCTTGCTGGTTTTGAGCGAGTTGGCAAACGCGGTAGCCACTTCGCTGTAAATCGGCTGCAAAGTGGCACTTCCAGTGCCTCCTACCAGGCCAGCAAAAGCTTCCGTTGCCTTTTGCATCAATTGCTGCACGGCCAATGACTTCTTCATCACCTCCGGATTCACAAGAGTACCGTCTGTTTTTTTGGCGGCTGGGTCCAGCGTCTGCAAGTCCACACTGTCATCCAGACCCAGCGAAGACTTGACTTGCGCCGGGGTCATGCCGGCCACCAGCAGCGTAGTCAGTGGCGTGGCCACCGTCGAACCGGCTGGCGCCTTCAATACCCCCTTGAACTCGGCGTCGGTATCGATGTCGATACCGCCGGTAACGATGACCACAGAGTTGCAGCCGTCAGGGAATGTGTACTTACCTACCGCGGTGGTCGTGACGCTGACCTCCCCGGCAGAGGCAACACCGTCCCCATTGGTATCGCACGTCGCGGTGGCCGCCTTGAGATAGCCATCCACTGCCACGCCAATGGTCGGGGTAGCCGCCGGGGGCGTTGCTGCTGGCACGCCGCTGTTGCCGCCGCCGCAGGCAGCCAGCACCATAGTGGCTATCGCCGCGGGGATATGGCGAAGGGAAAAATTCATGGTGATCTTCCGAGGTGAATGGATGATCCCGCAAGCAGCGGGATCAATGGGCGAAAAAAGGTTAGTTGTTCGTGAAACCAATGGGGCCAAGGTTCACTCCGGTAGCGTAGTTGCCGCCATCAAGATTGGTAAAGTTAAAGCTCGTTCCGGGAACATTGATGACCACGCGCGCAAGGCTGGCGCGCACGTTCGCCACGGCATTGGTGTTCGTGTCGGTACCGCACAAGCCTTTGACTGTGAAACCAGCAAATGGGAGCGTGTACGCTCCACCCGCGCCGTTCTTCAGGTTCGCGGTAAAGGTTTGCGTGATTTCGGTGCCGCCTGAGCCCGTCGTACAACCAGCCACTTTGGGTCCTGCCAAGGTCATTTCGAGAACCGGGTTGAAGTTAACACGCTCAAACATTGGCGCTGGGCCCCATACCTTGAACTTGATCTTGGTGAAATTGCTCGTACTGACGGTGCCGTTGTTCGGTGCATTCACATATAGACCCATGTAGGCGCTGGCGGACACGGCTGCTTTCAAAACGAAGTAACGGAAAAAGTTGGGCACGCCGTTGGGCGCCATGGCGGTGCCAGCGACCCAGCCGCCCTCATCGACTTTCTGGCTGGAGTTGCTTAAGTTGGCATCGTCCTGGTAGTAGCCAATCGTGCCGCCGGAAACGCCGGTGAGACCGGTAAATGCAGCTGTTTTTGCGCTCGGCCAAGCCGCCAGGTTGTATGGGGCTGTTGACTCAGCGGAGCCTTCGTAGTTCACCGCAAAAATGCCTTCGTTTGCAACAAACATGGTGTTGCCACCATCGCCGGTCTTGACGTCGCCAGTCGCAATAGTCAATGTCTGTGCGCCACCGGCACCCATTTCGACAGCTGTGGTGGAACCACTGCCGCTAGCGGCAGCTAATAGCTTGATATCATCAAAGTAGTAGGTTTTGCCAGGCGCTGCATCGACGGTTCCGATGTTGGGAAGCAGAACGATGGTGTTGTATGTCTTGGTGATATCGGCGTTGGTGAAAGTCCAAGTCAGGGTCTGCCAGCCAACCACGACCGTCTCGTTGGCCGCAATATCCCCGGTGTTCGAGGTTCCAGCTTCGAGTTTGATCTTCATCGGAATGCCCGCAGTGGGAGAGTAGACCCGTGCGGACAGGGTCTTGCGAGTAGCGGTGAATGGCACCGTGGCTGTAAGGACGTTGAGCGCCCATGCCTGGCCACCAGACCGCAACAGCGCCAAGGCAGAGCCTGTCCCGCCGGTTGGTGGGGTCGTAGTGATGGTGCCGGTGCCACCTTCCGAATACGGACCAACAACCGGGATCACA
>CAXNFT010000047.1:0-12785 GCA_964201255.1 Rhodoferax sp.
AATGCTCATGTCACTGTAGTCAAAGCCGGTGGTGCCCGAGACATGGATCCAGTCGCCGTCCACCACAGCACGGCTGTAGCCGGCCAGGGCTTCAAAGCTGGAACCCGAGCTGATATGGCGGACGCCGCTCACAACAGTTCCAGCGCCACCGCCGTGGCCTCACCGCCGCCAATACACAGGGTGGCCACGCCTTTTTTCAGGCCGCGCGCCTGCAGGGCG
Organism: Rhodoferax sp.; assembly: GCA_964201255.1. Lineage (GTDB taxonomy): Bacteria > Pseudomonadota > Gammaproteobacteria > Burkholderiales > Burkholderiaceae_C > Rhodoferax. The sequence goes on from CAXNFT010000047.1 coordinate 220, forward strand.
TGGATCAGCGTCACCATGATGCGGGCGCCGCTGGCGCCGATCGGGTGGCCCAGCGCGCAGGCGCCGCCGTTGACGTTGACGATGTCATGGCTCAGGGCCAGCTCGTGCATCAGTGCCATGGGCACCACGGCAAAGGCTTCGTTCACCTCCCAAAGTTCAACGTCGGCCACCGTCCAGCCAGTCTTGGCCAGCACCTTGTTCACGGCACCCACCGGTGCCGTGGCAAACCAGTTGGGCGCCTGCGCATGCACGGCGTGCGCCACGATGCGGGCCAGTGGCTTGCTGCCAAGCTGTGCGGCCGTGCTGGCGCGCATCATCACCAGGGCGGCGGCGCCGTCGTTGATGCTGGAGCTGCTGGCGGCGGTGATGGTGCCGTCTTTCTTGAAAGCCGGCTTGAGCGTCGGGATTTTGTCGAGCTTGATGCGGCCCGGGCCCTCGTCGGTGGCCACCAACACATCGCCGCTGCGGCCTTTGACCGCCACAGGGGTGATCTCAGTGGTAAATGCGCCACTTTGGACTGCCGCCTGCGCCCGCTGCACGCTGGCCGTGGCAAAAGCGTCCTGCTGGGCGCGGGTGAAGCTGTACTTGGCAGCGCAGTCCTCGCCAAAGGTGCCCATGGAGCGGCCACTCTCGTAAGCGTCTTCCAGGCCGTCGAGCATCATATGGTCAAAAATGCGGTCGTGCCCGATGCGGTAGCCCCCGCGCGCCTTGGGCAACAGGTAGGGCGCGTTGGTCATGCTTTCCATGCCACCGGCCACCAGCACGTCGGCGCTGCCGGCCAGCAGCATGTCGTGCGCCAGCATGGCTGCGCGCATGCCCGAGCCGCACATCTTGCTCAGTGTGATGGCGCCAGCGCTATCAGGCAGGCCCCCTTTGAAAGCCGCCTGGCGCGCCGGCGCCTGCCCCTGGCCCGCCATCAGGCAGTTGCCCATCAGCACCTCGTCCACCCGCTCGGGCGCCACGCCGGCGCGTTGCACGGCGGCGGCAATGGCCGCACCGCCCAGATCGTGCGCTGCCAGCGCGGCAAAGTCGCCCTGAAAACTGCCCATGGGGGTGCGGGCCGCACCCACGATAACGATCGATTCACGCATGATGGCGTCCTTTCAAATGGAGGGGAGTTCGAGGGGCAGGGTCAGGCCATGAAGCGCTCGGCCGCACGGTCGGCCGTGGCAAAGCGCTTCTCACGGTCATAGGGAAACACATCGAGCACATGGCCGGCCTGGACGCGGTCTTTGTGCGCCTGCCAAAACGCGGCCTCCAGCAGGTCGGCATGGTGTTTCATGAAGATGCTGCGCACCGCCGGGTTACCCAGCAAAAAAGGCCCGAAAGTCTCAGGGAAGACATCCTTGGGGCCCACGTTGTACCAGACCTCGCCCGACATTTCGTCTTCTTCGTTGCGCGGCACCGGCACCTTGCGGAAGTTGCAGTCGGTGATGTATTCGATCTCATCGTAGTCGTAAAAAACCACCTTGCCGTGACGCGTGATGCCAAAGTTCTTCCACAGCATGTCGCCCGGAAAGATGTTGGCGGCCACCAGGTCCTTGATGGCGTTGCCATACTCGATGACGCCACGCTCGATCTGCTCGCGTGCCCGCTGGGCGGCTGGGCTGGTGTTGGCCGGGTCGGTGCCGCCCGCGTCAAAGGCCTCTTGCAGGTAGATGTTGAGCGGGATCATGCGGCGCTCGATATAAACGTGCTTGATGATCACCTCCAACTGGCCGTCGCCTTCGCGGTCGCTGATCTCGAGCTGGCTAGGTGCGAATTTTTCGATTTCAGCAATCAGCTCGTCATCAAAGCGCTGGCGCGGAAACGCCACTTCGCTGTACTCCAGCGTGTCGGCCATGCGCCCAACCCGATCATGTTGCTTGACCAGCAGGTACTTGCCCTTGATCTGCTCACGCGTGGTGTTTTTTTGCGGTGGGTAATAGTCCTTGATCACCTTGAACACATAGGGGAAGGAGGGCAGGTCAAACACCAGCATCACCATGCCCTTGATGCCGGGTGCGATGCGAAACTTGTCACTGGAATGGCGCAGATGGTGCAAAAAGTCGCGGTAGAACAAGGTTTTGCCCTGCTTGGCCAGCCCGAGGGCGTTGTAGATCTCATTGCGCGGCTTGCGGGGCATCATGCTGCGCAAAAATTGCACATAGGCCGAGGGAACCTCCATGTCCACCATGAAGTAGGCCCGGGCAAAGCTGAACAGCATCAGCAGGTCGTCCTCGCCAAACAGCGCGGCGTCGATCGACAGCTGTTCGCCAGTTCGCACATGCAGGATCGGCAGTGCAAACGCAAACTCGGTGAAGCCGTTGATCAGCTTGCCCACGATGTAGGCGCCCTTGTTGCGAAAAAACAGGTTGGTCAGCACCTGCACCTGGAAATTGGCGCGCAGCTTGGCTTCCCCCAATACGCTTTCCAGAGCCTGCGCGACCAGATGTGTGTCGCGCGGCAGATCTTCAAAAGGCAGGCGCAGGTCAAAGTCTTGCACCATTTGCTGCAGCATCGCCGGCAGGTTTGCGGGTGTTGGGTAATAGGCGCGGTAGGTCGGGCACGCTTCGGGCGCGCCGTCTTCGATGTACTCGGTGCTGACGGCCGGACGCACAAAGATGAAATCATTGTGGAAATGAGTGCGGTGCAGGATTTTGGTGGTGACCGAGTTGAAGAAAGTCTCAGCAAGCTCCGGTTGGTGGTGGTTCACCAACAAGCCAATGTAATGCAACTTGACCTGCTGCCAGATGTCCATCGGCTGATCACCCGCTCTGTACTCGCGCTCCAAACGGGTGGAGGCCTCTCTCACCCGCAGGTCGTAAAACTCAATTCGTTCGCGCTGGGCCCGCTGCTGGCCGTGCCAATCGGCGGTCTCGAAGCGGTGTTTGGCGCGCGCCGATTCGGTGCGGAAAAGCCGGTAATGGCGGTTGAAGCCATCCATCATCGCCTTGGCGATGTCGTAGGCCAGCGCCGAGTCCAAGCGTTGCGGAAACATGGCGACTACCGTTGGCTTAAGCCTGCAACTTGTTGCCGCGCGGGTAGCGTTTGAGCGCATTGCGGAAAACGTTGACCACCTCGTGGGGGCCCTGCATGCTCACGCCCAGGTCTTTCACCAGGCCATCCTTGAGGCCGTAGCACCAGCCATGCACCGACACCTTCTGGCCCCGGCTCCAGGCGTCTTGCATCACATTGGACAGGGCCACATTCCCAACCTGCTCGATCACGTTCATCTCGCACAGCACGTCTTCCTGCTCCGGCACGCTCAAATGGTCAATGCGCCGGCGGTGCCGCAACTTGACATCGTGCACGTGGCGCAGCCAGTTGTCGGCCAGCCCGACCCGAAGACCACGCAGCGTGGCCAACACGCCGCCGCAGCCGTAGTGGCCGACCACCATGATGTGCTCCACCTTGAGGTGGTCCACAGCGAACTGGATCACAGACAAAGCATTGAGGTCGGAGTGCACCACCACATTGGCCACATTGCGGTGCACAAAGACCTCGCCCGGGTCCAGACCGGTAATTTCATTGGCCGGCACCCGGCTGTCAGAACAGCCGATCCACAGGTATTTGGGGCTTTGCTGGTGCGCCAATTTGCGAAAAAAACCGGGTCGCTCACGCTCCATTCGGGCGGCCCAATCACGGTTGTTATTGAGCAGATGGTCAAGAGATGTGTTCATGGTTTGGTATTTTGCCGCTCTGCCAATCTGGCTTACATGGTTTCGGCAAACAATTCTCGGCCGATCAGCATGCGCCGGATTTCACTGGTGCCGGCGCCAATCTCATACAGCTTGGCGTCGCGCCAGAGCCGTCCCAGTGGGTAGTCGTTGATGTAGCCGTTGCCGCCAAAGATCTGGACCCCCTCGCCCGCCATCCAGGTGGCTTTTTCGGCGCACCACAAAATCACAGAAGCACAGTCCTTTCGGACCTGTCGCACATGCTCGCTGCCCAGCAGGTCGAGATTTTTGGCCACGGTGTAGGCAAAGGCCCGGCCGGCCTGCAACACGGTGTACATGTCGGCCACTTTGCCCTGGATCAGCTGAAACTCACCAATGCTCTGGCCAAACTGCTTGCGGTCGTGAATGTACGGCACCACGTTGTCCATCACCGACTGCATGATACCCAGTGGCCCGCCGGTCAACACGGCCCGTTCGTAGTCCAGCCCGCTCATGAGTACCCTGGCGCCGTTGTTGAGGCCGCCCAGGACGTTCTGTGTCGGCACCTCGACGTTGTGAAACACCAGCTCACCGGTGTGGCTGCCGCGCATGCCGAGTTTGTCGAGTTTTTGCGCGATGCTGAAGCCCTTCATGCTCTTTTCGATCAGGAAAGCGGTGACGCCGCGCGCGCCCAATTCGGGCTCGCTTTTGGCATAAACCACCAGGGTGTCGGCATCCGGCCCGTTGGTGATCCACATCTTGTTGCCGTTAAGCAGAAAGTAGCCGCCCTTGTCCTCGGCCTTGAGTTTCATACTGAGCACGTCGCTGCCGGCACCGGGCTCACTCATGGCCAATGCGCCAATATGCTCACCGCTAATGAGCTTGGGCAGGTATTTTTGTCGCTGCTCGGGCGTGCCGTTGCGCTTGATCTGGTTCACACACAGGTTGCTGTGGGCCCCATAGCTCAGGCCAACCGAGGCACTGGCGCGCGAAATTTCCTCCATGGCGATCATGTGTGCCAGGTAGCCCATGTTGGCGCCACCGTACTCATCCCCCACTGTGATACCTAGCACGCCCAGGGCGCCCATCTTGGGCCAAAGGTCCATGGGGAACTGGTCGCTGCGGTCAATTTCGGCCGCGCGCGGCGCAATCTCGGTCTGGGCAAAGTCGCGCACCGCGTCGCGCAATGCGTCGACATCGGGGCCGAGTTGAAAATCAAGTCCGGGCAGATTCATGGGGCATCTCCTTACGCTATCGATCAATGGCATCAATAGGTTTTAGGCACGGGCACCAGCGTCTGCTGCATCAGCGCGCACAGGGTCTCGCTCCCGTCAGCGGCCAAGTGCAACACCTCGGCGCTGGTGACGATGATGCGCCGGCCCGCCTTGACCACGCGGCCGGTCGCGCGCAACTCGCCGTCCTGGAACGCCGCCAGGAAATTGACTTTGTACTCGACCGTGCTGACCTCCATGCCGTCGGGCACCACCGTCAACGCCGCGTAACCGCCAGCAATGTCGGCCAGCGCGCCCATGGCGCCGCCATGGAAACCGCCCTGCTGTTGCGTCACGCGGTCGGAATAGGGCAGCGCCACCTCACACAGGCCGGGGGCCGCCTGCAGCAGGCGCGCACCCAGATGACGCATCATGCCCTGGCGGTCAAAACTGACTTGAACTCGTTGCCAAACTACATCAGAGGGCGTCATTTTTCAGGCCTTTACCGGTTTTGCTCTTGGCCAGCAGGGCCCGCGCCTCGCGTTGGTGGAGCTTGAGTTCGTCCAAATTGGCTTGCAGGTCGACCATCTGAGCTTCCAGTTGTAGCTGGTGCTTGGCAAGCACTTCCAAAAATTTTTGCAACTGCAGCCCGGTGTCTCGCGGGCTGTCGTACAGGTCAATGATCTCTTTGGCTTCGGTCAGGCTCAGGCCCAGCCGCTTGGCGCGCAAGGTTAGCTTGAGCCGAGTCCGGTCTCGGCCGCTGTACACGCGGTTGCGACCGCCCGGACCTGAGCGCTCGGGCTGCAGCAGCCCCATGTCTTCATAAAAGCGCATGGCACGGGTGGTTAGGTCAAACTCCCGGGCCAGATCGCTGATGCTGTAGGTGCTTGCCATAAGTTATACCCGCCGGTGTGCGTGCTGAAAGTGACTGCCAGCAGGCGCTGCGCCACCTACAATGCCCCTATTGCATTGACGTTTACGTAAACGTCAATTATCCCGCAAATCAGGAGCCTCCTTGAACGAACTGGAAAAACAGCTGCACTACCCGTTTGGCGACGCGCTGCCTGCGCCGGGCGCCACACTGCCGGTGGCCCCCGGCGTCAAATGGATCCGCATGTCGCTGCCGTTCGCACTCAACCACATCAACCTGTGGTTGCTGCGCGATAAGTTGGACGGTGTGCAGGGCTGGAGCGTGGTGGACTGCTGCATCAGCCATGACGACGCCCGGCAACAGTGGGAACAGATTTTTGCCCAGGAACTTGACGGCCTGCCGATCCTGCGGGTGATCGTGACCCACATGCACCCTGACCATGTGGGGCTGGCGCAATGGCTGTGCGAGCGCTGGCAGGCGCCGCTGTGGATCAGTGCCACCGACTACTGCATGGCCCGCATCGGCACTCTGGGGCCAACCGGTTTCGGGGGCGAATCGGCTGCTGCCTTCTTTGCCCGGCATGGGCTTAACGATCCGGACGCGATGGAACAGGTAGCGGCCCGCTCCACTTACTTTCCGTCGCTGGTGCCTTCCATGCCCAACCAGTACCGCCGGATGCAGGACGGCGACACCCTAAGCGTGGGCGGCCGCCACTGGCAGTGCATCAGCGGCTACGGCCACGCGCCAGAGCACATCTCTCTGCATTGCGCCGAGCTCGGGCTGCTGATCGGCGGCGACATGATGCTGCCGCGTATTTCAACCAACGTCAGCGTCTACGACCAGGAACCCGAGGCCAACCCGTTGCGCCAGTTTCTGGATTCGATCGATCGATTTGAACCGCTCGATGCCCAGACCTTGACGTTGCCCTCGCATGGCAAACCGTTTACCGGTCTGCACCAGCGTATCCGACAGCTGCACGACCACCACGCCGAGCGCCTGAGCGAGGTGCTGACAGCCTGTGCCGAGCGGCCCTGCAGTGCCGCCGAGGTGCTGCCTGTGCTGTTCAAGCGTGCGCTGGACCTGCACCAAACGACGTTTGCGATGGGCGAATCGATCGCCCATCTGCACCTCCTGTGGCACGAGGGCCGCCTGCAGCGCCGCGTTAGTGACGATGGCATCTATCGTTTTTCGGCCCAGACAGCCAACGCAGCAGCGAGCCCGGCAGAGCAGGCCCATGCCTACTGAACGGTCTCAACCCGCTCAACAGCAGACTTGGCTTGAACAATGGCAGCGTCGCATTCATGCCGGTGTGCAGCGCCATACCCTGCACTTGCCTGACGCCACCCGTGGCCTTATTTGGGCGGCAATAGCCGGGTTGCTGTTCACCTTCCTCAACGTGTTAATGCGTCTGATGGCGATGCACATCGACCCGTTCCAGACCCAATTTTTGCGCTATGTCTTCGGACTGCTGGTGCTTCTGCCCATGGTTTGGGCCGGTGGCCTGGCCGCTTACCGACCGCAACAAGTAGGCGGCCAGTTTGCTCGCGGCGCGCTGCACACGGTGGCCCTGTGCCTGTGGTTTTTGGCACTGCCGCATATCTCACTGGCAGACACCACGGCCATCAGCTTCACCACGCCCCTGTTCATCATGCTCGGCGCCTATGTTTTTTTCAAGGAACCAATGCGCTGGGACCGCTGGCTTGCCACGCTGCTGGGCTTCATCGGCGTCATGATCGTGGTTGGCCCCAAGCTGGCGCCCGGCTCGGGCGGCAATGGCATCTACCACCTGACAATGCTGGCCTCGGCGCCACTGTTTGCCGCCTCATTTCTGGTGACCAAGGCGCTGACCCGTTATGAAAACACCGGCACCATCTTGCTCTGGCAGGCCATCACGGTGTCGCTGTTCAGCCTGCCTTTGGCGCTGATCAACTGGCAGCCGCCGACGGCCATGGAGTGGCTGATCTTTCTGGTCTGCGGCGCGCTGGGTAGCGCGAGCCACTACTGCCTGACCCGCTCGCTCCTGTCAGCCGACATTTCAGCCACCCAGTCGGCCAAGTTTCTTGAATTGGTGTGGGCAGCGATCATGGGTTGGCTGGTGTTTAGCGATGTGCCGGCGCTGAACACCATCGCCGGCGGCCTGCTGATCAGCATCGCCACCGTCTGGGTAGCGCGGCGCGAATCACGCCGGCAGACGTAACTGCGCCTAAAGCCAGCGCGGAATGGCCTCGTCATTGAGCTGGCCGCGCAAGCTGGCGTAATCTGGCACCACCGTACGCACCGTATCCCAAAACTGCGGGCTGTGGTCCATGACCCGCAGGTGACTAAGCTCGTGCACCACGACGTAGTCGATCACCGACGGCCTGAAGTGAATCAGGCGCCAGTGCAGCCTGATCGAGCCATCAACCCGGGCGCTGCCCCAGCGTGTGCCGGCACTGCTGAGTGTGAGCTTGCGCCACTGCACCTGCAACTGCGGCGCAAAGTGGTCGAGCCGCTGCTGGAACAGGTTCTTGGCCTGGCGCATCAGCCAGGCCTGCACCGCGTCGCGAATTTGCTCCGGAGCGGCAGCGTGCGGCAGTGACAGTTGCAGGCATTGCGTGCCGTCGGTATCAGGCAGCAGCGCTCCCCCCACTGCAGCAAACGCATGGCTCGGATCAAGGACCAGCCGTACGGTCTGGCCCAGAAAAGGCAGGCTAGCGCCGTCTCGCCAGTCGATGCGATTGGCCTGCAAGCGATCATGTCGTGCACGGGTTTCGGCCAGCTTGCGCAAGACCCAGCCCGATTTCTCAGACAGCGCGGCGTCCACTTGGTAGAGCGGCGTCCATTGGGGCGCACTGACCACCAGCCCATCGGGTCCGACAGAAAAGCCAATGGTGCGGCGCTTGCCGCGTTTGAGCTGAAAACCCACCAGGGCCTCCCCCAGCCGCGTCTCGCGGTTGGCCAGCGGGTGCTGGAACCGCGCTGGCGCCGTCACTGCCTCCAGCCTGGCACCGGGCTGATAGGGCTTTTTAGCTACAGATTCAATAGCTATAGATTCAGTATTGACGGGGGCTAGCGAGGTATTTGGCTCAAAAAGATCGAGCGTGTAGCGCAACAGCGGATGCATGTTGCGAGTTCAGCGGTACGCCTCGGGGTCGATGCGGCGCATCTCGGCCTCGATCCAGGCCTCCACCTCTCGCATCAGCGCCTTGGGTTCGCGCCCGACACTGGCGATGGGCGGGCCGATCGAGACGTCCACAACACCGGGCGACTTGATAAAACCCTTGCGCGGCCAACAGCGGGCTGACGCCACCGCGATCGGAATTACAGGCGCTCCGGTGTCCACCGCCAGTCGGGTGCCCGCCGTCTGATAGGTGCCCTTCTCGCCGCGCGCCATCCGGGTGCCTTCCGGAAACATGATGATCCAGACCCCCTGCCCAAGCAGGGACTTGCCTTGGCTGACCACATGCTTGAGCGCCTGGGCACGAGACTCGCGGTCAATGTGAATCATGTCAAGCCGCGCCATCGACCAGCCAAAAAACGGTATCTTGAGCAATTCGCGCTTGAACACAAAGGCCAGCGGGTGCGGCATCAGGGTTGGCAGCAGCAGAGTTTCCAGCGTCGACTGGTGTTTAACCAGCAGGATCGCGGGGCTAGAGGCACCATCGGGCAGGTGCGCCAGGCCGTGTACCTGGAACCGCACCCCCAAAATTACGCGCGTGCCCCACATGACCACCCGCATCCAATTGACGGCAAACCACCACAAGGGCGCGCCGCGCACACGCAATGACAACAGCACCACGCCGATGCCCCACGGGATGACGGTGATGAGCATCCACCCCATGTGCAGGACGGAGCGGATCAAATTCATGGTGAGCGATGGCCGCGCGCGATCAGCGCATCGGCAAAGGCAGCGAGATCCTGGTGCACTCGAGTTGTTGATGGCAAGGTGTCGGGCAGGCCGCGACGGGCATATATCTCGCCTTTACCGGTAAGCACCAGATGCGGCTCGCAGCCCACGGCCAAGCCGGCCAACACATCGCGCGGCGAGTCGCCGATGGCGGGTACCCCTCGCAGGTCCACGCCGTAGCGCTCGCCAATCTGCTCAAACAGGCCAGGCTCGGGCTTGCGGCAGCGGCAACCTTCATCCGGCCCGTGCGGGCAATAGAAGACGGCGTCGACCCGACCCCCCACGGCGGCCAGCATGCGGTGCATCTTGGCGTGCATGGCATTGAGCGTGGACACGTCGAACAGGCCGCGCCCCAGTCCTGACTGGTTGGAGGCCACCACCACATGCCAGCCGGCGTGGTTGAGCCGAGCCACTGCCTCCAGCGCGCCCGGTAGCGGCGTCCATTCATCAGGCGATTTCACATAGTCGGCACTGTCTTCATTGATGGTGCCGTCGCGGTCAAGGATCACAAGCTTCATGGATCCCCTCAGGCGGCCAATCGGGACAGGTCGGCGACGCGGTTCATCGCCTCGAACAGGCTTTTTAGCAGGCGCAGGCGGTTCAGCCGCAAATCCAGTTCTTCAGCATTGACCATCACGCCGTCAAAGAAGGCGTCCACTGACACACGCAGCGCCGCCAGCGCCTGCAGCGAGCCGGTGTAGTCGCCGCCTTCGAACAGCGCCTGCGCCCGGGGCAGCACGTCCTGCATGGCGGCGTAAAGACCGATTTCAGCCGGCTCCTTGAGCCGCGCCAGGCTGACATGGGCATCCACCTCGGCCGCCTTCTTGAGGATGTTGCCGATGCGTTTGTTGGCAGCGGCCAGCGCCGCCGCCTCGGGGAGTTGGGCAAAGGCGCGCACCGCCGCCAAACGGCGCGGTACATCGCCCAAACGCTGGGGCCGCAGGGCTAAAACCGCATCCACTTCCTGGGCGTGGAAGCCCTGGTCACGTAGGGCGCCGGCCAAGCGGTCGTCAATAAACTGCGCCAGTGGCAGCGCCACCTCCACGATCTGTCCAGCAAAAGCCGGCAGGGCATGCGCGATCAGAACATCGAGATTCAAAGGCAAGTCGCGTTCAACCAGCATCCGGATCAGGCCCAAGGCATGTCGCCGCAACGCAAACGGGTCCTTGTCACCGGTAGGCAAGTTGCCAATTCCAAACATACCAACCAGCGTTTCCAGCTTGTCGGCTAGTGCTACCACCAAGCCAACAAGGTTGCTGGGCAAGTGATCGCCAGCGAACCGCGGGCAATAGTGGTCGGAGATGGCGTTGGCAATGTCCTCGCTCAAACGGTCATTGCGCGCGTAGTAGGCGCCCATGGTGCCCTGCAGCTCAGGGAACTCGCCCACCATATCAGTCAGTAGGTCGGTCTTGGCCAGGCGCGCAGCAAGTACAGCCTTGTCGGCCAGCTCAGCGCCACCGAGTTGCTGACCGATCGCCTTGGCGATGGTGCAGACCCTTGTCATCCGATCGCCTTGGCTGCCCAACTTGTTGTGATAGACCACCTTGTTTAGGCCGTCGACGCGGGATTCCAGCGTCTTCTTGCGGTCTTGGTTGAAGAAAAACTGGGCATCGGCCAGCCGGGGCCGCACCACCCGCTCATTGCCTTGAATCACAGCGGAGGCATCATCGGGCGTGATGTTACTCACCACCAAAAACTGGTGCGTTAACCTGCCAGCAGCATCGAGCAGGGGGAAGTATTTCTGGTTGGCCTTCATCGTGAGGATGAGGCATTCCTGCGGCACCTCGAGGAACTGCTTTTCAAACTCACAGACCAGCACATTGGGCCGCTCGACCAGGCCAGTCACTTCGTCTAGCAGTGCTTCATCTTCGATCGGCCGCACACCGCCACCGACCTGGGTCGCCGCCGCCTGCAATTGGCGTTCTATGTCGGCCCGCCGCTCAGCAAAGCTGGCGATCACCGCGCCGTCATGGCGCAGGGTGGCCGCATAGCTGTCGGCATGGTCGATCACCAGTGGCGACACACGCGCCTCGAAGCGATGCCCCTGGGTGTGGTTGCCGGCGCTCAGCCCCAGCACCTTCACCGGCACCACGGCGCTGCCGTACAGCGCCAACAGGCCGTGCGCCGGGCGCACAAAATGCACACTGCTCCAACCTGGTAGCTCGCAATCAGTCTCGAGCTGGTAGCTCATCACCTTGGGGATCGGCAGCTTGGCCAGCGCCTCTTCCAAGGCTTTCTGCAAGCCGATGTCCAACGTCGCGCCAGTGACCAGGCTGTCATAGAACAGCGCCTCGTTCTTGCCATCCGGTGCCCGGCGCAGCGCGGCGACCGCAGCCACCGGGTCCGACAGGTCCGCACCCAGCGCTTGCAGCTTCTTGAGCAGGGCTGGCGTGGCCTGGCCTGCAGCGTCAAGTCCGACACCGGAAGGCATCAGTTTTTGCGGCACCGCCTTGTCGGCGGCCTTACGCCAGACCTGGCTGATGTGTGCTGCCAGTCGGCGCGGCGACGCAAACGGCGTCACCACCGAATCCGCTGTGGCCAGCCCCTGAGCTCGCAACTGAGCAGCCAACTCCTGGGCAAAAGCGTCACCCAGCTTTTGAAGCGCCTTGGGCGGCAACTCTTCGACAAACAGTTCCACAAGCAGGTTGTCAGTGCTCATCACGCGACCTTCTTCGTCATTTGGTCCACCCAGGCTCTCGGCGCCATGGGAAAGCCCAGTCGCTCCCGGCTGTCCCAGTAGCTTTGCGCCACACTGCGCGCCAGGGTTCGGATACGGCCCATGTAGGCAGCACGCTCGGTGACGCTGATGGTGCCACGTGCGTCGAGAAGGTTGAAGCTGTGTGCACACTTCAAGACCTGTTCATAGGCGGGCAGGGCCAGTTGCACCTCAATCAAGTGCTTGGCCTGTTTCTCATGTGCCGCGAAGGCGGTGAAGAGGAAGTCAGCGTCCGAGTGCTCGA
>CAXNFT010000048.1:0-12757 GCA_964201255.1 Rhodoferax sp.
GACCCGGGCCGGGCGCTCAAAAGGCAGGCGGCGCGTCATGGCCGGGTCTTCTGTCACGCTGACCCGCTGGGCCAGGGCCAGGACCGCCGGGTTGCGCACGGCGTCCCAGCTGAAGCTGGCCAGGCCGCTGTGGCCATGCACCAGACGGGTGGCCACCGCAAAGGGTACCGAAAATTTGGCCGCCAGGGTGTTGTGAGGGGCCGGGTTGTTCAGCTCGGCCGCCAGGTTGTAGCTGCTGACCCGGATGTCGCGGATCTGCTCGGGCACAGGCAGTGCGCCACGGGCGGCCAACTGGTCAATGGCGTCGAGCGTGCCGTGGTTGAAGCGGCAGCAGGAGTGCAGCTTGAAGTAGTTTTGCAGCACATGCCACTCCTGTCCCAGGCCGCGCAGCACCTCGGCGGTGTCGAAGTGTTCGGACACGATGGCGCCAAACAACGAGGCCGGGCCATCGTGTTCGCCGCTGAAGCCGCTCTGGGCCAGTTGCAGCGCCAGCAGACCGTTGCGGTTGCTTAAGCCCGCATACACATTACGCACCAGGCCACCCTGCAGCATGGTCTGCTTGGAGGTGGCGGTGCTCATGGAGGCGGCGATGTTGATGGTCTCGCGCATGGCCGCAGTGCCCAAGCCAGCCACCCGGGCACAGGCTGCCGCCGCACCCAGCGTGCCCCAGGTGCCGTGCGGGTGCATGGCCGGGCGCAGGCGGGAGGCGGCGCCAAAGCGGGAGCCAATCTCATAACCCACCAGCAGCGCAGCCATGAAGACCTCTGCCGACGCGCCACGCGCCTCGCACAGGGCCAGTGCCGCGGGGATAACATGCACCGCCGGGTGGCCCCGTGAAAAACGGTTGCCCTCGTCCATCTCCAAAAAAGTGCCCGCCGTGCCATTGATCAAAGCGGCCACGTCGGCTGAGCCGCTGCCCCCTAAGCCGACCAGCGTGGCCGGGCCCGGCGTTCGAAGGCGGCCTGCCAGCCCGCGCAGCTCAGGCTCTGCCGAGCCACCGACGATGGACGCCAAGGTGTCCGCCAGCACCCAACTGGTCTGCTCGCGCACCGCCGGCGGTAGGCTGGCGTAGTCAAGTTCGGCCGCAAAGCGGCTCAGGGTGTCAAGGTAGTCCACGTGGCGTGCTCCTTACTGGGGTCGGAATGACCATCCGGGACGGTCATTGAATCAGGCGTTGCGGGTCTGCCCGGGTTGACGAGCGGGCATGATCCGTGCATAGTCTAGGCGAATTGTTCTACTTATGGAACAATATCTTTGTCTCCCTACCCTGCCACCACCGAGAGGACTGCCATGACTTCTAACCATCCCGTATCGCGCCGACTGATTCTGCAGGCCAGCGCAGCCACCGCCGTACTCGGCGCACCCGGCCTGTTGCTGGCCCAGCCCAAGCCGGTCAAGGTCGGCCTGCTGCACCCGGTCAGCGGCGCACTCGCCTACAGCGGCGGCCAGTCGCGTTTGGGCGGCATGATGGCCATCGACGAGATCAACGCCGCCGGTGGCATCAAATCCATGGGTGGCGCCAAGCTTGAGGCCATGCTCGGCGACTCACAGTCGCGCCCTGAAGTGGGCGTGAGCGAAGTCGAGCGTATGCAGCAAGACGGCGTCTCGGCCTATGTGGGCTGCTTTGCCAGCGGTATTGCGCTGCCCGCCACCCAGGCTGCCGCCAAGTACAACACCCCGTTCCTGATCGACGTCGGCGTGTCTGACGCGCTGGTCAGCCGCGGCTTGAAAAACGTGTTCCGCCTGGCCCCGGGCAACGGCAAGTGTGTGGATGACGCTTTTGCCGGCCTGGCCGAAGTCAACAAGGCTGCCGGCGGCGTAGCCAAGACCGCCGTGATCGTCCACGAAGACTCCGAGTTCGGCACCAGCACCGCCAAGCTGCTCAATGCCAAGCTCTCGGGTATCGGGCTGGAGGTCAAAGAAGTGCTGCCGCACGCCACGCCGACGCGCGATTTCACCAATTTGGTGCTGCGCATCAAGGGCATCAAGCCCGATATCGTGATCATGAGCAACTACCAGAATGAGTATGTGCTGATTGCGCGCACCATCTTCCAGCAAAAGGTTGACCTGGCGGGCATGTTCAGCGTGCTCGGTGGCGGCTTCAACTACAAGCTGATTAAAGAACAGCCCGATGTGGCGCAGTACATGATGGACTTCAACCACTGGTACAGCCCGCGCAACGCCAAGGCGCAGGAAATGCGCCGCCAGGTGGAGGCCAAGGGCGGACTGTTCACCTTTGAGGTGTACTGCACTTACAACTCGGTCAAGTTGTACGCCAGCGCGCTGGAGGCGGCCAAGTCGGCTGACAAGGCTGCGGTAATCGCCGCGCTGGAGGTCAGCACCTGGTCTGACCACTTCATGCCCTACGGACCGACCAAGTTTGTCAATGGCCAAAACCAGGGCGGCCGGGCCGCACTGCTGCAGGCCTCCAAGACCGATATCGATGTGGTCTGGCCCAATGAGTTCGCCGGCGTCAAGCCGGTGTTCCCGCGGCCGAAATTCGGCTGATCTGACTCTGCGGCACCCGGCCGGGAGGCCGGTGTGCCCTTGTCCTGTCGCACGACGGCGAACCGCCGTGCGACTGCTTTCTACGGGAGAAAAGCCTTGGATCCGACCATCCTCGCCGCCGCCACCATCAACGGTGTGCTGCTCGGCGGCATGTACACGCTGGTGGCCTGCGGCCTGACCCTGATTTACGGGGTGCTGCACATCATTAATTTTGCCCATGGCAGCATGCTGATGCTGGCCATGTTTGGCGTGTTTTACCTGCTGACCAAATTCGGCATCGATCCCTATCTGGCGATGGTGGTGATGGTGCCGGTGATGTACGTATTTGGCTATGCGCTCTACAAGGGCGTGATTGGCCGACTGTCCAACGGCAAGGATGAAAACATCCTGCTGATCACGCTCGGTTTGTCGATCCTGATCGAGAACGTCGCGCTGATGCTCTTCAAGGGAGATTCGCGCACCATTTCGGTCAGCTACTCCGACCGCATGATCGAACTCGGCCCAACGCTGGTGCCCCTGCCCAAGCTCATTTCATTTGGGGTAGCGCTGGTGCTGTGCGCCGCATTAGGCGTGTTCATGCAGCGCACAGACCTGGGCCGCTCCATCCGTGCGGTGGCCAAAGAGCGCGTAGGCGCCCGCTTGGTGGGTATCGATGTTGACCGTATTTTTGCTATCTCTTATGGCATCGGCCTGGCCACCCTGGGTGCTGCGGCCTGCCTGCTGATGCCGATCTTCTATGTCTCGCCCACCATTGGGCATGTGTTTGTGCTGGTGGCCTTCACCGTGGTAGTGCTGGGTGGCATGGGCAGTTTTATGGGCGCGGCGGTGGGCGGGCTGATCGTCGGTCTGACGGAGTCCTTTGGCGGCCTGTACCTGGGCGAGAGCCTGGGCCAGATCGGCATCTCGCTGATCTTCATCCTGATTTTGCTGTTTCGGCCGTCGGGCCTGTTTGGAGCGCGCCAATGACCTCCACCCTCAAACCCGTGCCCTGGGCGCTGCACCTGGGTGTGCTCGCGATTGCCATCGCCTTCCCCTTTGTGTTTCCGTCGAATTTCATGGTGAATTTTGGCGTGATGGCCTTGTTCTATGCCTTCATCGGGCAGTCCTGGAACATCTCGGGCGGTTTTGCCGGGCAGCTGTCCTTTGGCCACGTGGCGTTCTTTGGCGTGGGCGCCTATGCCTCGACCATCGTGCAGCTGCGCCTGGGCTGGTCGCCTTGGCTGGGGCTGCCGGCGGCGGCACTGGCGGGTGCGGCAGTGGGCGGGGTGATCGGCGTGCTGTCGTTTCGGGCCGGCCTGAAGGGCTCTTACTTTGCCCTGATCACCCTGGCCTTCGCCGAGGTGCTGCGCATCATCACCAACTCGGTCAGCTTCACCGGTGGCGGTCTGGGCATGCTGATCCCGATGAAGGCCAGCGCTGCCAACTTCCAGTTTGCCGATCGCAGCGGGTTTTACTTCCTGATCCTTCTGATGGCCACGCTGTCGGTGGCGCTGGCCGAATGGTTGCGGCGCTCGCGCTTTGGCGCGCAGCTGACCGCCATCCGCGAGAACGAGGACTCGGCCAAAGCGCTGGGTATCGATGTGTTTCGCGAGAAGGTCAAGGTCATGCTGCTCTCAGGCGCGATTGGCGGCATGGGCGGATGCTTTTTTGCCCAGTACTTTCTCTACATTGACCCGCTGGTGGTGTTTGGCGTGGACAAATCGGTCGAGATGCTGCTGGTCAGCATGATCGGCGGCGCAGGCACGGTCTACGGCCCGCTGGTGGGGGCGCTGCTGCTGGCCTTCATCAGCGACATCACCCGGGTACTCACGCAGATCCAGGGACTGTCTTTGGTGCTCTACGGCAGCCTCTTGGTGGTGATCATTGCCTACCTGCCCAACGGACTGATTGACCTGTTCAAGCGCCGGCGCAAGCCCACCGGGGGGCAGGCATGATGCTGCAAGTCACCGGCCTCACCAAAATCTTTGGCGGTCTGCGCGCGGTCGACAACGCCAGCCTGGGGGTAGATGAGGGCCGCATCGTGGCGCTGATCGGCCCCAACGGCGCGGGCAAGACCACGCTGTTTGCCTGTATCGCCGGTTTTCTGCCCCTCAACGCCGGCCGGGTGGAGTTTCTGGGCCGCGACATCACTGGGCTGCAGGTGCACCAGATTGCCCGTGCCGGCATGGTGCGCACCTTCCAGATCACCCAGCCTTTTGCCAAGCTAACGGTGCACGAAAACATCGCGGTGGGTGCCTACCAAAAGTTCAGCCATCGGGCGCAGGCCTGGGCCCACGCGCAGTCTATCGCCGAGCAGGTGGGCATGGCGCACATGCTGGCGCAGCCGGCGTCCGAGCTCACCGTGGCTGGGCGCAAGCGGCTGGAGCTGGCGCGGGCGCTGGCCACCTCGCCCCGGCTGCTGCTGCTCGATGAGGTGATGGCCGGGCTCAACCCCTCCGAGATCCTGGAGATCATTGCCATCATCCGCCAAATCCGCGACAGCGGCGTCACCGTGCTGCTGATCGAGCATGTGATGCATGCGGTGATGAGCCTGTCTGACCACATCCATGTGCTGTCCTACGGCAAGATCATCGCCGAGGGCAGCCCGCAACAAGTGGTCAGTAACCAGGCCGTGGTCGAGGCCTATCTCGGGCGCGGCAGCACCGTAGCGGCAGACGCCGCCGACAGTTTGGCCGGAGGCGCCCATGCTTGAAATCCGTCAACTGCACGCTGGCTACGGCAGCGTGGAAATCCTGCGCGGCATCGATCTCGATGTCGGGCAAGGCGAGATTGTGGCCGTGCTCGGCAGCAACGGGGTGGGTAAGTCGACCCTGAACAACAACATCTCGGCGCTGTACCGGCCGTTTGCCGGCTCGATCCGCTTCCAGGGCCAGGAGCTGGTGGGACTGAGCTCGTCTGAAATCGTGCGCCGGGGTGTGATCCACGTGCCCGAAGGCCGCCGGGTGTTTCCCAACCTCAATGTGCTGGAGAACCTGGAGCTGGGCAGCCTGGTGCGGGGCAAAGCCAACCGGGCGCGCAACCTGGAGAAGGTGGTGGGCATTTTCCCGCGCCTCAAGGAGCGATTTGCCCAGTCGGCCGGCACGCTCTCGGGCGGTGAGCAGCAGATGCTGGCGATTGGCCGGGGCCTGATGTCCGAGCCCGAGCTGTTGATCATGGATGAGCCGTCGCTGGGTCTCGCGCCGCTGTTGGTAGAAGAGATGTTTGCCCTGATCGGGCGCATCAACCGCGAAGGCCAGTCGATTCTGTTGATGGAACAAAACGCAGTGCAGACCCTGGCCATTGCACACCGGGGCTACATCATCGAGAACGGGCGCGTGGCGATGCAGGGCGCGGCCGCCGACCTGGCACGCGACCCCGAGTTGCGCAAGAACTACCTGGGCCTGTGACACGTATGGCGGAACCCTTGGAACTCGCCGGCCGCCGCGCCCTGGTCACTGGCGCCGGTTCAGGCATTGGTCTGGCGACGGCCCAACTGCTGATGGCCCGCGGCGCGCAAGTGGCGGCCGTGGTGCAAAACCAGGAGCAAGCCGACCACGCGCAGCAACATTTGCCCGGGGCGCTGGTGCTGCTGCAGGACCTTCGCGACAGCGCCGGCTGCGCCGCCCTGCCAGGGCTGGCTGCGCGAGGCCTTGGCGGCCTGGACGCCCTGGCCTGCTGCGCCGGTATTTTTGTCAAAAAGGGCTCCGACGACACCACGCTCGACGAGTGGTGCCAAACGATTGACCTGAACCTGACCGCCACCTTTGTGCTGACCCGCGCCGCCATCGCCCAGATGCGCACCAGCCCGGGCCAGGCTGGCAGCGTGGTGGTCATCAGCAGCCAGATCGGACTGGTCGGTCATGCGCGGGGCGCGGCCTACGCGGCCTCCAAGGCGGGGCTCAACGGCATGGTCAAGTCCCTGGCGCTAGAGTGGGCCGAGCAAAATATTCGCGTCAACGCCGTCGGCCCTGGGCCGGTTGAGACCGCCATGGTGGCCGGTGTGCTGGCCGATGCGGTGGCCCTGGCCGCCATGTACCAGAGCATTCCCATGGGTCGGCTGGGCCAGCCCAGTGAAATTGCCGAATTGGTGAGTTTTTTGCTGTCACACCGGGCATCATTTGTCACGGGCCAGGTGATCTGTGCCGACGGCGGGTTCACGGCGCGTTGATGATGCCCCATGGACACCACCCTGCCTCTGCCCAAGTACCACCAGATCTACCTGGTGCTGCGCGAACAATTGCATGAAGGCCAGTTTGCCGATGGGCTGCCAGCCGAAACGGCGCTCAGCCAACAATTCGGCGCTGGCCGGGTCACGGTGCGTCGCGCGCTGGAGCAACTGGCCACTGAAGGCCTGATCATCCGCCAGGCCGGGCGCGGTACCCGACCGGCGCCTGCCGCTGCCAGTCCGGCTGCAAGCGCGGCCAGCACGTCGGGAGCGGCGACGACCAGCCGGCTCAATGGCCTGCTGGAGAAAATCGTGACGGCCAGCCTGCGCACGTCGGTCAAGGTGATCGAGTGGCGCACCATTCGCGCATCAGCCAGCGTTGCCGAGGCGCTGCAAATTCCGTTGGGGGCCAAAGTCCGCAAGGGCGTGCGCCGGCGCAGTCTGCCCGAGGGACCGCTGTCGCACATCACCACCTATGTCCCGGAAGAACTGGTCAGCGGCTTCGGCCGGTTCGAACTCAGCAATAAACCGATCCTGCGCCTGCTCGAAGAATCGGGCATCGAACTCGGCCGCGCCCACCAGACGGTCTCGGCGCGACAGGCCGACGCCCAGGTGGCACAAGAGCTCGACGTGGCCGTGGGCACCGCGCTGCTGGCGGTTCGCCGACTGGTGTTTGACACGCAAGACCGGCCGGTGCAATGGTTGCACGGCCTGTACCGGCCAGACCGGTACCAGTACCAGATGGAGATCTCGCAGGTCGGCAGCAGCAACGCCACCATTTCAGTCCAGGAAAGCCTTTCAGGCTGAGCCGTCCGGCCGTGCCCCTTACCCCCATGCACCCAAGCCAGCTATGACCCCCACACCCGCACCGGCCAGCACACTGGCCCAGAAACTGATTGCGCGTGCCGCCGGGCGTGACCATGTCAGCCCCGGCGAGATCGTCAACTGCCGGGTTGACCTGGCCATGTTCCATGACTCCTCGGGGCCGCGCCGGCTCAAGCCGATGCTGGAAGAACTCGGGGCCTCGATCTGGGACACCTCGCGCGTGGTGCTGGTGATGGACCACTACGTGCCCGAGCGCGACGAAGAGTCGCGCCGGATTGTCAAAATCGCCCGCGACTGGGCCCGTGAGCAGGCGCTGCCCCACGTCTATGACGGCCAGGGCATCTGCCACGTGGTGGTGCCGCAGGGTGGCCACATCCGGCCCGGCATGTTTTGCGTGGGGGGCGACTCGCACTCGCCCACCGGCGGTGCCTTTGGGGCCTATATGTTCGGCATTGGCAGCACCGAGATGCTGGGCGTGGTCGTCACCGGCGAGATCTGGCTGCGCGTACCGCAGACCATACAGATGGTCTGGCAGGGCCGATTGGCCGACGGCGTCTGCGCCAAGGACATGATGCTGCACATGACCGGGCGCTTCGGCATGAACGGCGGCCAGTACCAGGCGATTGAATTTGCAGGCGACACGGTGCAGGGTTTGAGCATGCAGGAACGTATGACCCTGTCCAACATGAGCGCCGAGCTTGGCTCGCAAGTGGGCCTGATCGCGCCCGACGCCACCACCCGGGACTGGCTGCGCGCCACCGGCGCCGAGGTGGGCGACACCGAGCAGTGGTATACAGACGCCGGCGCGGCGCTGACCCGGTATGACTTTGACGCCAGAACCCTGGCGCCGCAGGTGGCGGCGCCCCACAGCCCGGCCAACGCCGGCGACGTCACACGGTGGGCCGGGTTGCCGGTGGACGTGGCCTACATCGGCGCCTGTACCGGTGCCAAGCTCGACGACCTGCGCGCCGCCGCCAGCGTACTGCTGGGCCACCGCGCCGCCGCCAGCGTGAAGCTGATCGTGGCGCCTGCGAGCCAGCACGACCAGCGACTGGCTGAGCAGGAGGGCGTGATGCAGGTGCTGCGCGACGCCGGAGCCCAGATTGGCGCCACCGCCTGCGGCGCCTGCGCCGGTTATGGCGACGCCCTGGGCGGCGCCAGCACCGTGATCTCGACCACGGCCCGCAACTTCAAGGGCCGCATGGGCTCGGCCGAGGCGCAGGTCTAC
Source organism: Rhodoferax sp. (assembly GCA_964201255.1). Classification (GTDB taxonomy): domain Bacteria; phylum Pseudomonadota; class Gammaproteobacteria; order Burkholderiales; family Burkholderiaceae_C; genus Rhodoferax. Next base: position 8,706 of record CAXNFT010000048.1, read on the forward strand.
CTGGCCTCGCCCTACACCGTGGCGGCCTCTGCCATCACGGGCCGCATCAGCGATCCACGCGCCTTGGCCGCCGCCCTTGACACCACCGGGGTTGCCACATGAGCGGGCCAGAGCGCGAACCTAAAGCGCACCGGGTCTGGCGATTTGGCGCCGACATCGACACCGATGTGCTGGCACCCGGTGCTTACATGAAACTCGGCATCGAGGGCATTGCGCCGCACTGCCTGGAGAGCGTTCGACCGGAGTTTGCCCGCCAGGTGAAGCGCGGTGATGTCATTGTGGCTGGCCCCAACTTCGGTATCGGCTCGTCGCGCGAACAGGCTGCTGCTGCCCTGGTGCACCTGGGCGTGGCGGCGGTCATCGCCCCCTCCTACAACGGGCTGTACTTCCGCAACGCCTTCAATGTCGGGCTGCTGCTGCTGACCTGCCCCCAGGCGGATTTGCTACAAGAAAATGAGCGTATCGTGATAGAGCCACAAGGGCCCAGCATCGTTTCCGCCCTCAGTGGGCGGCTCGCCTGCGAGCCGGTGCCCGACTTCCTGATGGCCATGGTGCAGGCCGGCGGCCTGTTCAACCAGCTCAAACAGCGCTTGGCGATGCAGTCTGCCGCCGCCCCAGCCAACCCACCTGTCACCCCACCCGCCACCCCTTCTGCAAGCTAAGCCCATGCCCATTGCTCCCGCCATCCAAATCGGCCAGCCGCCCGCCGACGCCCCCCATGTCGTGGTGGCCATCGTTGGTGCCGGTGCCTGCGGCCTGGTCACCGCGCTGACGCTGCGTGATGCGGGCCTGGACTGCGTGTTGCTGGAGCGCGACGCCAGCCCCAGCGGCTCCACTGCGCTCTCATCGGGCTTTATCCCGGCGCCGGCCACCCGCATGCAGCGCGAGGCCGGCATCAGCGGCGACAGCCCGGACTTGTTTGCCCAGGACATTCAGGCCAAGGCGCACGGCTCGGCAGCGCCGCATCTGGTTGAGGCCTACGCCCAGGCCGTTGGGCCGGCGCTGGACCAGTTGGCCGAGCGGCACGGCATCACGCTGCAGGTACTGGACGGTTTTTTGTACCCTGGCCACAGCCTACGGCGCATGCACGCCGTGCCGGAGAAAACCGGCGCGGCGCTGGTGGCCCAACTGGAACGGGCCGCCCTGGCCGCCGGGGCCGACCTGCTCACTGAAGCCACCGTGCGTACCCTGTGGGTGGATGCGGACCAGCGCGTCACCGGCCTGAGCTATGAGCGGCCCGACGGCACGCTGGAGCACCTGCGCTGCGACCTGCTGGTGCTGGCCTGTAACGGTTTTGGTGGCAATACCGCCATGGTGCGCGAGCTGCTGCCCGAGATGCGCGACGCCCCCTTTGCCGGGCACACCGGCAACGACGGCAGTGCGATTGCCTGGGGCCGCGCGCTGGGCGCGAGGCTGGCCGACCTGGGCGGCTACCAGGGCCACGGCTCTTGGGCCACGCCGCACGGCACGCTGATCAGCTGGGCCCTGATGATGGAGGGCGGCATCCAGCTCAACGCCCGCGGCGAGCGTTTTCACGACGAGACCGGCGGCTACTCGGAGGCCGCGGTGCACGTGCTGGCGCAGCCCGGTGGCGTGGCCTGGAATGTGTTTGACGGCAGTATCCTAGCGCTGGCACGCGGCTTTCCAGACTTTGTCGACGCCGAGGCTGCAGGTGCGGTCAAGACCTGTGCCGATGCCGAGGCACTGGCCACACTGATCGGCGCAGACGCTTCTAAAATAATAGCAAACTATTCAAGTACGACAAGGGCTATCGACCGATTTGATACCAAAGACAGAGAGGCGTCGCCAACTGGCATCAAGCGGGCGCTGCAAGCCCCTTTTTATGCCGTCAAAGTGACCGGTGCGCTGTTCCACACGCAGGGCGGGCTCGACATCGACGCCCACTGCCGGGTGCTGCGTGAGGACGGCAGCCCGCTGCCCAACCTGCTGGCCGCTGGCGGCGCGGCGCGCGGCGTCTCTGGCAATGCGGTCTGGGGCTACCTGTCGGGCAACGGCCTGCTCAGCGCAGTGGCAGGCGGCAGGATTGCCGCGCAAACGGCGGTGACACAATGCCGTCCATGAACACCCTGAAATCTCGGCTGACCCAGCCGCAAGCCCTGCTGGCCCCCGGCATTTTTGACGCCCTGAGCGCGCTGGTGGCCGAGCAGGCCGGCTTTGAAGCCCTGTACCTGTCGGGCGCCTCGATCGCCTACACCCGGCTGGGCCGCTCCGACATCGGCCTGACCACCTTCAGCGAGGTCGAGGACACGCTGGCACGCATCACCGAGCGAGTGCGCACCCCGGTGATCGTCGACGGCGACACCGGCTTTGGCAATGCCCTGAACGTGCAGCGCACGGTGCGCGGTTTTGAGCGCGCTGGGGCCGCCATGGTGCAGTTGGAAGACCAAGGCTTTCCCAAGCGCTGCGGCCATCTGGACGGCAAGTCGGTGGTCAGCACCGCAGAGATGTGCGGCAAACTGCGCGCCGCTCTGGACGCCCGGCACAGCGACCAAACGCTGATTCTGGCCCGCACCGACGCGCTGGCGATCGAGGGCCTGGACGCCGCACTGGACCGGACCGAAACCTACTTGGCCTGTGGCGTGGACGCCCTGTTCATCGAGGCGTTGCGCACGCCGGAGCAGATGGACGCCGCCTGCCAGCGCTTTGCGCAGCGCGTGCCGCTGCTGGCCAACATGGTCGAAGGCGGCAAGACACCGGTGCAAAGCGCCCATGAGCTGGGGCAGCGCGGTTTCCGGATCGTGATTTTCCCGGGCGGCACGGCGCGCGCCGTGGCGCACACTCTGCAACGCTATTACGCCTCATTGCACAGCCACCAGACCACCGCGCCCATGCGCGACGCCATGCTTGACTTTGACCAGCTCAACGCCCTGATCGGCACCCCAGAGCTGCTGGCGCTGGGGCAGACCTACGCCGAGCGCTGAGCCGGCACCCGCAAGGCCATGTCACTCATCAACACCATCGGCACACTTGCCGCCATCATCTCCACTGCCAGCTTTGTGCCCCAGGTTTGGCACACCATCAAAACCCGCGACGTCAGCGGCATTTCGCTGAGCATGTACAGCGTGTTCACCGTGGGCGTGAGCTGCTGGCTGGTCTACGGCCTGCTGCTGGGCGCCTGGCCCATCATCATCGCCAACGCCATCACCCTGACGCTGGCGATCAGCATCCTGGTGATGAAATTGCGGTTTAAGTGAGGGTCAGTTAGCGCTGGCCACGTCGAACAGGCCCTTGGCCTGGGCATGGCAGAAAGGCGGCTCGTAGGTACCGTGGTAGCTGCCGTAATAGGTCGCAAATGCAGCCGAGGTCGGGTCGGTTGGCGCCTTGCCACCAGGACCGTACGTAGCCTGCACAAGGGCGTCCACATCCACCGTGGTCACTTTGCTCAGTTTGCGACTGTCAAAGTCGGCCTTCATGGGTGCCTGATGCAGGGCCGGGGGCACAGTGGGGTCACCCGCACCGCCGCAGAGCATCAGCTTGGACTTGGGACTCCAGCCCAGCAGGTCGTTCTTTTTGCCGGCAAGGTACAGGCCATTCTTCTCGTTGGTCTGGGTATCGGTGATGTAAGCCAACTGGAACATGGCATCACGCGCCTCGGTCGGGCTGGGGCCGTAGGGCAATTTGCCAGAGCTAATCAAGGTCGTGTAATCCAGTGTGGCACTGGGCAGCAGCGTTTCAATGTAGCCCGCATAGGGGTCCTTGAACACATCACTGGCCTTGCTGTACACCGTGCCATAGACCTTTTGCCAGGCCGTGACCAAGTAAGGCACAAAGAACTGGTAGCCGGCAATCACTGCCGACGACTTTAGCGAGCCCGACATGTTGTACGGTCCGGCCAAATGGGCACCCGCCACCACATTGATTTCTGCCGCGTTGTCGCGCTCAATGGCTCGGTGTGCTGCCATCGACGCGTGCCCACCTTGCGAATAGCCCGCCAACATGACCTTGCCCGAGAGACTTGCGCTCAAGGCAGTTGCCGCCTTGCGCGCCGCACGAATCGAGTCGATCACGGAGCTGGCCTCAGAGTCGGCGTG
>CAXNFT010000049.1:0-12544 GCA_964201255.1 Rhodoferax sp.
GTATTAATGGTAACGAGCACATCAAGAAAGTTCAGCAGTTGGGAGCAGGCCGTCCAATGGCTGCGCGAGCAGCCCGAGCAGCAGGAACTGGTTCTGGCCGCCTATTACGACGACCCCCTGCCTGCCGCGGCAGACCGCTACTGGCGCAGTGAAGAGTGGCAGGCACTTCGATTGTTGTTGCCGCCAGCGCCAGGCGTGGCGCTGGACGTTGGCGCGGGCCGAGGTATCGCGAGTTACGCGCTTGCCAAAGAGGGCTTTGCGGTGACGGCGCTGGAGCCTGATGCTAGCGCCCTGGTGGGTGCCCAAGCAATTCGTGGTCTGGCAGCAGCCAGTGGTTTGCCGATTGAGGTCACCCAAGAGTTTTCTGAGCGCTTGCCATTTGCGGATGCACAGTTCGACGTGGTGTTTGCGAGGGCGGTGCTGCATCACACCAGCGATCTGGCGGCAGCCTGCCGTGAGTTTTTGCGTGTCTTGAAGCCGGGCGGTCGTCTGTTGGCAGTGCGCGAGCATGTGATCTCGCGGCCCGAAGACTTGTCGGCCTTCCTGGATTTGCATCCGCTGCACAAACTTTATGGTGGCGAAAATGCCTTCCTGTTGCAGCAGTACGAAGCTGCTATCGGCGCCGCGGGCTTTCGACTCCACAGCGTGCTCGCGCCATTTGAAAGTGCCATCAACTACGCGCCCTACACAGAGGCCAGCCTGAGGGCGGAACTCGCCGCCCGGATTGCTCGCCGGCTCCCAGGGACTAAGGGACTGGTGGCTAGCCTGCTGGGCCTACCGCCGCTGTGGGCTGTAGCGCGCCGTGTGTTGGGGCGTATAGATCACCGTCCCGGTCGACTTTACTCCTTCATCGCCCAACGGCCCTGATGATGTCGAACATCCTCATCACCGGCGCGCATGGTTTCATCGGCAAGTACCTGGCACGATGGCTCGCGCGCCAGGGTCATCAGGTCATGGGTCTTGGCCATGGAATTTGGCCCGCACCGGAGGCGGCCGCTTGGGGTGTGACCCATTGGCTCAATGGCGATATCCAGTCGGGTAACCTGCGACTGCTGCAGCAAGCTGGCGGCACGCCCGACGTGATTTACCACCTTGCTGGGGGCTCGTCAGTCGGTGTCGCCATTGCCAACCCGCGTGAAGATTTTTTTCGTACCGTGGCAACCACGGCGGAGCTGCTGGAATGGATGCGCGTCGATGCGCCGCAGGCACAACTGGTTGCCGTTTCCAGTGCCGCAGTCTATGGCTCGGGTCATGATGGTCCCATTGCTGAAAACGCGCCGCTGACACCGTTCTCTCCTTACGGGCATCACAAACGCATCATGGAAGAGTTGTGCCGATCCTACGCTGCAAGCTATGGCTTGCGGGTGTCCATCGCACGGTTGTTTTCTGTGTATGGTGCCGAACTCAAAAAACAGCTGCTGTGGGACATGTGTGTGCGCCTTGCAGCTGGCACGCAGCCACTGGTGCTTGGCGGTAGCGGCCATGAGCTGCGCGACTGGACCGATGTGCGGGACGTGGTCCGCGCATTAGATTTACTTTCTGCGCACGCAAGCGCTGAGGTGGTGACCATCAATGTAGGCACGGGAACTGGATGCAGCGTGCAACAGATTGCGAGCAGCATCGTGAGGCACTGGCCGCTCTCGGCCACTGTAGACGCCTTGCAGTTTTCGGGCCGGTCCCGGCCCGGCGACCCATTCAGCCTGGTCGCGAACGCCTTCAGGCTAAATGGCCTTGGTTTTACCTGGAATGTGTCGGTCGAAGATGGGTTGGCAGCCTATGTCCGGTGGTTCCAGGGTCAAAGGGAAGTGCTGCAGTGATCCGGGTTGCATTTACCCTGATTGGTGGCAAGAACTGGACCGGTGGCTACAACTATTTGCTCAACCTCGTCCGCGCGCTCGTCGAGCATGTGCCTGACCGCGTGCAGCCCGTATTGTTTTTTGGCACTGACATTGATGAAAAAGATGCTTCGCCTTTCGAGCATATCGCGGGAGTCGTGGTCATGCGCCATGCAGCCTTCAATGAGGCGTACAAAGCGCGGCGGTTGCGACAGGCGCTGTTTTTTGGTCGCGATCAGGCGGCAGCGACAGCATTTGCTGCGCAGGACATCAATGTCGTATTTGAGGCTGCGCAGTTTTATGGTTGGCGCTTCCCGGTGCCGGCGGTAGCTTGGATTCCTGATTTTCAACACCGCTACCTGCAGCATTTGTTCGATTTCAAAGCCTACTGGAAGCGGGAGATCGGATTTAGAGCTCAAATCCTTAGTGGGCGTCAGATCATGTTAAGCAGTGAAGACGCAAGACAAGACTGTGAGCGGTTTTACCCCAGTATCCGCGGCCGTACCCATGTTGTGCGTTTTTCGGTGCCCGCTGCGAACGCCATCGATGCGCAAGAAGCACGCGCTGTAGCGGACAGCTATGGCCTGCCAGCAACATTTTTCTTCTTGCCCAATCAGTTTTGGACACATAAGAATCACGAGTGTGTCATTCAGGCGCTTCGGATATTAAAAGTGAGAGGCAGAGAATTGGTCGTTGCGGCATCTGGCCAACAGGCTGACCCGCGTGATCCAGAGCACTTCCCAAGGCTTTACCAATTAATCAAATCAAACGGGCTGGAAGAGAATTTCCGCTTGTTAGGGTTGATTCCGCATGCGCATATTCCCGCTCTGATGCGGTCGTGCGCGGCCTTGATCAATCCGTCGACGTTCGAAGGTTGGAGTACGACTGTTGAGGAGGCAAAGGCAATGGGAGCACCCATGATTTTGTCGGCGCTACGGGTACACAGGGAACAGAGTGAGGATGCCCTATTTTTTGATGCGGATTCGCCAGCGCAATTGAGTCGTGTTTTAGATGAATTTTTGCCGGTGGGGAACTTAGAGCGGGAGGCGAAAATTTCTTTTGCTGCACAGCAGGCACCTATTTATATGGAAAAATTCGCAATAGAGTTTGCCGCGCTGATGACGTCAAGTGCGGAGATCAAATGAAAATATCAATCATCACTGTATGCTATAACTCAGGAAAAACAATTGGCAATACGCTGCTATCAGTGCGCGAACAAAATTATGGAAACATCGAACACATTATTGTTGATGGATTATCAACCGACTGTACATTGGCGGTTGTTGCAGCTGAAGGCGCACATATCAAAAAGGTTGTTTCAGAGAAGGACAAAGGAATTTACGATGCCATGAACAAAGGTATTGCTCTGGCCACAGGCGATGTCATTGGTTTCATCAACGCCGATGATTTTTACCCAAGCCCGGACGTCCTGGCTGTGGTCGCGTCAGCCTTCGAGTCCAGCGGTGCGGATTGTTGCTACGGGGACTTGTGTTATGTGCAGCAAGACGATGTTTCCAAGACCGTGCGTTACTGGCGCTCTGAGCCCTTTGCGCCCGGTATGTTTGGCCGGGGTTGGTGCCCGCCGCACCCTACCTTTTTTGTGCGGCGCGAGGTCTATGCGGGCTTGGGCAGTTTTGATCTGAGTTTTAAGATTGGGGCGGACATTGAGTTAATGGCGCGGTATTTGGAGGTGGGGCGCATCAGCAACCACTACATACCCCAGGTCTTGGTACACATGCGCATGGGTGGCACCACAAATCGCAATTTTTCAAACATAGTCAAACAAAACCTTGAAATAAGGCGCGGCTTTTTGGCGCTTGGCCTGGGTTTTTCTTGGTGGCGGTTTATGGGTAATAAAGTGGTCTCTAGGGCTCTTCAGTTTGTGAGGCGGCCGGCGCTTTGATGGCCCGGGCCATTACTGGTGCGACAGGTTTTCTGGGCGCGGCCCTATTGCAGCAGCTGGCTTTGCAGCAAGCCGACGTGTCTGGCGCCACGGCGTACAGTCTGTCGGGCATCACTCGGCATGCCCCAGACAAGGAGATTGCTGGTGTGCGGTATGTACCATTGGGTGACTTTAATGGGAAGGTAGATTGGCCAGCCGCGCTGTCTGGCGTGGACGTGGTGGTGCATACAGCTGCCCGTGTGCATATGATGGCCGACACGGCGGCAGACCCTTTGGCGGAGTTTCGCAGGGTCAATGTGGAGGCAAGTCTGCGCCTGGCGCGCGAGGCCGCTGCAGTTGGGATGCGACGCTTTGTGTTTATCAGCTCGGTCAAGGTCAATGGCGAGGCAACTTTGGCTGGCCGGCCGTTTACCGAGCAAGATGCGGTGGGGCCACAAGACGCCTACGGCATTTCAAAGATGGAGGCCGAGCAAGGCTTGCGCCAGATTGCCGCTGATACCGACATGGAGGTGGTCATCATCCGACCGCCTTTGGTATATGGCCCAGGCGTTAGGGCCAACTTTGCCGCTTTGATGCGCGTCGTGCAGCGCGGCTGGCCCTTACCTTTGGGCGCGGTGCAGAACCAGCGGAGCCTGGTTTCGCTAGACAACCTGGTGGATTTCATCGTGACCTGCATGACCCACCCCCAAGCAGCCAACCAGACTTTTCTGGTGAGTGACGGGCAAGACCTTTCCACCCCCGACTTGGTGCGCGGCATGGCGAAAGGGGCCAGGGTGCCAGCGCGTTTACTGCCGGTGCCAGTGTGGGCTTTGCAGACGGGGGCTTCTTTACTAGGCAAAGGTGATTCGATGCAGCGCTTGTGCGGTAATTTACAGGTTGATATTTCCAAAGCCCGTAGCTTGTTGGGTTGGGTGCCGCCAGTATCTGTGGAAGAGGGCTTGCGGCGGGCGATGGAGGCATGAAAAGAGTCTTTGATATTTTGCTGGGCAGTCTGGCAGCACTGACCTTGCTTCTGCCAGTATGTCTGGTGGCAATTGCTGTCCGCTTAACGTCCAAGGGGCCCGCCTTGTATTGGTCTGATCGGGTTGGCCAAAATAACGTTATTTTCAAAATGCCAAAGTTCCGCAGCATGCAGGTGGGCACGCCGGCGGTGGCCACGCATCTGCTGGTGGACGCCCGTTCACACCTGACCCCCATCGGCTCCTTTCTGCGCAAGAGCAGCTTGGATGAGCTGCCACAGCTGTGGAGCATTTTGGTGGGCGACATGAGCTTTGTGGGGCCTCGACCGGCCCTATTTAACCAGCACGATTTGATCGCCTTACGCACACAGCAGGGCGTGCACAACCTTGTTCCAGGGTTGACTGGCTGGGCCCAGGTGAATGGGCGGGATGAATTGCCGGTTCCTCAAAAAGTTCGGTATGACGCTGAGTATTTGCAACGTCAATCGTTTTTGCTGGACATACATATCCTGTGGCTAACGCTAGTGAAAGTGCTCAGACATGACGGCGTGACGCACTGAGACAGCCTGACCAAAAGAATTTATGAGTACGAATCCATGATGACGTTTTTATCCGAATTTGCCACGCCCGTGCTGGCCTTGCCAAGATTGGCCAAACGGGCCGTGGTGCTGGCAGTGGATGCCAGCCTATGCGTGGTCACGGTCTGGCTCGCATTTTATTTGCGCTTGGGCGAGTTTGTACCCCTCTCAGGCGCACCGGTGTGGGCGGTGATTGGTTCGCTTGCCTTTGCCATTCCCATTTTTGTGGTGTCTGGTTTTTACCGAGCCATCTTCCGTTACAGCGGCCTGCCAGCCTTGGTGGCAGTGGCCCGCGCCATGATGATTTACGGTTTGTTGTTTGCGTCGGTGTTTACTGCCATGGGCATTACTGGCGTGCCCCGCACGGTGGGTCTGATACAGCCCCTGCTGCTCCTATTTATGGTGGGCACATCACGAGCTCTGGCGCGGGTCTGGCTGGGCGGGCTGTATCAGAGCCACTTACAACGGTCTGCCCTGCCACAAGCCCTGATCTACGGCGCAGGCAATGCCGGACGCCAGTTGGCGGCCGCCATGGCCAACAGCCACGAGATGAGGGTCGTGGGCTTTTTGGATGACGACGACAGGCTGCATGGGCACGTCCTCAATGGCTTGCCTATTTACAGCCCAGGTGATTTGGCTGGAGTTCAGCTTGAATTTCGGGTAACCGATGTCCTGATGGCCCTGCCATCGGTCTCACGCCAGCGCCGTAATGCCATTTTGGCGATGCTAGCGCCCTTGCATTTGGCCGTGCGCACCCTGCCCGGCCTGTCAGACCTTGCCACCGGCCGAGTCACCATGGCGGATGTGCGCGAGCTAGACATTGACGACCTGCTCGGCCGCGAACCCGTTCAACCCAATGGCTTGCTGCTCAATCGCAACACACATGGCAAGGCCGTGCTGGTGACCGGTGCGGGCGGCAGCATTGGCAGCGAGCTCTGCCGCCAGATCATCAAAACCCAACCCAGGCAGTTGCTGCTGGTGGAAATGAGCGAGTTTGCGTTGTACCAAATCCACCAAGAGCTGCAGGCTGCAGTCCTGGATGCTGACGCGGAGTTAGTGCCTCTGCTGGCGTCGGTGTGCGATGAGGTACGCATGCACGAAATCATGGACACCTGGCGGCCCAACACTGTCTACCACGCTGCGGCCTACAAGCATGTTCCTTTGGTTGAGCACAACCCCGCGGAGGGAGTGCGCAACAATGTGTGGGGAACCAAGGTATGCGCCGAAGCAGCCGCCCGCAATGGCGTACAAAATTTTGTACTGATCAGCACTGATAAAGCCGTGCGGCCCACCAATGTCATGGGAGCAACCAAACGGCTGGCCGAGATGGTGTTGCAGGCGCTGGCACAACTCAAGCCTGCCGTCGTGGCGGAGGGTGGCCGCCCCAACCATCGCACCTGTTTCTCCATGGTGCGTTTTGGCAATGTACTGGGCTCCAGCGGATCGGTGGTGCCCCTGTTTCGGGAGCAAATCAAAAACGGCGGACCCATCACCTTGACCCATACCGACATCACCCGATATTTCATGACCATCCCAGAGGCTGCGCAACTGGTCATCCAGGCCGGCGCCATGGGCTCGGGCGGGGATGTGTTCGTGCTGGACATGGGCCAGGCTGTGCGCATCTACGACTTGGCGGTGCGCATGGTGGGCTTGACCGGCTTCACAGTGCGGGATGAGGCCTACCCCGATGGCGACATCGAGATCAAGGTCACTGGCTTGCGCCCTGGTGAAAAGCTGTATGAAGAGCTACTGATTGGCGACGACCCTAAACCCACTCAGCACAGCCGGATCATGAAAGCCCATGACGAATTCTTGCCCTGGGCCAAGCTGCAAGAACATTTGGCGGGGCTGAGCCTGGCCTTGGGCGTCAACGACGTGCCGGTGATCAGGGGCATGCTTCAACAGTTGGTTCAGGGCTATGAGCCCAGCGGCGAGGTGGTGGACTGGGTGTACCTGGCCCAGGCGCGCGAAGCGAACGCAAGGGACTTGGGATAAGGGCATAAGCCGATGCCGACCTTAGTTAGCCTTGCGGATGCTGCTAGGAGCCAACGCCAGCTTGACGTTTTTGCTCAAGATATTCAACAACACCATGACGCGGCTTTCGCCATCGCTCATCTCGTAAACCGCTTCCACTCCAGCAAAAGGCCCCTGGGTAATGATGACGGGCTGCCCGATTTTAAATCGTCGATGCAATGCGTCTTCACCGACAGTTTGCGCCCGGATCAGGGCTACCAAGCCGTCATCGATCTTTGCGGGCACAGTGCCAAAGGTGACAAGGCGGCTAACGCCTGTGGTAGAGCGAATCGGAGCCCAGCTCTGAGCCGCCAAGCCCAGACCCAGTCTAATGAACAGATAGCGAGGGAACAGGGGCTCAGGAAGAACAGCCAGCGCACCACGACGCAATTTTTCCGTCGGAATCAGCGGCAAGTAACACTCAAAGCCTTGCCGCTCCAGATTTTCCAATGCACGTTGTTCTTGACGGATTTTGGTGTGGATCAAATACCAGTGGTTCATTTACCGCCCTTTAAAACCTACGCATGTGCCCATGACTTACTGCAATTTAATGGCTGCACGCAATCTGGCCAGTTTGTCCGCAGACCGTGGTTGGGCTGCCAGTACCAGCCACGATCGGCGCATCAACACCCAAATGAGCATCACAAAACCGGCAGCGAGCGCAACCAGCAAGGCAATTTGCCCCTTCTTGGGGGCAACCGGGTCGATCGGAAGGGTCGGCGCCTGGACCACCACATCACGGCTGAGACCTTGCAGGGCTCGCGTCAAACTGAGCACTTCATTCACATAACGGGATTGCAACTCAGCGACAGACAGGAGGCTGGTACCGGCCTCGCCACGACTCAGCGGTTGGGCAAGGTAGCCAACTGACTCTTTTGACAAACGCGCCAGCAGTGCCGTGACGCCTTCCAAGGAAGTCTTGGCATAGCTCAGTCTGGTCTCAATGTCTTTGCGGTCCTGCTCGGCAGGTTTTGTGGTCTTGATCCAAGCATCGATGACAGCATTGGCCAGCAATTGCGCCTGGGCGGGCGATGGTCCGGTCAGCTCCAAGCGAAGGAGGCCGTCCTTGCCAACCGTGGCTTTCATATTTTCGACAAACTCGCTGCGAGCCAAGTTGATTGACTTGCCGCTGGCCAGACCAAACGCAGCAATGACTGGGTCCAGCACCAAGGGCGAACGCATCAGGAAGGCTGCCTGTACCGCAGATTGGCCACCATTGTTGGTGGGCGTCGGCATTGGCATCGTCAAAATCGCTTCACTGACAAATTTTTGCGGTAGCAAAAAAGTGACGGCCAGAGTTGTCAAACCGGCTAGCACAGGCAGCAAAATGAGCAGCTTCGCGTTTTCAACCAGGCCCAGCAGTAGGTCGAGCATGCTGCTTCGGCCGTCTTCGGTATTCATACTTCGTTCTCCAAGCGGTGGAAGTGTACCGGCTCAAAGGCAAACCTCTCCCATCATCCTGCCCAACCCTCGCTCCCACTGCGGTAGCGCCAAGCCAAACGAAACTTGCAATTTTTGACAGTCCAGCCGCGAATTGAGCGGCCGCCGGGCGGCGGCGGGGAAGGCACTGGTGGGCACCGGGGCCACCTGGGTTGCTTTTATTTTGATAGCGCCACCACTAAGCCTGGCAAGGTCTAGCACCTTGTTGGCATAACCATGCCAGGTGGTCTCGCCGCCGGCCGCCAGGTGGTACAGGCCGGCGTCGGCGGGCTGGCGCAGGCACTGCCGCAGGGCGTGGGCAGTCACATCAGCAATCAATTCTGCGCCAGTGGGCGCACCAAACTGGTCGTCAATGACCGTCAGGCGCTCGCGCTCCTGAGCCAGGCGCAACATGGTCTTGGCAAAGTTGCCACCCCGCGCGGCGTACACCCAGCTGGTGCGAAAAATCAGGTGCTGCGGGCAGGCGGCCTGGATCAGGCGCTCGCCTTCGAGCTTGGTGCGACCGTAGACGCTTAAGGGGGCCGGCGTATCGGTTTCGGCCCAGGCTCGGTTGCCGCTGCCGTCAAACACATAGTCTGTGCTGTAGTGCACCAGCCAGGCGCCAAGTTTCTTGGCCTCTTGCGCCAGCAACCCGGGCGCCAGGGCGTTGAGGGTGTGGGCCAGTTCGGGCTCACTCTCTGCCCGGTCTACCGCCGTGTGCGCGGCGGCATTGACGATCGCGTCGGGCCGCACGGTTTGCACGGTGCGCGCCAGGCCGTCCAAATCACTCAGGTCGCCGCACAGGCCTGCATCGTTGCGGCCCAGTGCCACCAGTTCACCCAGCGGCGCCAGGCTGCGCTGCAGTTCCCAACCGACCTGGCCGTTTTTACCGAGCAGCAGGATTTTCATGGTGGTAACGCCCACTCTTCCACCGCAAGCCCGGGAACCCGCAGAAATTCGCGCGCGTTGTTGGTCACAAGAACAGCGTCTTCGGCCAAGACGTGGGCGGCAATCATCAGGTCCATGCCCCCGATGGGTTGCCCGGCCCGCTCCAGCGCGTACCGGATGTTTGCGTATTGGCGCGTCGCGTCCACAGGCCAGGGCCGCACATCAAAGCCTGTCAACCAGGTCTCCACGGCAGCAGCAAACCGGGCAGAACCCAATTTGACAGCACCAAAACGCAGCTCTGCCGCCACGATGGCCGACAGCCAAAGCTGGGCGCGATCCAGCCCGGCAAAGCGATCAATCATTGCCACGGGGTGGCGACGCAAGATGTAGCTGCAAATATTGGTGTCGAGGGTGCGAAGCATGATCGCTTATGACCAGTCCCGCGATTGCGGCGGCGCGTCAATGCGATCGGTCAGAAAGGTCGCAGGCAATGGCTCTGTGGTCTTGTAAAAAGCTTCGAGCCAATCGGCCATGTTTTTTTCTGGCTCTGGCTCGGCCTGCACCCACAGCGCGTTTCCCACCTGCTCAATGCGCACCTCTTTGGCGTCCATGCGCAATTTGGCAGGAAGCCGGATGGCCTGGCTGCGGCCACTCATAAAGAGTTTTGCGGTAACGCTCATCAGCCCCTCCCTATTGTGATATCACACTAGCATATCACAAGGCTAACCAACATACTGCTTGGCCACCCAGTCACGGTAAGCCCCGCTTTGCACATGGGCCACCCAGTCGGGATGCGCCAGGTACCACTGCACGGTTTTGCGGATGCCGGTGTCAAAGGTTTCGGCGGGGCGCCAGCCCAGCTCTTGCTCGATCTTGCGGGCGTCGATGGCGTAGCGGCGGTCGTGGCCGGGGCGGTCTTTGACGAAGCTGATCTGGCTGCGGTAGCTTTGGCCGTCGGCGCGCGGGCGCAGTTCGTCCAGCAGGGCGCACACGGTGTGCACGATCTCCAGGTTGGGCTTTTCGTTCCAGCCGCCCACGTTGTACACCTCACCCACCCGGCCCGCCTGCAGCACGCGGCGGATGGCACTGCAATGGTCTGCCACATACAGCCAGTCGCGGATTTGCTGGCCATCGCCGTACACCGGCAGGGGCTTGCCCGCCAGCGCGTTGACGATCATCAGCGGAATGAGCTTTTCGGGAAAGTGGTAGGGGCCGTAGTTGTTGCTGCAGTTGGTGGTGAGCACCGGCAGTCCGTAGGTGTGGTGCCAGGCCCGCACCAGATGGTCGCTGGCGGCCTTGCTGGCCGAGTAAGGGCTGTTGGGCTCGTAACGGTGGGTTTCGATAAAGGCGGCATCTCCTGGGGCCAGGCTGCCATAGACCTCGTCGGTGGACACATGAAGGAAGCGAAAGGCCGCGCGCTGCGCATCGGCCAAGCCCTGCCAGTAGGCGCGCACACTTTGCAGCAGGCGTGTAGTGCCGACCACATTGGTCTGGATGAAGTCTTCGGGCCCGTAGATGGAGCGGTCGACATGGCTTTCGGCGGCAAAGTTGACCACAGCGCGGGGCTGGTGTTGTGCCAGCAGCTGCGGCAACAGCGCCGCGTCGCCAATGTCCCCCTGCACAAATATATGTCGGGCGTCGCCCTGCAGCGTCGCCAGGTTTTCCGGGTTGCCGGCGTAGGTGAGCTTGTCCAGGTTGAGCACCGGTTCGTCCGATTCACTGAGCCAGTCCAACACAAAATTGGCGCCAATAAAGCCGGCGCCGCCCGTAACCAGAATCATGGTTGTTGCTCCCTAGCGCTATCACGCCCGATCACCCTCGAGCCGCCTGACAGCGCCGTGAATTATCGCTGGAGCTTGTGGCTGTGCATTTAGAAGTAAATGCCTACATGTCAACGCGTCTCAGGCTTAAAGTGCAGCCATGAACTTCGCCGCCCCAACGATCAAGGGCAGTCTCAAGTTAACCCTTCAGGAGATGCCCCGTGGTCACAAAATTGAAAAAATCTGTCGCGTCAAAAGCCAATTCGGCCAAAACCAACTCAACCAGAGCCAGCTCAGCCCAAGCAGCCCCGGACGCAGCATCACCACTGGCCAATGCAGTCAAGGATTCAGCGCAGCAGATCTGGCAGGCCGGGCTGGGCGCCTTCCATCGGGCGCAAGCCGAGGGCAGCAAGGCCTTCGAGGCATTGGTCAAAGAAGGGGTAACACTGCAGCGCAAAACTCAGTCTGCCGCCGAAGACAAAATTGCCGAGGCCACCAGCAAGATGTCCAGCATGGCGACCGATATGTCTGCCAAGGCCACCGGCCAATGGGACAAGTTAGAGACCATTTTTGAAGACCGCGTGGCCAAGGCGATGGACAAGCTGGGGGCACCTTCAGCCAAGGACTTCAATGCATTGATGGCCCGCGTTGATGAACTCAACAAAAGCGTCCAACAGTTGTCGGCCAAAGCAGCCGCCAGCCCGAGGGGGAAACCCGCCGCCAGAACTGCCGCCCCGCGAAAGGCTGCTGTTGGCAAAACTGCCAGTTGACAGGTCGGGTCGACCGATCATCAAGGGCGTTTCGGCAAGCTCTGAGGGAAGAGCGCCCGCTTCATTGCTGCAACGCAATGGGTTTTCTGATGACAGAGGCCTACACTTTGCACTTATGGCATGTTGCGTTCCACCCCGAGCCACTCCAGCATGGTGAAAAAAGCGCCGCGGCGCACCGCTGAGCGAATTCTGGAGACGACGTTGGCCTTGTTCAACCGCTTTGGTGAACCCAACGTCTCAACCACCCTGATCTCCAGCGAACTGGGCATCAGCCCTGGCAACCTGTACTACCACTACCCGGCCAAAGATGAGTTGATCAATGCTTTGTTTGACCGCTTTGAGGGCGAGCTGAATGGGTTGTTGGGGGCTGCTGAGCAGGTGCGGGACGTTGAAGAGGCCTGGTTCTTTTTTCACAGCCT
>CAXNFT010000050.1:0-12530 GCA_964201255.1 Rhodoferax sp.
CTGTGGTTTCGGCACCTTTGCCGGCTTTGGCGCCATCCACCCGCCGATCTGCTTTGCCAAACTGGCCAGCATGGCCGAAGGCGCCAAACAAGCCAGCGACGAACTGTGGGGCCGGGCATGAGCGCCGCCCACATGCCGCTGGACACCCGTTTGCCCGAGCTGCTGAGCAGCGGGCGGCGCCTGCGGGGCATCTTCAATGGCATTCCATCCCCGGCGCTGGTCGAGATGTGCGCCTTTGCTGGCTTTGACTTCCTCATCATCGACAACGAGCACGGCAGCGCCGGCATCGAAACCACCGAGCACATGCTGCGCGCGGCCCGCGCCAGCGGCCTGCCTGCACTGGTGCGATGCCTGGAGCACGACATTGCCCGTACGCTGGACATTGGCGCCGGTGGCGTACAAATCCCGATGGTCAATACCGCCGCCCATGCCGCGGCCCTGGTGCAGCGCGTCAAGTACCCCTTGCCGCCCGGCGCGGCCGGCATCAGCGGCCAGCGTGGCAGTGCGTTTTCAACCCGCGCCGCCGGCTACGGCGCCTTTGGTGGGCCGGCCCACACCCAGCGCAGCAACGAGAGCGTGGTGCTGGTGGTGATGGTGGAAACGCCAGAAGGCGTGGCCAACGCTGCGGCTATTGCCGCCGTGCCCGGGGTGGACGCGGTGTTTGTTGGCCCCAACGACCTGGCGCACAGCATGGGCCATGAGAACCGCTTCCATGAGGCGCCAGTGCAGGCCGCCATTGAGCGCACGATCAAGGCAGTGGCCGCTGCCGGCAAGTGCCCGGGTGTGCTGGCACTGACCCATGAAGACGAAGACCGCTACGCCGGCTGGGGTGCGCGCTACTTTGCCACCGTGACCACGGGTGTGATCAGCAAGGCGCTCAAGGAGGCGGCGCAGGGCGGCCGCGCTGCACTGAACTACTGAGCCTTACTGAGCCGCCAGAAAATCGCCGGTCTGGCGGCGCCACAGGTCGGCGTACAGGCCGCCCTGGGCCAGCAGCTCGGCGTGACTGCCGGCTTCGACGATGCGGCCCTGGTCCAGCACCAGCAGCCGGTCCATGCGGGCAATGGTCGACAGCCGGTGCGCAATCGCGATCACGGTTTTGCCCCGCATCAGGTCCAGCAGCTGGGCTTGAATCGCCTGCTCCACCTCGCTGTCGAGTGCCGAGGTGGCCTCGTCCAGCACCAGGATAGGCGCATCCTTCAGCACCACCCGGGCAATCGCA
This sequence comes from Rhodoferax sp., assembly GCA_964201255.1. Classification (GTDB taxonomy): domain Bacteria; phylum Pseudomonadota; class Gammaproteobacteria; order Burkholderiales; family Burkholderiaceae_C; genus Rhodoferax. The sequence goes on from CAXNFT010000050.1 coordinate 1,223, forward strand.
ATGCGCTGGCGCTGCCCGCCCGAGAGCTTGACGCCACGCTCGCCCACGCGGGCGTCCAGCCCGGTGCCGCCGTCGGGGTCACGCAGGCCCTGTACAAAGTCCAGCGCCTGTGCCTTGGCCGCAGCCGCCGTCACCTGCGCGCGGCTGGCACCGGGCCGGCCGTAGGCAATGTTGTCGGCCACCGAGCGATGCAACAACGAGGTGTCCTGGGTCACCATGCCGATCTGGGCCCGCACGCTGTCCTGGCTGCAAGCCGCGGTGTCCTGCCCGTCGATCAGGATGCGGCCGCTGCCGGGCTCAAAAAAGCGCAGCAGCAGGTGAACCAGCGTGGACTTGCCGGCGCCTGAGCGTCCCACCAGCCCGATGCGCTCGCCCGGCCGGATGGTGAGCTTGATGTCCTGCAGCACCGGGCGGCCAGCCGAGTAGGCAAAGCTGAGCTGCTCAAAGCGGATTTCGCCGTGGGTCAACTGCAGCGCCGGCGCGCCAGGCCGATCCACCTGGCCCAGCGGGCGGGCGATGCTGTCCATGCCCTCCTGCACCACGCCCACGTTCTCAAAAATGCCGGCTACCTCCCACGACACCCAGCCCGCCGTACTGGTGATTTGCCAGGCCAGCGGTAGCGCCATGGCAAACACGCCCACCTCCAGTCGCTGGGCCTGCCAAAGCCACAGGCCAACCGCGGCGGTGGCCACCAGCAGCAGCGCATTCATCAGCCACAGGGTCCAGATGAAGCGCGTCACCAACCGCATGTGGCCGGCCATCGAGCCCTGGTGCGCCGTGATCACCTCGCGCACATGCTGGTCCTCGTCGCTGGGGCGTGCGAACAGCTTCACCGTCAGGATGTTGCTGTAGCTGTCCACCACGCGGGCCATCACGCGCGAGCGGTCGGCCGAGCTGGCGCGGGCCAGGTCGCGCAGCCGGGGCACGAAATAGCGCAGAAACAGCACATAGCCGGCAAACCAGGCCAGCGTGGGCAGCGCCAGGCGCCAGTCGGCCTGGGCCAGCAGCACCAGGCTGGCCAGCCCGTAGATCAGGATGTACCAGACCGAGCGCACGCCCTGCACCGCGCTCTCGCGCAGGGCGTTGCCGGTTTGCATCACCCGGTTGGCGATGCGCCCGGCAAAGTCATCCTGAAAAAATGGCCAGCTTTGCCGCACCACGTGCCAGTGGTTCTGCCAGCGCACCAGGCTGGTGAAACCCGGCATCACCGCATTGAAGCGCAGCAGGCTGTCTAGCAGCAAGACCAGCGGGCGCACCACCAGCATGAAGACCAGCATGGCCAGCAGCGTCGGCCCGGCTTGCGTCAGCGCGGCAGCCCGGTCGCTGGCGCCCATCAAGGTCACCAGCCGGCCCAGCAGCACCGGCAGTACGGTGTCGCTCAGCGCCACCAGCAGGCAGCTCAGCAGCATGGCGGCAAACAGGCCGCGCGCCTGGCGCACAAAGTGCCAGTAAAAGGCCAGCAGCCCCGGTGGCGGCGCTTCGGGCGGTGGGGTGGCTGTGGCCTGGATGCCGGCTTCGAAGCGGCGAAACAGCGCGCTGAACATGGGCGCTCAGCGGCGCTGGGCCATCAGGGCGCGCAGGTCGGTCTCGTAGCCTCTTAGGGTCTCCAGCGCCTTGCCACGCTGGCCGGGGCTGGTGCTGTTGTGCAGCGCAGCGTAGGTGCGGCAGTTTTCCTGCAGGAGTTTGATTTGTTGGCTGCGGTAGATGGGGTCGGGGGAATTCACAGCGCGATCGAGCAGGCCACGTGCCTCCACGCGGTTGCGCTCGGCGCCAAGCCCGCCGCTCTGGATCAGCCGCAGGGTTTGCAAGGTGTCGGTATGGCGCCGCCGCGATTCGCGGTAGCTCATTTCGGCGTCATACCGGGATGCGGCCACGGCCTCGCGCATAGCGGCACGTTGCGCGGCATCGAGCCGGCCGTACAGGCCTTCGGCTCGGTCTACCAGCCGCTTGACTTGACGCGCGCGTCGCTCGCCCGGCGTGCCGTCCAGCCATTCCTCGCGCCAGGTTTCGCTGCGCTTGTCGAGCTCGCGCGCCAGCTGAGCCAACTGCTCGGGCTTGAGCAACAGGGTGACCGCGCTCAGGGTCGGCTCGGCCTGCTCGGCGGTCGCATTGAGCCGAGGCAGAAATTCGTTGTACAGCTCGCACAGTTGTTCGGGCGTGACGTTCCCTGGCGTCAGACGTTGCAGCTTGTCGAGCAAACCCAGGTAAATGGGCAACTCGTTGTTGCGGTGCCAGGCGTGCAAAGCGAGCAGGTCCGCCCGGACCCGAGTGGTTTGTGCCTCAGAGAAATCAAAGTAGCTGTCTAGCCACCAGTAAGCCAGCTCTGGGGCCTGGCTGTAGCCTAGCCGCAACGCGCTGCAACCGGACAGCAGCAGCGCCAGGAGCAGGCCGATAATGCGGAAAACGCGGACACTGAAAAGGGTGGCATTCATGGCGAGAAGCATTTCAGACATAGGCACGGCGCAAGGTCCCGTGGACGTGGTCATTATGGCCGCCGGCAAGGGCACCCGCATGAAGAGCCGCCTGCCCAAGGTCTTGCACCGTTTGGCGGGTCGCTCTCTGGTGCAGCATGTGGTGGACACGGCAGCCGAGTTGCAGGCCCGGCAGGTGGTACTGGTCACCGGCCACGGTGCTATGGAAGTTGAAGCGCACTTGGCCCAATCCACGCGGTCTGGCGCCCCGTTGAATACCCAATTTGTACGCCAGGAACCGCAGCTGGGCACGGGTCACGCGGTGATGCAGGCCGTGCCCTGCTTGGCCGATGACGGCACAGTGGTTGTCTTGTCGGGTGACGTACCGCTGACGCGTGCGGACACCTTGCGCCAACTGCTGGCCGCCAGCGGCGGCAACCGGCTGGCCCTGCTGACCATCGATTTCGCCGACCCGACCGGCTATGGCCGCATCGTGCGACACGGCGACGTGGTGCAGGCCATCGTCGAACACAAGGATGCCAGCGCCGAGCAACGCCAGATCACCGAGGTCTACAGCGGCATCATGGCGGTGCCGGCCCGCATGCTCAAGGGTTGGCTGGGGCGGCTGGACACCCACAACGCCCAGGGCGAGTACTACCTGACCGACATCGTCAAGTTTGCTGTGGCCGATGGCGTGCCGGTGGTGGCGCACCGTATTGACGATGCGCTGGAGGTGGCCGGCGTCAACAGCCCGGTGCAACTGGCTGAGCTGGAGCGGGCCTGGCAAAAGCAAGTGGCGCTGCAACTCATGACCGAGGGCGTGCGCCTGGCCGACCCGGCGCGGCTGGATGTCCGCGGTACCTTGACCTGCGGGCAAGATGTGGCTATTGACGTCAACTGCGTGTTTGAGGGCGAGGTGTCGTTGGGCGAGGGGGTGAGCATCGGCGCCAATTGCGTGATCATCAATGCCAGCATTGCTGCGGGCGCGGTGATCCATCCTTTCAGCCACATTGAGGGCGGCGCACCTGGCAGCAAGGATGCTGTGACTGTGGGTGCGGGGGCACTGATCGGCCCCTTTGCGCGGTTGCGCCCAGGCGCCCGGCTGGGCGAGCAGGTGCACATCGGCAATTTTGTCGAGGTCAAAAATTCCATCCTGGCCAAAGGCGCCAAGGCCAACCATCTGGCCTACCTGGGTGACGCGGTGGTGGGCGAACGGGTTAACTTTGGCGCGGGCAGCATCACCGCTAATTACGACGGCGCCTTCAAACACCGCACCACCATCGAAGCGGATGTGCACATTGGCAGTAACTGCGTGCTGATTGCGCCGGTCACCATCGGTGCCGGCGGCACGGTGGGTGGTGGCTCTGCCATCACCAAAGACACGCCGCCCGGCGCGCTGACGGTGGCACGCGGCAAGCAACTGAGCATTCCCAACTGGAAGCGCCCCAGCAAATGAGCGAAGCTTCAGAGCCGCCCGCGCAGCGCATAGAACGGCTGGAGCGGGAGTTGCGTCTGGCTCGCGCCGAGCTGGATGAGTTCACCCGCGCCGTTTCGCATGACCTGCGAGCCCCATTGCGCCACCTGGGCGCCTATACCCAGATCCTGCGTGAAGACCTGCCGGAACCCCAATTGACGCAGGCACTGCCGCACCTGGACCGCATCAGCGAGGCCGCACGCTTGATGGGGTTACAGATTGACGGGCTGCTGCGGCTTGCCCAATGCGGGCAAGGCCCCTTGCAGCCAGAGCCAGTGGATGTCGGGGCCCTGGCGCAGGCGGTCTACGCGGCGCTGCGGCGCGAGCCCGGGCCAGATGCCGCCGACGGCCCAGCCGCGCGGCCAATTGATTGGCAGGTGGCGCCAGGTATTCCATCAATGCTGGCCGACGCCACCCTGCTGCGCGAGGCCCTGACGCAGTTGCTGGCCAACGCGCTCAAGTTCACCCGGCCGCGTCCGCAGGCGCGCATCAGTCTCACTGGTCGCCAAGAGATTGGTCAGTGTGTACTCACCTTGGCGGATAACGGCGTCGGCTTTAACCCAGCCTACCAGGCCCGGCTGTTCCAGCCGTTTTCACGCCTGCAGAGCAGCAAGGCCTTTGAAGGCCTGGGCCTGGGCTTGGCCATCACCCGCAAAATCATCGAGCGCCACGGCGGCCACATTGAAGCCAGCGGCCTGCCCGACGGCGGCTGCCGGGTCAGCGTTACCCTTCCGTTGGCTTGAGCAGGGTGTCGCTCAGGCCGTGGGCAGCGGCACCACCGCGCCAAACTTGCTGCGCCTGACGCTGAAAAACGCCTTGACGTTGCGCACATTCGCGTCGCTGGTGAACAGGCGTTGCGTCAGCGCCAGGTAGGCCGGCATGTTGGCGGTATGCACCACCAGACAAAAATCTGGCCCGGGTGAGACGCGGTAGCACTGTTGCACCGCGTCATCGGGTGCCACCTTGGCCTCAAATGCCTCCAGCGCAGCCTGGTCTTGCCGGTCCAGCGTCACCTCTACCACGGCGCACAGGCCGTGGCCAGCCACACTGGCCAGTTTGTCCACACTGAGCACGGCCACCTGGCGCTCGATCCAGCCGGCTTCAAGCAGACGCTTAACCCGCCGCAGGCAGGTGGGGGGTGACACATGAACCAGCTTGGCCAGCGCCAGATTGCTCAGTGAGGCATCTTGCTGCAGCTGCGCGAGCAGCGATAGGTCAATGGCATCGAGTGTGATTTGTTCCATAAAAAATGAAAAAAAGAAACAAAACAATAAAATTTCAGGCGAATGAAATTTAAATAATTTTAATTTCAAATAAAGATCATTTATTTTAATCTTGCGCAATTACCATAGACCTAAATCTTTAAGGGAGATAGCTGATGTGTGGCATTGTTGGTGCGGTTTCTACCCGCAATATCGTTCCGATTCTGGTGCAGGGTCTGCAGCGGCTGGAGTACCGGGGTTATGACTCTTGTGGCGTGGCGGTGCACACCGGTGGTCTGCAGCGCGCCCGCAGCACAGAGCGGGTGGCCGAGTTGCTGACGCAGGTGACACAGAGCCATTTAGAGGGCGCGACAGGCATTGCCCACACCCGCTGGGCCACCCATGGTGCACCGGTGGTGCATAACGCCCACCCGCATTTCAGCCACGGCCCTGGGCCAGATGCCGCCAGCCGCCCTGGCCGGGTGGCCTTGGTGCACAACGGCATCATTGAGAACCACGACGAGCTGCGCGCCAGCCTGCAGGCGCGCGGCTATGTGTTCCAGAGCCAGACCGACACTGAAGTGATCGCCCATCTGGTGGACAGCCTGTACGACGGCGACCTGTTTGAGGCCGTCAAGGCCGCCATCAGCCAGCTGCAGGGCGCCTACGCCATCGCGGTGTTTTGCAAGGACGAGCCACACCGGCTGATCGGCGCACGCGCGGGTTCACCGTTGATTCTGGGCGTGGGGCAGGGCGGCGCCGAGCATTTTCTGGCCAGCGATGCCATGGCCCTGGCCGGCGTGACCGACCAGATCGTTTACCTGGAAGAGGGCGACGTGGTCGATCTGCAACTGGGCAAGTACTGGCTGGTGGACAAGGCACACAAGCCTCTCACGCCAGCGCAACGCCCGGTGAAAACCGTGCTGGCGCACAGTGGTGCCGCCGAGCTGGGCCCCTACCGGCATTACATGCAAAAAGAGATTTTTGAGCAGCCGCGGGCCATTGCTGACACGCTGGAGGGTGTGGCCGGCATTGCGCCTGAGCTGTTCGACGGCAGCCAGGCCAGCGCGGCGCGCGTGTTCAAGGGCATTGATTCGGTGTTGATCCTGGCCTGCGGCACCAGCTACTACAGCGGCTGCACCGCCAAGTACTGGCTGGAGAGCATCGCCAAAATACCGACCCAGGTGGAGGTGGCCAGCGAATACCGCTACCGCGACTCGGTGCCCAACCCACGTACCTTGGTGGTCACCATCACCCAGTCGGGCGAGACCGCTGACACCCTGGCCGCGCTGCGCCACGCGCAAAGCCTGGGCATGACGCACACCCTGACCATTTGCAACGTGGCTACCAGCGCCATGGTGCGCGAATGCGAGCTGGCCTACATCACCCGAGCCGGGGTCGAGATTGGCGTGGCCAGCACCAAGGCCTTCACCGCCCAGCTGGCCGGCCTGTTTTTGCTGACGCTGGCGCTGGCGCAGGCGCGCGGCCACCTGAGCGATACCGAAGAGGCGCGCCACCTCAAAGCCATGCGCCACCTGCCGGCTGCGCTGCAGGCCGTGCTGGCGCTGGAGCCGCAGCTGATGGCCTGGGCCGACGACTTTGCCACCAAGGACCACGCCTTGTTTCTGGGCCGCGGACTGCATTACCCGATTGCCATGGAAGGTGCCCTCAAGCTCAAGGAGATCAGCTACATCCATGCCGAGGCCTACCCGGCCGGCGAGCTCAAACACGGCCCGCTGGCGCTGGTGACCGTTGCCATGCCGGTGGTGACGGTGGCGCCGAACGACGCCCTGCTGGAAAAGCTCAAGAGCAATATGCACGAGGTGCGCGCCCGGGGCGGCGTGCTGTATGTGCTGGCCGACGCCGACACCCGGCTCGAGAGCAGCGAGGGCCTGCACGTGATCCGCATGCCCGAGCATTACGGCGAGCTGTCGCCCCTGCTGCACGTGGTGCCGCTGCAACTGCTGGCCTACCACACCGCCTGTGTGCGCGGCACGGATGTGGACAAGCCCCGGAACTTGGCTAAGAGTGTGACGGTGGAATAACCGCAACGGTTCGTTAACAGCAGCTGTTCCATTGATAATCAATCGGCTTATGGCTACCTCCAGTTTTTTTGCCCTGCTTGACGATATTGCCACGCTGCTTGATGACGTGGCACTCATGACCAAGGTGGCGGCCAAGAAAACTGCGGGCGTGTTGGGCGACGACCTGGCGCTCAATGCCCAGCAGGTCGCCGGCGTCAACGCGGACCGCGAGCTGCCAGTGGTGTGGGCAGTGGCCAAGGGCTCGCTGCGCAACAAGGCGATCCTGGTCCCGGCGGCCCTGCTGATCAGTGCCCTGTTGCCCGCGTTGATCACCCCGCTGCTCATGCTCGGTGGCCTGTTCCTGTGCTTTGAGGGCACCGAAAAAGTCTTGCATCTGCTGCTGCACCGCTCGGTCGGTGACGCGAAACACAAAGACGAGCTGCGGCAGGCCATCGCGGACGAGACCGTGGACATCGTGGCCTTTGAGCAGGGCAAGATCAAGGGCGCTGTGCGCACCGATTTCATTCTGTCGGCCGAAATCATCGTCATCACCCTGGGCACCGTGGCCAGCGCCAGCATGGCGCAGCGCGTCTCGGTGTTGGTGGGTATTTCGTTGTTGATGACAGTGGGCGTCTATGGGTTGGTGGCGGGCATCGTCAAGCTCGACGATGCCGGGCTTTACCTCAGCCGCCAGGCGGCGCGCTGGCAGCAGGCCCTGGGCCGGGCGGTGGTGTGGACCGCGCCTTGGCTGATGAAAGCACTGTCGACCCTCGGCACCGCGGCGATGTTCATGGTGGGTGGTGGCATTCTGGTCCATGGCGTGCCGGCCATTGGCCACGGCATCGACGATTTTGCTGCCAGCCTGGGCTGGGCCGCTCCTTTGGTGGCTAGCTTGGTGGGCGCACTGGTGGGGCTGGTCGCCGGCGGGGTGGTGCTGGGGCTGCTGCGCAGCGTGCAGCGCTTGTATCGCCGAGGCAAGCCCGATGCGGTTTGACGCGCGAGCGACAGGCTAGGGCTGGTTGGCCGTCAGTTCAGGCTTTGATGCGCCAGCGGGCACGCAAATCGGCACCATGGGCCAGCCCGGCGGTAACTAAAAACAGCGCCATGCCTGGCCAAAAGCCGGGCGTGAGTGCACAGCGCAGTGCCAGCATCAAAGACAAGCCCGAGAGCACGTTGAGCCCGTAGTCACGCCATGCCAAGCCACGACCGGTTAGCCGGTGCAGCACACACAGAGCCACGGTTTCAAGCGTAATGAAGGCGATGGCAATGTCCACCACCAGCGGGGTTTGGTAGATCTGTTCGAGGTTCACACCTTGGCCAGACCGAGCAGATGGCCCATGTCTTTCAGGAAGATGCGCACATGGGCCATGGGCTTCTTGCGCACCAGCTTCTTGTTCATATACGACTCGAAGGTGAGTTGCTGCACATCGCGGTCTTCGCAGATTTTGACGAAACGCTCGCGGCGCTTCTCATTGCAGTACCAGAACCACTGCATGATGCCCAGCACGGTGAAGACGGTGCGGTGCGCCTTCATGAATTGTTTGCGCGCCAGGCGCAGGCTTTTCACCTCACCCGTTTTAAGCAGCGTCTCTACCGCGTGCGCGGCCAACTCGCCACCGTACATGGCGTAGTAAATGCCTTCGCCCGAGGCGGGAGCCACCACGCCCGCTGCGTCCCCGGCCAAGACCACATCGCGCCCGTTGTCCCAGCGTTTAAGAGGTTTCATGGGCAGTGGAGCGCCTTCGCGACGCAGTACCTCGGCCTGGCCCAGACCAGACGCATCGCGCAACGCGCCCACGGCGCTGCGCAGTGAGAAGCCCTTGTCTGCGCTGCCGGTGCCAATGCTCAGGGTATCGCCGTGGGGAAACACCCAGCCATAAAAATCAGGCGACAAGCGGCCTTGGTAGTACACATCGCATCGGCTGGCGTCATAACCGGCGGGCTTGATCGCCGGGGCTTTGACGATCTCATGGTAGGCGAACACGTACTGGGTGTCAGCGGCGCCATCGACCTCGGCCTGTCGCGCTACCTGTGATTTGGCCCCGTCGGCACCGATGATGGCCCGTGCCCGTACGCTTGCCGGTTGTCCCTCAGCGCGTTGCTGTCGTTCGCGCGCCTGGTAGTGCACCACGCTGATGCCGTCGGCATCGCGCGTCAGCTTGTCAAAGGTGCCGATGCGCCGCACGGCGCCGGCGCTGGCGGCGCGCTCGCGCAGCCACTCGTCAAATTCGGCGCGGTCCACCATGCCGACAAAACCGTTGTCAATGGGGATATCCACGGTGTGGTTGCTGGGCGCGATCATGCGCGCTGACCTGGCCTTGGCAACAAGCAGGTGGTCGGGGATCTCGTAGTCTTTGATCAACCGGGGCGGGATGGCGCCGCCACAGGGCTTCACGCGCCCGGCCCGGTCGAGCAGCAGCACTGAATAGCCGCGCTGGGCCAGCGTGTGGGCGGCCGTGGCGCCTGCCGGGCCGCCGCCCACCACCACCACGTCAAATGTTTCTGTCGAATTCATGGCATCACCTACTTAGGGTTGAGGTTGAGGTTGAGGTTTTGGGGAAAGTCGTTCGGGGTTCATTGGCCGGCCACGATCAGGCCGCGCAGCGCAAAAGCGCTGACCATCATGCCGGCGACAAAAAATGGCACGCCAAAGCCGCTGTACCACAGCGCACGCTGCGTCACGCGGGTTAAAAAAAAGTCCATCATGAGCAGCTGAGCGCCCAGCAACAAGGCAACGGCCAGCCCGTGCCCCGGCTGCCCCCAGGCAAACAGCAAAACGATCACCACCACTTGCGATAAGCCCATGAACCAGCAGGCCACACCCGCCGCCGACTGGACGCCGAGTTGCACCGGCAGCGAGCGCACGCCCATCTCCCGGTCACCTTGGACGGCCTTAAAATCGTTGAGCGTCATGATGCCGTGCGTGCCAAAGCTGTACAGGAAGGCCAGCCAGAGCGAGCGCGGGTCAGGCATCTGGCCGCCGGCCATCACGGCTGCCCCAGTGGTCCATGCAATGCCTTCGTAACTGATGCCACAGGCGGCATTGCCCCACCAGCCGTTTTGCTTGAGCCGCAAGGGTGGCGCGCTGTAGGCCCAGGCCAGCAGCAGACCTACGACACAGGCCGCAAACCCCCAGGCGCCTAAAAAACTGGCTACGCCAAGGGACACCATGGTCCATAGCACGGCAATGTACAAGCCCCATCGGCCTGGCACGCGGCCTGAAGGAATCGGGCGTTGCGGCTCATTGATGGCGTCAACGTGGCGGTCGAACCAGTCGTTAACGGCCTGGCTGGTGGCGCAGACAAAGGGCCCTGCCAAGGCGATGCCGACCACGGCCAGCAGCCACCTGTTCTCCATCGGTAGGCCCGAAGCCACGATGCCACAGGCAAAGGCCCACATGGGTGGGAACCAGGTGATCGGCTTGAACAGCTCGGTAACAGTGGACAGTTGGGGCAATGCCATGCCCCAAGTTTTGCACTTGACACATTGAGGTGTCAAGTGAAATTTACACTCCCTATGGTTTCCCCTAGCCTGAAGGGAAACAAAGGGAAGTCAAAGTGGCCTCAGGCTGCCGTGTCGGCGCCCGAATCACCCATGCCAAAGCGGCGCAGCTTCACATACAGGCTTTGACGCGACAGGCCAAGCATTTCAGCAGCCGATGCGCGGTTGTCCCCGGTCAACTCTAGGGCTGCCTCAATGCACAGTTGTTCAATCAGGTCTGTCGTGTCACGCACGATGTCTTTCAGCGGAACGCGTCCCACCAACTCGGTCATTTGGCTGGTCGAACGAGGTATTTCACGGCTGGGTTTCGTCTCTTTGCCCATGCGCAGGCCAATATCGCGGATGGTGAAGCCCAGGCAGCGCTGTGCACCACTGGTGACCGCTACGGCGGAAATCTCTACCTCGGTGGTGGACCCGTACGCGCCTCGCATGCGGGTGGCGAACAAGCGAACCACGTCGCGCTGGCGTAAATTGGAAATCAGGACGCTCATGTCCACCCCGGCCCGGCCAAGCCAGCGTTCCAGCGATTCACCCCGCACCAGGGCTTCATTACTGACCTGAGCCAATTGCAAAAATGCCCGGTTGGCCGACAACACACGGCCACCGAGATCCGTGACGACCAGCGCATCGGGGGCGCTTTCCATGACGTCGGCCAGCATTTGCCGGGCCTGGTCGCCGGTTGACTTGTCGGCCGCT
>CAXNFT010000051.1:0-12335 GCA_964201255.1 Rhodoferax sp.
TTCTGGGCGGGCACTGCCGCCCTTTGGCGGCGCAGGCCTGAGGGGTTGAGGCCGTAATGGCTGGTGAATGCCGCGTGGAAGCGGCGTTGGCTGCCAAAGCCACTCAGGCGAGCCACCTCGGGTACCGGCAGCGTGGTGTCAGTCAGCAGCTGCTTGGCACACAGCAGACGACGGGTTTGCAGGTACTGAAACGGAGACACGCCCAGTTGCGACTCAAAAATGCGCCTCAGGTGGCGGTCGCTTACGCCCAGCCGATGCGCCAGTTGCGGCATGCCGGGCAGGTCTGCGCTGGCCAGTGGCGCCGTGTCGAGCAGTTGCGCGGCCTGTGCGGCCAAGATCCCGGGCGCGTCCTGGGTGGACCAGCGTGCCATGCCAGGCCCTGGGCTGCGGATGCCGGGGGCCAGCTCGGGTCGGCACAGCAGGCAGGGGCGGAAGCCGGCGCGCTCGGCCTGGGCCGCGAACTTGAAAAAGTGGCAGTTGTCGCGGCGCGGCGTGCGTGCCCTGCAGACGGGTCGGCAGTAGATGCCGGTCGAGCTCACACCGGTGAAAAAGCAGCCGTCAAAGCGCGCGTCGCGGGCCAGCAGGGCACGGTAGCAAGCATCGTTGTCGATCTCTTGGGGTACGGCTGTCATGCGGCTCATGATACGCGCCGATCGCCTGGCCAATGGCCGTTTTCGGACCTGTGGGCCCAAGCGCGCAATCCCGGTTGGGCGGCTGGAGCGCCCTACAATCTTTGTCATAAAACCACGCCAGACCAGGTAAAGCCTTCATGCAACTCGACGCCGCCATCTTCAAAGCCTACGACATCCGAGGCGTCGTGCCCGCCGCCATCGACGAGGCCTTGGCCGAGGCGCTGGGTCGCGCCTTTGGCACGGTGGCGCTGGCCGAGGGTGAGGCCTGCGTGGCCGTGGGCCGGGACGGCCGGCTGAGCGGGCCCAGCCTGGTGGCTGCGTTGATTCGCGGCCTATTCGCCAGCGGCGTTGAGGTGATCGACATTGGCATGGCGACCACGCCCATGTTGTACTTTGCCGCCAACACCCTGTGCCGAAGTGGCATTCAGCTCACCGGCAGCCACAACCCGCGTGATTACAACGGCTTCAAGATGGTGCTGGCCGGCCGCGCTATTTTTGGCCAGGAGATCCAGGCCTTGCGCCACATGATGGCCGCTGAAAGCTGGAGGCTGCGGGCCGGTGGCTCGGTGCGCACAGTGGATGTGTTGCCCGCCTACCGCGCGCGCATCGTTGGTGACATTCGGTTGGCGCGGCGAATGAAAATTGTGGTGGACTCGGGCAACGGCATAGCGGGGGCCTCGGCGCCCGGCATTCTGCGCGCTATCGGCTGCGAGGTGACCGAGCTGTACAGCGAGGTCGATGGCAACTTTCCCAACCACCATCCCGACCCCAGCAAGCCTGAGAACCTGCGCGACCTGATCGCAGCGCTGCAGGTGAGCGACGCGGAGCTGGGCCTGGCCTTTGACGGCGACGGCGACCGACTGGGCATCGTGACGCGTGAGGGCAACAACATCTTCCCGGACCGACAGATGATGCTGTTTGCGCAGGATGTGCTGTCGCGGGTGCCGGGCGGCACCATTCTGTTTGACGTGAAATGCTCGCAGCGCCTGGCGCCTGCCATTGTGGCCGCCGGTGGCAAGCCGCTGATGTTCAAGACCGGCCATTCGCTGATCAAGGCGCGCATGAAAGAGCTTGACTCGCCGCTGGGTGGCGAGATGAGCGGTCACATTTTCTTCAAGGAGCGCTGGTTCGGCTTTGACGACGGCACCTATGCCGGCGGCCGGCTGCTCGAAATTTTGAGCCGCAGCGCCGACGCCAATGTGGTGCTCAATGCCCTGCCCAGCAGTTTTTCCACACCCGAACTCAATGTGAAATGCGCCGAGGGCGAACCGCACCGGCTGGTGGCCCAACTGCAGGCGCAGGCGCAGTTTGCCGAGCCCGCGGTAGTGAACCTGATTGACGGCCTGCGGGTCGACTGGCCTGACGGCTTTGGCTTGATCCGCGCCTCCAACACCACGCCGGTGCTGGTGCTGCGCTTTGAGGGCCACACGCCTGAGGCACTGACGCGCATCCAGAGCGAGTTGCTGGCGTTGCTGCGCACGGTCAAGCCCGATGCCACGCTGGACCAGGCGGCACATTGAAGATTCTGATCGTCAAGCTGTCTTCGCTTGGCGACGTGGTGCACGCCATGCCAGCGGTGCAGGACCTGCGCTGTGCCTTGCCCCAGGCGCTGATTGACTGGGTGGTGGAGCCGGCTTTTGCGCCTCTGGTACGCCGCTGCAATGGGGTGCAGCGGGTGATCGAATGTGACTTGCGGCGTTGGCGTCGTGCCCCGCTCGCGGCTGGCACCCTCAGCGGCTGGCGCGCCTTTCGCGCCGAGCTGCAGGCCCAGGCCTATGACCGGGTGATCGACCTGCAGGGCCTCAGCAAATCTGCACTGGTGGCCTGGCTGGCGCGGTTGGCGCCGGGCGGACGCCGGGTGGCGCTGGCCGGGCGCAGCGACGGTTCGGCCTATGAATCACCGACGCGCTGGGTGGCCGACCAGGTGGTGGCGCTGCCAGCGCACATTGGCGCAGTGGCACGCAGCCGCGCCCTGTGCGCCAATGGGCTGGGCTACCCCCTGCCTGATGCAGCGTCATTTGGGCTGCTGGCCCGCACCCAGCTTGAGGGTGTTGCTATTGAAAAAGAAGCGTCAATAGCGCTGGGGCCCAAGGTGGTGGTGCTGGCGCATGGCAGCTCGCGCACCGACAAGCTTTGGCCGTTGGCAGCCTGGCAGGCCTTGGGCCAGCGCTTGATGGCGCAGGGCTACAGGCTGGCGTTGCCGCATGGGAATGACGCCGAGTTGCAGCAGGCGCAGGCGATTGCGCAGCCGCTGGCCGGCGCCCAGGTTTGGCCCCGGCTGGGGCTGGACGCCTTGACCGACGTCTTGGCCGCCTGCGCCGGGGTGATCGGGGTGGACAGCGGCTTGAGCCACATGGCCGTGGCGCTGCACCTGCCACACGTGCAAATCTACAACTTCGACACCGCCTGGCGCACCGGTCCGGCGCCGGGGTCGCTGCAGTGCAGCGTGCTGGGCACACCTAGCCCCACAGTGGACCAGGTCTGGCAGGCCTGGAAGGCTGTGTGCCCGGTCGCCAGCACAGTGGCGGAGCCGACCTGATGCGTTGGCTTTACTCGCTGTTGATGGCTCTGGCGCAAACCGGCTTACGGCGCAAACTGGCGCGCCGGGCACTGGCAGAACCCCTTTACGCCGAGGCGGTGCCGGAGCGCTTTGGCCAGTACACCAGCGCCTGGCCGGCTTCTGTAGGGCCCACCGTCTGGGTGCATGCGGTGTCGCTGGGTGAGACCCGCACAGCCGCCCTGCTGATCGTACTCTTGCGCCAGGCCCTGCCCGGCATGCGGCTGCTGCTGACCCACGGCACCGCCACTGGCCGCGCCGAGGGCGCACGCCTGTTGCAAACCGGGGATACACAAACGTGGTTGCCCTGGGACAGCCCTGGCCCGGTGCGGCGGTTTTTGCAGCAGTTCAGGCCAGATATCGGGATCCTGATGGAGACCGAGGTCTGGCCCAATTTGGTTGCAGCCTGCCAGCAGCAGGGGGTGCCGCTGGTGTTGGCCAATGCCCGCCTGAGCGAGCGCTCATTTCACAAAGCGCAGCGGCTGGCCTGGCTGGCGCAACCAGCCTACCGGGCGCTGACGGCGGTCTGGGCCCAGACGCCGGACGACGCACGCCGCCTGCAGGCCCTGGGCGCGCCGGTGCAGGGCGTGTTTGGCAACCTTAAGTTCGACGCCGAACCCGATGCCTCCCAAGTGGCGGCAGGCCGGGAGGGGCGTGCCAGCTTGGGCCGACCGGTTGCCATGCTGGCGAGTTCACGCGACGAGGAAGAGGCACTGTTGCTCCAAATCCTTGAGGGAAATCGGCCTGTAGGCCCCGTGGATATTGAGGTTGTAGCTATTGAATCAGTAGCAATTCAGCCTCAGTGGCTGATTGTGCCGCGTCACCCGCAGCGCTTTGACGCAGTGGCTGAGTTGGTGCAGGCCCGCGGTTTTGCGCTGGTCCGGCGCAGCCAGGGCGGTCCCTGGCCGCCCACTGAGGCGAATGGGGCGGGGAGTAACGGGGATACAGCTGATCGTGCCGGGCAGCCGCCGACGATCTGGCTCGGCGATTCCCTGGGTGAGATGGCACTTTATTACGGCCTGGCCGACGTGGCGCTGCTGGGCGGCAGCTTTGAGCCGCTCGGGGGTCAAAACTTGATCGAGGCCGCGGCCTGCGGTTGCCCGGTGCTGATGGGACCGCACACTTTCAATTTTGCCGAGGCCGCAGAACTGGCGCTGACGGCCGGGGCGGCGCAGCGGGTTGGCTCGATGGGGGAGGGGGTGGCCGCGGTGCGGGCCCTTTTGGCCCATCCTGCGCAGCAGCACACTATGGCCGCAGCGGCGCTGAGCTTTGCCGGCGCCCATGCCGGTGCCGGGCAACGCACCGTGGTGGCGGTGCAGGCTTTACTGCTGGCTTAGTTGGCCAACAGCGCATTGATGGGTTTGAGGTCGTCCGCCTTGAGCACGCCAGTGGCCTGGCGCAGTTTGAGCCCGCCGACCAACACGTCGTAACGGGCCTTGGCCAACTTGGCCTTGGTGTCAAACAGCTGGCTTTGCGAGTTCAGCACGTCAATGTTGATGCGAACCCCGACCTGGTAGCCAAGCTTGTTGGCGTCCAGTGCGCTCTGGCTGGAGACTTCGGCCGCTTCCAGAGCTTTCACCTGGCCTTGGCCCGACAAGAGGCCGTAAAAAGCGGCCCGGCTGCCTTGTGCCACGGTGCGTTTGATGGCATCCAGGTCAGTGCGGGCTTTCTCTTGCAATGCCAGGGTTTCCTTCACCCGGTTTTCAATGGCGTAGCCCGAAAACAGCGGCATGGTGAAGCTCAGGCCGACACTGGCGGTGGTGGTGCGGAAGCTGGAGGTCGAACTGGCAGATTCACCATTCAGCGTCATGTTCACATTGCCGTTCAGGTCTAGCGTCGGCTTGGAAGCCGCCTGGGCCTTGCGGGTTTCCATCTGCGCGACTTCAAGCGCTAACCGGGTTTGTTGAATGCCCGGGTGCTGGTCTTCAGACTTTTGAACCCAGGGCGCAACATCGTCTGGCTGCACCGGTGGGAGTGTTAGCGGCAGGTTGACGGCCAGAGGTGTGGAGTTGGTTTTGCCCACGAGTTGGTCCAGGGCCAGTTTCTTGACCTGCAGGTCATTGCGACCGGCGATTTCTTGGGCAATTACCAGGTCAAAGCGGGCCTGCGCCTCGCGCGTATCAGTGATGGTGGCGGTGCCCACTTCAAAATTGCGTTTGGCGGAGGCCAGCTGCTCCGACACCGCCGCTTTTTGCGCCAGCACGAAGGTCAGGCTGTCTTGCGAGGCCAGCACATCAAAGTAAGCGGTGCTGACCTTGACGATCAGGTCTTGTTCGGCTGCCAGCAGTTGCTGCTCTACCACCTCGATTTGCCGCTTGCTTTGGTCAAAGGTGATCTGGTTGGCGGGACGGTAGAGCGGCTTGGAGGCGTTCAGGGTTGCGCTTTGGGTATCGTAAAAACCTTGCTTGGTCTTGGCCAGGGTGTTGTCGATGGTGCTGAGCGATGCGTTCGCACTCATGCCAATGGTGTGCAGAAGGCCGGCGCGCGCCTGCTCCGATTTGGCCAGCGTGGCGTCAAAAAGCGACTTGACCGATTGGTAAGAGGCGTCAAAGGCGCGGGCTGACTCATACAGCGCCACCAGGCTTTGAGCCTGCGCCGGCAGGGCCAGCGCCGCCCCGAGGGCAAGAGACAGGGGCAACAGACGAAATGCGTTCATGGGTGTACCTTGGTGGAAGAGGTGAAATCTGGCTTTAGAGACAACTGAAGCGACAACGTGGACGATACATGCTGGCTGGTGCGCGGCAGTCGCTCAGTAGCGCGGCACGCTGGTATCAAGCTCGACCGACCAGGCGTCGATCCCGCCGGCGATGTTGGCCACGTGGGCAAAGCCTCGGGCTTGTAAAAAACTGGCAACCTGCATGCTGCGGCTGCCATGATGGCACAGGCAGGCGATCGGATGAGTCGGGTCAAGCTCGGACAGCCGGGCGGCCACCGTGCCCATTGGGATCGTGAGCAGGGTGAAGTCCTTGGCGCTCACGCTGGCGGTTCGCAGCTCTGAAGGCTCGCGCACATCCAGCACCACCGGTTCGCCGTGTGGGCGTGCGCTGGAGAGCCAGGAAGACAGTTCAGAGGGTCGAATCTGGGTAATCATGCTGGGTAAGGGCAGGTCAAAGCTGGTCAGGGTTCAGAAATGAAAATGAGACGGCTCGGGGAACTTGAGTAAGCGCGGCGCCACTGTATCCCAAGGCTGGCGCGTCAGGTAGTCGGCCTCGCCGGTGCGGGTCACCAGGGTCGCCCGCATCACGGGCTCGTCGCCCACGATGGCGACCAACCGGCCGCCAATGCGCAGCTGTGCCAGCAATGCCGGCGGCACCTCGGCCACGGAACCGTTGAGCATGATGACGTCAAAGGGCGCATCGTCGGGAGCACCTGCCGCGCCATTGGCCTCGTACACCTCGGCGTTGTGGATGCCGGCTTTTTGCAAATTGCTACGTGCCATCTGCGCCAGTTCAGGTACAAGCTCCAGGGTCAGCACGCGCTGCGCCCGGTGCGCCAGCAGGGCGGTCATGAAGCCGGAGCCCGTGCCGATTTCCAGCACTTTCTCGTGTTTTTGTACCGCGGCATCCTGCAGCATGCGAGCCTCCACACGGGGGGCCAGCATGCACTGCCCGTGCCCGAGCGGAATTTCCATGTCGACAAAGGCCAGCGCCTTGTGCGCCAGCGGCACGAAGTCTTCACGTCGCACCACCGCCAGCAGATGCAGCACGGCAGCGTCCGCCACGTCCCAGGGCCGGATCTGCTGTTCGATCATGTTGAAGCGTGCTTGTTCCAAATCCATCCGTGTACTCCAGGGCTGCGGTGCGCTATTTATTTTGATTTTAGCCGCCAGTGCCTGCGTCAGCAGGAGCGGCTGCTTGCCAACGCCGGCGCAGCCATTGCCCCAGATCATCCATGTAACAGTAGACCACCGGCACCACCACCAGCGTCAGCAGCGACGAGGTGATGACGCCGCCGATCACGGCCTGACCCATCGGTGCGCGCATTTCCGAGCCCTCGGTCAGCGCAAACGCCAGCGGCACCATACCGAAGATCATCGCCAGCGTGGTCATCAGGATCGGGCGCAGCCGCACCTTGGCCGCCAGTAGCAGGGCTTCGCTGCGTTCCATGCCGTCTTCGCGGGCCCGGATCGCAAAGTCCACCAGCAAAATGGCGTTCTTGGTGACCAAGCCCATCAGCATGATGACACCGATCACCGAGAACATCGACAGCGTGGAGTTGAACATCATCAGCGCCAGCACCACGCCGATCAGCGTCAGCGGCAGCGCCGTCATCAGCGCCAGCGGCTGCAAAAAGCTCTTGAACTGGCTGGCCAGAATCATGTAGATGAAGATCACGGCCAGGGCCAGCGCCGAGATGGCGTAACTGAAGGCCTCGGCCATGTCCTTGGTGGCGCCGCCAAATCGGAAGCTGTAGCCCGGCGGCAAGGCGATGCCGTCCATGACTTTCTTGATGTCTGCGGACACCTCGCCGGTGGAACGGCCCGACACGTTGGCGCTCAGGGCGACCTCACGGTTCAGGTCGCGTCGGTTGATCTGGTTGGGGCCGATGGTGTCAGTCACTCGGGCCACCTGGCCCAGCCGCACCATGCGGGCGCTGCCGTCAGGCTGGGTGCCGAGGTTGAAGGGCAGTTGTTCCATGTCTTGCGGGCTGTTGCGTGCCGACGGCGCCAGTCGCACGTTGACGTCATAGGTCTGGTCGTCCGGCGCGCGCCAGTTGCCAACGGTTTGGCCAGCCACCAAGGTACGCAGCGCGCTGCCGATCTGCGCTACGCTCAGGCCCAGGTCGGACGCCACGTCGCGCCGGACCTGGATGTCGAGCGCCGGTTTGCCGGGTTTGGCCGTGGTGTCGAGGTCGACTAGGCCCGGGATGTCGCGCACCCGCTCCAGCGTCAGTCGCGACAACCGCTCCAGCTCGGCCGTGTCGGGCCCCTGGATCGAGAAGGACAGCTGCTTTTGCCCGCCGATCGAATCGGTCAGGCCAACATGGGTCACGGTGACGCCGGGCACCCGGCGCAGCCGCTCGCGCAGCTGGATCGACATCTCTTCGACGCCGAGCGTGCGGTCCTTGCGGTCCACCAGACGCACGTAAATATTGGCGTACATCTTGCCCTGGGCGTTGCCGGTGTTGATGGTGGTCAGGGTGTAGCGCACTTCGGGGAAGGCGCGAATCACGGCTTCAACCTGGCGCGCCCGGCTCTCGGTCACCTCCAGCGACGAGCCCGCTGGCGTGTAAAAACTGAGCGTGGTTTCCGAAAAATCTGATTTGGGTACAAATTCTGTGCCCACCAGCGGCACCATGAAGACGCTACCGACAAAAATAGCCAGCGCCAGCGCCAGCGTCAGTACCTTGTGCCCCAGCGCCCGCCGCAGCACGCTCTGGTAGGCATCGGCCAGGCCCTCGGTGGCGCGGTCAAACCAGCCGGTGACGCGGCCGATGGTCTTGTCATACAGGTTGCGGCGACGCGGTGTCCCGCCAGCTGCCGCGCTATGGGCCTCGATGCTCGGGTCGTGCCAGATGCTCGACAACATGGGGTCGAGCGTGAAGCTGACGAACATCGAGATCAGCACGGCGGCCACGATGGTGATGCCGAATTCATGGAAAAACTTGCCAATGATGCCGCCCATGAAGCCGATTGGCAAAAATACTGCCACGATCGACAGTGTGGTGGCCAGCACCGCCAGCCCAATCTCCTGGGTGCCGTCCAGCGAGGCCTGGTAGGCGCTCTTGCCCATTTGCACGTGGCGAACGATGTTTTCCCGCACCACAATGGCGTCGTCAATCAGCAGGCCCACGCACAGGCTGAGCGCCATCAGCGTGATCATGTTGATGGTGAAGCCGGCCATGTACATGAACAAAAATGAGCCTATCAGGGCAATGGGCAGGGTCAGCCCGGTGATGACCGTGGAACGCCAGGAGTTCAGAAACAGGAACACGATCAGCACCGTCAGCAGGGCGCCTTCGATCAGGGTGCGACGAACGTTGTCCACCGAGACGCGGATCTGGCGCGAGCCGTCGGTGATCTGCTCCAGCCGCACACCGGGCGGCAACTGGTCTTTCATGGCGGCCATGGTCTTGACCAGGCCATCCACCACGGCAATGGTGTTTTCGTCCTGCGACTTCTGCACGTTGAGCAGCAGCGTGCGTTGGCCGTTGTACAGCGCCAGGCTCTCGGCCTCCTGAGCGTCGTCGCTGACGCGGGCCAGCTGCTCCAGACGCACCGGGGCTCCGCCCTTGCGCGCCACAATGATGCGGCCAAAGTCTTCCGGCCGCTGCAGCCGGCCAGCAATCTGGATCACCCGCTCCTGCTCCAGCGAGCGGATGGCGCCCAGCGGCAAATCCTGGTTCTCGTTGCGTACCGCGGTCACCACTTGGTCAGGCGAAATGCCAAAGCTCTCCAGCGCCTGCGGGTTCAGGTAGAGGTTGATCTCGCGCCGGGTGCCACCCACTAGGGTGACCGAGCCGACGCCGCGCACGTTCTCAAAGCGTTTTTTAAGGGTCTGTTCGGCCCAGTTGCTGAGTTCCACCGCGCTGGGCGCCCGGCCCTTGGCGGCGGCCGGGTCGGCCAGCACCGCCACCGACCAGATGGCGCGGGCCGAGGGGTCAAAGCGCAGCACCCGCGGCTCTTTGACCTCGGCGCGCAGGTTGGGCTTGATGGAGGCCACTTTCTCGCGCACATCGTCGGCGGCTTTGCGGCCGTCGATGTTCAGGTTGAACTCAATCACCACGACCGATTGGCCTTCGTAGCTGCGCGAGGTCAGGGCGCTGATGCCGGCGATCGAGTTGACGCCTTCTTCGATCTTGCGCGAAACCTCACTCTCCACAATCTCTGGCGCAGCGCCTGGGTAGTCGGCAATCACCACCACGGTGGGGAAGTCGATGCTGGGGAACTGGTCAACCTGCAGCCGTTGCAGTGAGAACAGGCCCAACACCACCAGGGCCAGCATGACCATGGTGGCAAAGACCGGGTTTTGAAGACTGACGCGGGTGAACCACATGGCTTATTGGCCCTGCGGCAGTTTGACTCGGGTGCCCGCGCGCAGGCTCCCGACGCTGCCGGACAGTAGCAACGCATTCTCGGCCAGGCCCTTGATGGCAACCTGGCTTTGGCCGTCACGCTCGCCACGGGCGCCCAGCTCGACGGTTTGATGCAGTACAGCCCCGTCCTGGATCAGTTGCACGTAGGGCAGGGGTTTGTCGGTGCGCACGGCGCTCAGCGGCACAGCTGGCAGGCTCAGGCTGCCGGTGGTCAACGTGCCTTGGGCAAACAGGCCCTGGCGCAGACCAGCGTTCGGCTGCACTGCCAGGTAGGCCAGAACGGCCCGACTGCCGCTCAGCGCGCTGGGGTTGATGCGCACCACTTTGGCGGTTAGTGGCGCTGTGGCGCCTTCAATATTGAGGCGCGCCACCTGCCCGGTCTTGACAAGAAGCGAATCGGCTGGGCTGATGCTGGCCTCCAGCTCGAGCCGGCTCAGGTCTACGATTTCCAAAATACGGGTGTCAATCGCCACCCGCTCGCCGGGTTGCGCCAGACGCTGTGCCACTAGGCCCGCCATGGGTGCGCGCAGCACGGTATCGTTCAGCGACTTGGCGGCCAGGTCGGCCCCGGCCTGGGCGGCCCGGTAGCTGGCCTCGGCTGCAGTGAGGCTGGCCTGTGAGGTGTCGAGCGCGGTCTTGGAAATAAAGCCTTGGTCCACCAGCGAGCGGTTGTTCTCGAAGCTGCGCCGAGCAATATCCACCTGGGCTCGCGCGGCTTCGGCCTGTTGTTGGGCCTGGCGTACCCGTGCTTGCGATTCGGTGGCCTCAATTCGGGCCACCACTTGGCCCGCCGTGACCCGGTCTCCTTCACGCAACGTCAAACCCTGCACCTCACCGGCCACCCGGGCCTTGACAAAGGCCGTGTTGGCGGCGCGCAGGGGGCCGGAGATGGCCAGGCCCTGAACCAGCGCGACTGTTTTGAGCTGTACCAGATCAGTTGGCGCCAGCTCCACCACGGCCTGGATTTTTTGCGCGGCCTGCTGGGCCTCGAGTGCTACTTTTTGCGCCTGCCGTCCCGACACCAGACGCCAGGTGCCCGCTGCCAGAGCGGCCAAAACAAGCGCGAATACCAACCATTTCAACCAGGATTTCATAGTGCAACAGAACCCAAAGAGGGCAGGGGGAGTGGACGAAAGCTCAGGCCAGCGAGCAGGGTCTCGGCCTGAACAGCAATGTAGTGGTCGGGATCGATTTCGGCAGCACCCACACAGGTGCCCAGGGAATGCTTCCACATCGCCAGAAACATCAACGGTGCCAGTACGGTGTAAACCCCGTATTTCATGTCGATCAGCTGGAACTCGCCGCGGTCCACGCCGCGCTGCAGGATGCGCTGGATCAGCTCGTTGCCTGGCAGCACCACCTCATGCTCAAAAAAGGCGGCCAGTTCCGGGAAATTGTGTGCCTCGCTCATCATCAGCTTGGTGATGCCCGAGGCCTTGGTGGAGCCGATGCGCTCCCACCAACTGCGCATGCAGTAGCGCAGCATGTCGGCGGTGCTGCCGGTGAACAGCTCAAATTCGGCATTCCATTCCAAAAAGCGGCCAATGATGTTCTCGCGCACCACCGCTTTGAACAGCTCTTCCTTGCTGGCAAAGTACAAAAACAGCGTGCCCTTGGACACGCCGGCCAGCTTGGCCACTTCTTCGGCTTTGGTGGCTGCAAAGCCTTTTTGCACAAACAGCTCTAGCGCCGCCTCCAGCAGCTCGCCCGGACGCGCGTCTTTGCGCCGCTCACGGCGGGCGTGCGGCGCCGGATCGGTCGTGTCGGGGAGCTCGGGGAGGTTGGGGGAGGAGGGCATGAATTAATGACTGACTGGTTAGTAGTTTAGACGCCCCACTTGACCCTGTCAATGTGTGAGGACATGTCGGGAGGACATGTGTGAGGGCATGGCCAGCGCGCGTAAGATCAACGCCCCGTGCTGTCCCAGCCGTTCACCCCGGAGCCTTTTATGTCTGATACCACCCAAACCATCACCCTCGGCGGCGGCTGCTTCTGGTGTACCGAGGCGGTGTTTGTCGCGGTGCAGGGCGTGCTGGACGTGGAGAGCGGCTACAGCAACGGCCTGATCGAGCGCCCCAGCTACGAGCAGGTCTGCACCGGGCGCACCGGCT
>CAXNFT010000052.1:0-12267 GCA_964201255.1 Rhodoferax sp.
CACATCCTATCGGGCACAAACGACGATTTTGAATTCAATCCAAAGACCGATTGTTTGCGCATGCGTGACGAGTTTCCTGAAATTGCAAGCCAACTGACTGTGCGCATGGTTGACGGTGCAACACATGCGTTTGATTGGCCTAGCTCGCCACCGCCCGCCTTCAGCCCATTTGCCAAGGCTCAAACTGGCGGCATGGTGGCGATGAGGTACTCTGCGAAAGAAGCAGAAGTGGCTCGGTTGGAAATGGTCGATTTTTTTCAGAAACGATTCAGATAGCCGAGGGCAGGCGCTCAGTCGACGCCCGCATCCGGTCAAGCCACGCAGTCGTAAGCCATCGTCACCGGGGCTTGGTCCGACAAATTCTTGCCCTAGTGAGTTTGTACCGTACGGGCCGCCACGCCTGCCATGCATCAGGATGGCGGGAGTGCTTTATCGCATGGGCTCACCTACGATGCGGCGTTCACACTCATGACTTGCCGGCCAACAGTGAATTGAAAGTAGCGCTGGGGCGCATGACATCGGTGACCTTCTTCTTGTCTGGCATGAAGTACCCGCCAATATCAACCGGCTTTCCTTGTACTGCCCTGAACTCTTCGAGGATTTTTTGCTCGTTATCGGCCAGTGCTTTGGCCAGTGGGGCGAAGTGATCCTGCAATTGCTTGTCCTGCGTCTGGGCTGCGAGCTCCTGGGCCCAGTACATGGCAAGGTAAAACTGTCCACCACGGTTATCCAGCTGTCCGGTCTTGGGGGATGGACCTTTCTTGTTGTCCAGCAACAGTCCTGTCGCCTGGTCGAGTGACTTGGCCAAAATCTTGGCTTTTTCATTGTTGGTTTTCAGGCCCAGGTCTTCCAGACTGACGGCCAGCGCCAGAAACTCACCGAGCGAATCCCAGCGCAGGTGGTTTTCTTCCACCAACTGCTGCACATGCTTGGGGGCAGACCCGCCAGCGCCAGTTTCATACATCCCGCCACCAGCCATCAACGGCACGATCGAGAGCATCTTCGAACTGGTGCCCAGTTCCATGATTGGGAAAAGGTCAGTCAGGTAATCACGCAAGATATTCCCGGTGACCGAGATGGTGTCCAGGCCACGGGTCGCACGCTCCAGCGTGTAACGCATGGCGCGCACCTGCGACATGATTTGAATGTCAAGACCGCTGGTGTCGAAATCTTTCAGGTAGGTCTTCACCTTATGAATCAACTCTTGCTCATGCGGGCGGTAGGGGTCCAGCCAGAACACTGCCGTCATGCCGGAGTTGCGAGCGCGGGTTACTGCCAGCTTGACCCAGTCGCGCACTGCGGCATCTTTTAGCTGGCACATGCGCCAGATATCGCCCTCTTCGACGTTTTGCGCCAACAGAACTTCGCCCGTGGCAAGGTCGGTGATGTTGGCCACGCCGTCTTCCGTGATCTCGAATGTCTTGTCGTGGGATCCGTACTCTTCAGCCTGCTGAGCCATGAGGCCTACATTGGGCACTGTTCCCAAGGTGCGGGGATCAAAATTACCATGCCACTTGCAAAAGTTGATCATTTCCTGGTAGATGCGTGCAAAAGTGCTCTCGGGCATCACTGCCTTGACATCCTTCAGTCGGCCGTCGGCGCCCCACATCTTGCCACCGTTGCGGATCATTACGGGCATGGACGCATCCACAATGACGTCGTTGGGCGAGTGGAAATTGGTAATTCCCTTGGCAGAGTCCACCATGGCCAGCTCGGGGCGATTCGCATGGCAGGCGTGCAAATCCCGAAGCACTTCTTCCCGCTGCGACTGCGGCAGTGTGGCTAGTTTGTCATACAGGTTGACCATGCCGTTATTCACGTTCACACCCAACTCGTCAAACAGCTTGGCGTGTTTGCTGAAGGCGTCTTTGTAGAAAATTCTGACGCAATGGCCAAACACAATCGGGTGGGACACCTTCATCATGGTGGCCTTGACGTGCAAGGAGAACATCACACCGGTCTGGTGCGCGTCCTCAATCTCTTTCTCGTAAAACTCCAGCAGGGCCTTCTTGCTCATGTACATGCTGTCCATGATCTCGCCGTCCTTCAGCGACACTTTGGCTTTTAGCATGATCGTCTTGCCGCTCTTGGTGATGAGCTCCATTTTTACGTCACGTGCCTTGTCCAACGTGATCGATTTTTCACCGTGGTAGAAATCGCCATCGTGCATGTGGGAGACATGGGAGCGCGATGCTTGGCTCCACTCGGCCATCGAATGGGGGTTCTTGCGGGCATAGTTCTTGACAGCCAGGGGCGCGCGGCGGTCCGAATTACCTTCGCGCAGCACCGGATTCACTGCGCTTCCTGTGCATTTGGAATAACGCGCGCGGATGGATTTTTCAGCGTCGGTCTTCGGGTCGTCCGGGTAGTCCGGCAATGCATACCCCTGGGACTGCAGTTCCTTGATGCAGGAGATCAACTGCGCGACCGAAGCACTGATGTTAGGAAGTTTGATGATGTTGGTGTCGGGCAGCAGGGTCAGGCGACCGAGTTCTGCAAGGTTGTCAGGTACTCTTTGCGCCTCGGCAAGGCACTCCGGGAACTCACCGAGCACCCTCCCAGCGAGCGAGATGTCCGACGCCATGACATCGACGCCCGCTGGCGCGGCAAAGGTGCGAATGATGGGCAAGAAGGCAAAAGTTGCCAGAAACGGTGCTTCGTCGGTCAGTGTGTAAATGATTCTTGATGTCTGATTTGCCATGGCGGCCGTCCTTCAAATTTGGTAAGTCTGCAACCCGCAACTGTATTCGATCATCAATGCTCACAGTAAGGTCGGATCAAGACGTGCAAGCAGGTGCTGAGTTCGGTGCACAAAGGCACCCAAAGCATAGGGAAAATACGGTAGCGACAGATCTATCCACTATGTAAGATTTAGTCTTATACGCCAAAGCAACAGTTTGCTTAATTGAATCGTTTTGAATAATCGGGAGTCATTTTATGTTCGAGAGCTTTTTAACATCGCGGCGGGCTGTCTGTACCGCAATTGCTGGTTTGACACTGGCTGTGGGCATGGGTGCCGTCAACGCCCAGCAAAAGAAGATCCGCGTTGCATTTGGCGACGTGCTTTCCACTGAAACCGTATCGATGGTGATTGCGCTCGAGCGGGCAAAGGAAAAAGGGGTTGATTATGAGATCACCTTCCTTGCCAAAGAGGAGTTGGCGATCCAGGCCGTGATCAACGGGCAGGCTGATCTGGGGGTGGGTACACCGTACTCCGTCATCCAGAAGAGCAAGGCCCCGCTGCGTATTCTGTTTCAAGGCACCCGGCTGGTGTTCTTTCCTGTTGTTGACAAGCAGTACAAGTCCTGGAAAGACCTGAACGGTCAACCCTTTACCTTCCATGCTCGCGGCACGGGAACCGAGGCTATTGGCAACATCATTGCGAAACGGGAGGGCATCCAGTTCGGTGATCGCAGTTACGTGCCCGGCTCCGAGAATCGCATCATTGCGATGATGAAGGGCCAGATCAAGGCTTCCATCATCGACCTGGCCAACAAAAACACACTCATGGAAAAGGCCGGTGACCGTTTCATCGTTCTGCCGGGTGTCAGCAGCCCGGCCTCGGACGAAACCTTGTTTGGCAATCTCGACTGGATCAAGGCCAACGAAAAACAGGTCGACATCATCGTCACGGAGTTTGCCCGTTTGTGGGTGGAGATGAATGCAGATCCGGCGGTGATTGAGCGTGAGCGTGCGAAACGAAGACTGATGGCTGACCAGCCCAAGGAGATACTGACCAAAGTCACGGATTTCTACACCATATCCACCAAGGAAGGCATCTACGCACCGGGTGGTGGCAGCGTTGAAGTCGCAAAGAGCGACTTCGAGTTTTACGTGGAAGCGGGTCAGATGCAAGGCCCAGTATCAAGCCTCGCGGTTGAGAACTTCTGGTACCTCGGGCCGCTGGAGCGTGCCCGCAAAGCCATCGGCAAGTAAGCCGCACTTCTTTCTCTCACAGAGCAGCCCGCCTTGTGCGGGTTTTTCATGGCCACACCGCGGGGTATGGCCTCCACTCGGCATTCTTCATGCAATTGACGCATCCACTTTTCATACGGTTGGTCTCCTTTACCGTCGTCCTGGGGGCATGGGAGGTGGTTGGCCTGATCGGCCTGAGTGCCGCGTTTCCCGCCTTCTCCGACACCATGGCCGCACTGTGGGGTATGGCTGCTGACGGCTCGCTTTTCAAGGCCTTCGCCAAGACCCTCGAGCCGCTGCTTCTGGGCTTGGTCATCTCGGTGGTGTTAGGTGTCTGTCTTGGTGTCTGGATGGGTCTCAAAGAGTCAGCCGAATGGCTTTTCGCACCGGTTTTCATCGTCGCGCAAGCTGCCCCGCTTGCAGCACTGATCCCGGTCTTGACCTTTGCCTATGGCATCGGCTTGACAGCCAAGGTGCTGACGGTCTGCATCATGGCGATGCCCGTGATTGTGTTAAACGCCCTGGGCGCCGTGCGGAACACGCCGTCATCCCTGATTGAAATGGGCAAGTCGTTCCTTGGAACCCGGCGCCAGGTTATATGGAATGTTGTCCTTCCCTCGGCCAGCCCGATGATTTTTGTCGGGCTGCGCCTGGGCTGCGCATCTGGCTTCATCGGTGTGATCCTGGCCGAGCTGCTGATTACGCCTACGGGGATCGGTGACCTGATTTCTTATAACCAATCGGTGGCCGAATATCCGAGTATGTACGCAGCCATCCTTTCAATCATCGTGGCCTCGGTGTTGTTCATTGAAGGCATCGAGTTCATCGAAAAGACCCTATTCCGTCCAGAAACGCGTTTATGACAACCCCTTCCGTTATTGCCGTGCCTGCCCATCCGCACACTCCCGCACCTATCGTCAGTGTGCGCAGCGTGCACAAGACTTACCCGGGTGGCATCGAGGCCTTGAACAATATTTCTCTTGACTTCCCGCAAGGCAAGTTGACCACCTTGCTTGGGCCGTCGGGTTGCGGCAAGACCACTTTGCTGAAGATCATTGCGGGGCTTCTGCCTGCAAGCAGCGGAGAAGTTGTGGTTGAAGGGCGAACGGTCACCGGGCCAGGCCCCGAACGGGCATTCGTGTTCCAGGATTTTGCCTTGATGCCTTGGGCGACGGTCATGCGTAATGTGGCTTTCGGGCTGGAGCTGCGCGGCGTGGCTCGCTCCGAACGTGAAGCGGTTGCCGCCGGCTACATCGGGCGGGTCGGCCTGAAGGGTTTCGAAAAAAAATACCCGCATGAACTCTCGGGCGGTATGCGACAGCGCGTAGGCTTGGCGCGCGCGCTGGCAGTCAATGCAAAGGTGCTGATGATGGACGAGCCGTTCTCAGCCGTCGACGAGCAGACGCGCCGGAAATTTCAGGAAGACCTGCTTGAATTGGTGGCCAACGAGCGCAAGACTTTTATTTTTGTGACCCACAGCATCGAAGAAGCGGTGTACGTGTCAGATCGCATTGTTCTTCTGCACCGTCGGCCCAGCCGTGTTCACGCGATCATAGAGCCAAAGATCTCGCGTGATGTCGATCCGGAGCAAATACGCCGGCAGCCAGAGTACCTCGACGCGGTAGAGAACATCTGGCAGAGTCTTAAGCAGTATCTTGACTGACAGGGGCGCACAATGATCGTATTTGGTTATCGTCTTCCATTGTTTTCCTCCCTGGTCGTCTGGGCCATCCTGTGGGAAATTCTGGGGCATACCGACGCCAAGTTGATCCTGCCGCCCCTGAGCGCGATCGCACTGCGGATTGTCGAGATAGCGCCGACCGAGAGCTTTTTGAAGGCCCTCATCATCACCGGCAAAGCCTTTTTTGCGGGGTCGTTGATCGCGATTCTTATTGGCATCCCGCTTGGTGTCTTGATGGGGCGCTCAAAAATCGCTGACGACTTGCTGCTACCGTGGGTGAACGTATTTTTGTCGGCACCGCTGT
The DNA here is from genome assembly GCA_964201255.1 of Rhodoferax sp. Lineage (GTDB taxonomy): Bacteria > Pseudomonadota > Gammaproteobacteria > Burkholderiales > Burkholderiaceae_C > Rhodoferax. Next base: position 5,901 of record CAXNFT010000052.1, read on the forward strand.
CTGCTTTGGTGCCGGTGATCATGGTGGTGGCCGGCATCGGCGAGACAACGATGGTGCTTACGGTCGTGTTATTCGCGGTTTGGATTGTGATGCTGAATGCACGGGCTGGTGTGCGCAACATCACGCCATCGCTGGTCGAGATGGCTCGAAGCTTCGGCGCCTCCATGCCGCAGAGCTTTAGACACATCTATCTGTGGGCCGCTCTTCCAGAAATAATTGCCGGGATCCGCTTGGGCCTGATCCGCGCTGTCAAAGGCGTGATCATCGGGCAGTTGCTGATCTCAGTGGTTGGGTTCGGAACCCTGTTTGAGATTTATCTGTCCCACTTTCTGATGGAGCATCTGTGGGCCGTCATGCTGGTTATTTTTGCCTTCGCTTTTGTCGTCAATGAGTTGCTGGCTTGGGCGGAGAGGTCGGTTCGTTATTACGCTGCTTCGCGTTAGTCTCTCAAGGAGGAAAATTGAAATGAGTAGTCTTGAAGCTGAATTTGTCATCCCTGCGATTCAAGGGGTATCGGTCGCAGTACGGGGCAAGGCAGCAAGGTTTCCGGTACGCCGGATCTACTGTGTTGGCAGAAACTATGCCGAGCACGCGCGCGAGATGGGGCATGATCCCGACCGTGAACTGCCCTTCTTTTTTCAGAAGAACCCCGACAATTTGGTTTTGGACAACAGGGACTTTCCGTACCCATCGATGTCAAGCAACGTTCATTTCGAAGTGGAAATGGCTGTGGCAATTGGTATCGGTGGCATGGACATCCCACTCGAAAAAGCGTTGAACCATGTTTACGGTTATGCCTTGGGACTGGACATGACCCGACGCGACCTTCAGGGTGAGGCAAAAAAAGCTGGCCGGCCTTGGGAGATTGGTAAGGCATTCGAACACAGCGCACCGATGACCGATATCGTCACTGTCGAACAGGTCGGCCACTTGTCAAGTGGTGAGATTTCGTTGAAATTGAATGGCGAGACCAAACAGAAAAGCGACCTGAACCAGTTGATCTGGAGTGTTCCGGAGATCATCGCCCACCTATCGGCAACCTTCGTGTTGAAAGCCGGCGATTTGATCATGACCGGCACACCCGCGGGCGTCGGCGCCGTCAAGCCGGGAGATGTCATGGAAGGCCACTGTGCCGGGATTGGATCGATCACGGCCAAGGTCGTCTGAGAGGAACGGCGCCTCTGAAGAGACTACCGCGACGTAAGTGCCGGTGGCGTAATGGGTCGGGTGGCATTGGCCCACCATGAGGCCAACACCCGCATCTCCTCATACCACCCAGTCGTAGGCCACCGTCACCGGCGCATGGTCCGAAAACTTCTCGCCCCTGTAGATCTCAACCGTGCGAGCACCAGCCGCCAGTGCCGGCGTGGCCAGGTGGTAATCGAGCCGCCAGCCCACGTTCTTGGCGTAGGCCTGGCCGCGGTTGCTCCACCATGTGTAGGCCTCATCAGTTGCGGTGGGATGGAGCTGCCGGTACACATCCACCAAGCCGGCCTCGCCCAGCAGGCGGCTCATCCAGGCCCGCTCCTCGGGTAAAAAACCGGAGTTTTTGCGGTTGCCTTTCCAGTTCTTCAGGTCGATTTCCTGGTGGGCGATGTTCACGTCGCCCACCAGGATAAAGTCGCGCTCGGCTTTCAGTTTGACCAGGTGCGGGTAGAACTCATCCAGAAAGCGAAACTTGGCCTGCTGCCGCTCTTCGCCCGATGAGCCACTGGGGAAATAGGCGCTGATGATGCTGTGCTTGGCCTTGGGCGTATCAAAGCGCAGTTCCACGTAGCGGCCTTCGGCGTCAAACTCGCCCGAGCCGTAACCGGTGCGCACGTCGCTGGGTTCCAGCCGGGTGTACAGACCCACGCCCGAGTAGCCTTTCTTCTCGGCGAAATGAAAGTAGCCCTGCAGTCCGGCCAACTGCTCAAAGCGGCCCTGCACGTCTTCGGCCTGGGCCTTCACCTCTTGCACGCCCATACAATCGGGCGCGGTTTTGGCCAGCCAGGCTTCGAGCCCTTTGCTGCTGGCGGAGCGGATGCCGTTCAGGTTGAGACTGGTCAGTTTAAACAAGGAAATTCCCCATGTCAGAGCGTGTTGAGACCAGTTCAAACCCTGTGGCGTCACAGGATGCGCTGGCGCGGGATTTTGTGCAGTTTTCGCTCGATTGCGGCGTGCTGCGTTTTGGCGAGTTCAAGACCAAGGCGGGTCGGCTGAGCCCTTACTTCTTCAACGCCGGCCTGTTTGACGACGGCGCCAAGATGGGTCGGCTTGCCGCATTTTATGCGCAGCGTCTGCTGGCCAGCGGCTTGCAATTTGATATGATTTTTGGCCCGGCCTACAAGGGCATTCCTCTGGGGGTGGCGCTGGCGGTGGAACTGGCGCGGCTGGGGCACAACGTGCCCTTTGCCTACAACCGCAAAGAGGCCAAGGACCACGGCGAGGGCGGCACGCTGGTGGGCGCTCCGCTGCAGGGCCGGGTGCTGATCGTGGACGACGTGATGAGCGCCGGCACCGCCGTACGCGAGTCCATTGCGCTGATCCAGGCCGCCGGCGCCACGCCGCACGCGGTGGTGATCGCGCTGGACCGGCAAGAGATGGCCACCGAAAAACAGCCCGACGGCAGCACCTCCGATGTGCCCTACAGCGCCGTGCAGTACGTGCGCCAGCAGCTCGGCCTGCAGGTCTGCGCCATCGCCGAACTGTCCGATCTGCTGGCCTATCTGACCGCTTCGGCAGGTGGCGCGCCGCACGGCCACTTGGCGGCGGTGCAGGCTTACCGGGACCGCTACGGGGTGAGGTAAGGACAACCGCCAAGGCGTGATGAAGCGTAAACTCCTGAATTACGCATCAAATATGATGTGAAAAAGGCTAAACTGCACTGCACATGTACATTTGGCAATCTCAGAAATGGCCCGCATTCCAGGTCGACCTGGCTGCGCTGGCGCCGGCCTTGTCAGCGGCGCATTTTGCCCAAGGCCGTGCGATGGGCCTGGCAGGTCACCTGCACCTGGTGGCGCTGGGCGAGTTGCAGCTTCAGGGTTGGGCGGAGGAGGCGGTAGCGACTGCCCAAATTGAGGGCGAAACGCTTCAGGTTCTTTCGGTTCGAGCCTCCGCCGCCAGACGGTTGGGGCTGGACACTGGGCCGGAGCCGCGTGACGCCAGAACGGAAGCGACACTCGATGTCTTGCAGGCGGCGCTGCTGCACGGATCTCAGGCGTTGACGCATGAGACCCTATGGGCCTGGCAGGCGGCCTTGTTTCCAAGCGGCTACAGTGGCTTGCAAGCCATCGTGACCGGTGCCTACCGACGCCACGCAGAGCCCATGCAAATCGTGACGCCACGATTGGGCAAGCCCGATATCGTGCATTACCAGGCACCCGACTCAGGCCAAGTGGTGGCCGAGATGACGCAGCTGCTGGCCTGGTTCAACGCGTCGCTCGGCGTGACAGATGGCTTGGTGCGCGCGGCCCTGGCCCATGTGTGGCTGGAAGCCATCCACCCGTTTGAAGATGGCAACGGCCGTGTGGGCCGCGCATTGGCCGAACTGGCCCTGGCCCAGGACCTGCAAACGCAGCAAAGACTGTGGAGCATTTCCAAACAGCTGTGGCAAGACCGAACGGGCTACTATGCCCAGTTGCAGGCGGTCACTGGGCAAGACAATCTTGTTGTGACGCCGTGGGTGACATGGTTTGTCAATCGTGTTGAAGCTGCCGCGGACAGCACCTGGCAGCACATGCAAGTGGCCGTGCAGAAAACCCGGTTTTGGACGGCCCTGCGCGAGCGCGCACCCGAACTCACCGCAACACAAGCCAAAGCGGTCGACAAGCTCTACGACGCAGGCCCCGGAGGCTTTGACGGCGGTATGAGCACCGCGAAGTACAGCCACCTGTGCCGCGTGTCGCGGGCCACCGCCTATCGCGAACTCAACAAGCTGTGCGAAATGGGCATCCTGAGCCAAAGTGGCGTGGGCCGGGGCACGCGCTATGCCTTGCTCATCGACCGGACAGGCTGAATCAGCCCAGCTTGACCTTGAGCAACTCGTTCACCTGCTGCGGGTTGGCTTTACCAGCGCTACCCTTCATGATCTGCCCCACCAGGGCATTGAGCGCCTTGGCGTTGCCAGCGCGGTACTCGGCCACGTTTTTGGCGTTGGCAGCGATCACCGTGTCGACAATGCCTTCCAGCGCGCTGCTGTCGTTCAGCTGGCGCAGGCCTTTGGCTTCGATCAGCGCATCCACCTGCGTGCCTTCGCCGCTCCACAGCGCGTCAAACACCTGACGCGCGGCGTTGTTGGACACGGTGCCGTCCTGAATGCGGGTGATCAGCGCCCCCAGTTGCTCAGCGCTGACCGGGGCCTGCTCGATGGACAGGTCGGCGGCATTGAGACGCCTAGCCAGTTCGCCGGTGATCCAGTTGCCGGCCAGCTTGGGCTGACCACAGTCCTGCGCCGCTGCTTCAAAATAAGTAGCAATAGAGCGGCTCTGGGTCAGGGCTGTGGCGTCATAGTCTGACAAACCATACTGGCTGACAAAGCGTTGCGCCATCACCCGCGGCAGCTCGGTCATGCCGGCGCGCACCTGGTCCACCCAGGCCGGGGCTATCACCAGCGGCGGCAGGTCGGGGTCTGGGAAATAGCGGTAGTCGGCCGCGTCTTCCTTGCTGCGCATGGCACGGGTCTCGCCGGTGTCAGGGTTGAACAGCACGGTGGCCTGCTGGATGGCGTGGCCGTCTTCGATCTGCTCGATCTGCCAGCGCACCTCGTAGTCGATGGCCTGCTGCATGAAGCGAAAGCTGTTCAGGTTTTTGATCTCGCGCCGGGTGCCCAGCGCCGCGCCCGGCTTGCGCACCGACACGTTGGCGTCGCAACGGAAGCTGCCCTCTTGCATGTTGCCGTCGCAGATACCGATCCAGGTCACGATCTTGTGCAGCTCTTTGGCGTAGGCCACGGCCTCGGCGCTGGAGCGCATGTCGGGCTCGGTCACGATCTCCAGCAGCGGCGTGCCAGCGCGGTTCAGGTCGATGCCGGTCTGGCCGACAAAGTCTTCGTGCAGCGATTTGCCGGCGTCTTCTTCAAGGTGGGCGCGCACCAGCCGAACCGATTTTTTCTCGTCGCCCAGGTAGAACTCGATCGCGCCGCCCTGCACCACCGGAATCTCGAACTGGCTGATCTGGTAGCCCTTGGGCAGGTCCGGGTAAAAGTAATTCTTGCGGGCAAAAATGCTGCGCGGCGCGATGTGCGCGCCAATCGCCAGCCCGAACTCGATGGCGCGCTGCACGGCGCCTCGGTTCATCACCGGCAACGTGCCTGGCAGGGCCAGGTCCACGGCGCAGGCCTGGGTGTTGGGTTCGGCCCCAAAGGCGGTGGCGGCGCGACTGAAAATTTTGCTCAGAGTGGAGAGCTGGGCGTGGGTCTCAAAGCCGATCACCACCTCATAGCCGCGCACCAGCAGCGTCGCGCTGGCAGCAGTCGGGCCGGGTTTGTTGGTCTGGGTCGTCATGCTGGTTGCCCCTCTGGCTTACGGGTGTGCCAGTCGGTGGCCTGCTGGTAGCGGTGCGCCACGTTGAGCAGGCGCGCCTCTTGCAGGTAATTGCCGATCAGTTGCAGGCCCACGGGCATGCCACCGGCTCCAAAACCCACCGGAAGGCTTAAGCCCGGCAAACCGGCCAGCGAAGCTGGCAGGGTGAAGATGTCAGCCAGGTAATTGGCCACCGGGTCGTCGCTTTTCTCGCCCAGCTTCCAGGCCACGGTGGGCGCCACCGGGCCAGCAATGACGTCGCACTGGCCAAAGGCCTGCTGAAAGTCGTCGGCAATCATGCGGCGGATCTTTTGGGCTTGCAGGTAATAGGCGTCGTAGTAGCCGTGCGACAGCACGTAGGCGCCGATCATGATGCGGCGCTTGACCTCGTCGCCAAAACCTTCGGCGCGGGTTTTCTTATACATGTCGGTCAGGTCGCCGTGCTGGGCGGCCCGGTGGCCGAACTTGACACCGTCAAAGCGGCTCAGGTTGGAGCTGGCCTCGGCCGGGGCGATGATGTAGTAGACCGGGATGGACAGCTCGGTGCGCGGCAGGGTGATCGGCACCAGTGTGGCGCCCAGTTGCTGGTACTGGGCCAGCGCCGCGTCCACGGCCGCACGCACGTCGGACGCCAGGCCCTCGCCAAAGAACTCCTTTGGCACACCAATCCGCAACCCGGCAATCGATTCTGGCAGCGTGCGGCTGAAATCTTCGGCCGGCACGTCGAGCGAAGTCGAGTCGCGGTCCGGGTCGGGGCCGCACATGGCGCTCAATAGCAGGGCGCAGTCTTCGGCGCTGCGCGCCATCGGGCCGGCTTGGTCCAGGCTGGAGGCGAAGGCCACCATACCGTAGCGCGAGGCGCG
>CAXNFT010000053.1:0-12165 GCA_964201255.1 Rhodoferax sp.
CAGGGCAAGGACGTGCTGGAGCTGGCGTCCATGGCCAAACTCAAGGCCGGCCGGCTCAACCGGCTGATTCCGGACGGCTGCCTGCAGTTCTGGGGCGGCATGGGCTTTACCCTGGAAAACAAGGTGTCACGCATGTACCGCGACGGCCGCCTGGGCTCAATCGGCGGCGGCGCCGACGAGGTGATGCTGGGCATCATCGCCAAGACCATGGGCGTGGCCAAACGGCCGCAGCGGGGGTAATTGCGCAGGCAATGCCAACTTTAGGCCGCGATGGCGACAGACTCACGGATCAGCACTTCAGCCGGGATATGCAGCCCCTCGCTCAGTCGCCGAATCATGCTCAGCGACAGTGAGCGTTTGTAGGACAAAACTTCATACACCCGGTTGAGCGGGCCAATGTAAGGGACGAGGTCTTTCACCGTCATGCCAGCCTGCTCCATGCGGAACTTGATCGCCTCAATCGGGTCCGGTGGGTCAATCGGATGGTGTTTGGCCTCGTACGCTTGCACCAGCGTACCCAGCACATCAAGTCGTTCTCCTTCGGGATCGTCGGCTGCTGGGTCCAGGTCGATGAGTGCGGACACCTCGCCCAACGCAGCAAGGTAATCGGCTTCGGTACGAAGGGCTTTGATTTCCATGGTCAGACTCCTTTGAACTGGTCAACGACAGCGGCGTCTACTCTGTCGTATTCGGCATGGGTTCCAATGAACTTCACGTAGACGTATTGCATCCTGTAAGCAATGGCCACAATCAATCGGTGGTCGTTTCCCTTGATATTGAAAACAACACGGTTATTGGCAATGATGCTTGCGTTTGCGTACTGATTCTTCACATCCTGGGGGCATGTCCATTGCGCCAATTTGGCCTCGGCGAACCAGGCCTTTAGCGGTCCCTCTGCATCACTTCGTCCGGGTCGGTGCCAGTAGGATTCGAGATTGCGCAGCGCAACGATATGCATAGTTGAAGCATAGTCCCAAATTGGTACTAATGCAAGCGTCGTCATACAAGCCGATGCCCATCGAATCCTTGCACACGCGGTGTGAATGCCGTGTTGGCGGCGGCTCGGAGGAGATCATGAAGGAGTTGGCCGCGCGGCAGCTCGGTCTGTGACAATTGGCGCATGACTTCAATCACCGCTAATGTCCCCCCCGTTGTGTTTGAAGACGAGTTCATCGAGGGTCTGCGCGAGCTGTGGGAGCAAAAAATTGTTTTCAACCAGACGCTTGGCCTGCGTGTGGTCTCGCTGGCGCCCCATCTGGTCACTGCCCGCATCGACATGCGGCCGGCACTGGTGGGCCACTACAGCTACAACCGCATCCACGGCGGCGTCATCAGCGCCGGGCTGGACGCCATGGGCGGGCTGGCGGTGATGGCCGCCATCGGCGCCCGTCATATGGACGAAACCCCCACTCAGCGCCTGCACCGTTTTATGAAACTCGGCACCATCGACCTGCGCGTGGACTACCTGCGCCCCGGCATCGGCGAAACTTTTGAACTGCGCGCCGAAGTGCTGCGCCTGGGCTCACGCGTGGCCTCCACCCGCATGGAGTTTCTGGGTGCCGACGGCAAGCTGCTGTCCACGGGCGCAGGGGCTTACATCGTGTCCTGAGCGGCTTTGCCTTACACTCAAGCTGTTCAATAAGTTGTACAGGTTGGGGTCATCATGCGTATTGTCAGTTACACCGAGGCTCGCAATAGCCTGAAAACCGTGCTCGACGGCGTGGAGGCCGACGCCGACATTGCCATCATCACCCGCCGTGATGGGGCTGACGCCGTGGTGATGTCGCTGGCGCAGTACCAGAGCATGGCTGAAACCCTGCATCTGTTGTCCAGCCCGTCCAATGCCGCGCACTTGGCCGAGTCCATCGCGCAGTACCGCGCCGGCCAGGCCCGGCGCCGGGCGCTGGTACCGGAATGAGCCGGGGCATCGCCTTTACCCCCGCCGCCTGGTCTGACTACCTGTATTGGCAGGGGCAGGACAAAAAGACGCTCAAGCGCATCAACACCCTGATCGACGCCAGCCGGCGTGACCCGTTTCAGGGCATTGGCAAACCCGAACCCCTGCTGGGCAGCCTGAGCGGTTTCTGGTCGCGGCGCATTGACGATGTGCACCGACTGGTCTACGCGGTCGACGATGCCGATCTGACGGTGATCGCCTGCAAGGGGCATTTCCAGTGAGGGCCGACGGCAAGCTGCAGTGCAGCGGGGCTGGGGCTTACATCGTGTCTTGAGCGGCGGCGGTGCCCTTTGCATCGAACGGGTTCAGCACAGGTACCCCAAAGACTGCAAAGTCGGCAACGTTGCGAGTCACCACCGTGAGCTGGTGGCTGCGCCCGAGCCGGTGGTCTTGGCCTGAACGTCCGCACCCACGGCCGACATGAAGGCCAGGTGACCGACGCTGCCGGACTCTTTCAGCCCTTTGGCGAAGGCGGCGTTCAGGTCTACGTCGATGGCGCGGTGCTCAGCCAGCGATAGCTTGGCCGTGCCAGCGCCCACCCCCAGCACACTGAAGCCCACCGCGTCGGTCACCCCGTCGGATGCGCTGGCTTTGAGCGCGTCCACTACCGCTGACTCAGCGCCCGGGGTTGCATGTCAGGCACCAGGCATTCAACCAGCTTGGCCCCGGCCCCGGCTTGAGTGTCCAGGGGCCGCCGCGTGATGATGATCACCCGGGAGAACTGGGGCGACCGTAGCAGCTGTGCCAGGAGCGCCTGCCCGACAGAGCCTGAGGCGCCAAGAATGATCGCGGTGGTGGCGGGCATGGTGGTTTGTGTGGGTGCAATACCGCAGGCCGGGCGAAACTCCGCCATATTGATTGCCATGCGCGTGCGTTTACTGTGGGCTCTTGGTTTGGGTGATAGGTGTCTCAGGCCTGGCCTGATGCGGCATACAGCCTGATCGCCAGGTGCGCTTGGTAGCGCACAAAATCCAGGTCCAGTGTAAAGATGGACAACGCTAAGTCGTCAAACGCCGTCAAGCTCTCACGCAGCGCCTCAAATTGGCTGACGGTTTTGACGCCGGACAGCAACTCTTGTCGGATCGGGCCGATGAGTACGGCGCGCCCATCGGCCACCAGTTCGCTCAGCGAACAGATGCATGCCTGTTGCTCAGCGGTCAGGGTCGCGTTTGAAGGGCGGCGCAAGGCCAATTTCCAGACCGATGTGTCAACCAAGACCTTTATGCATTCGCCAGAGGCGTGCGGCTTAAGTTGCGCTGGGCTTTGGTGTCAAAGCCTTCCGCATAGTCCACAGTGCCAAACAGGGCCAGCACTTGGAGCTGCTTGCGCCGCTGGATGTATTCCACCAGGGCCTGGGTCACCACGTCTTTTTTGGTCCGTTGGCCACCGAGTTGGCGGGCCTCTTCGATCAATTGGTCGTCCAAACCCAGATTGATTGCCATGTGTGAACTCCTACACAGTGATGAGTTTGAACTATAGCGAGCTCATAGGGCGCCCGATTTGGCCGCCAGGGTTAGGGACGTTAGCGAGTGTTTTTCGCCTGCTCGGCGGTCCAACTGGCCCAGGTTGGGCGTTGGAGTTCAAAGGTGTCGTGGGTGCGGATGTAGGTCGATCCATAGGAGCGGCCCACCAGGCCGAGGGCCTGGGTGTTGATGTGGCCGCGCTCGGCATCCTGCACAAAGGCGTCGGCAATGTGCACGGCCAGAATTCGACCAATCACCACCGACTGGTGCGGGCCGGTGACCACGGTGGCGTGGTTGACGCACTCAAACGACACCGGGCTGGCCGCGATGCGCGGCGGGCGTACATGGGTGGACGCGGCTGGCGCCAGCCCAGCCAGATCGAGTTCATTGATGCCGTTGGGCGCGTCCACAGCGGTGATGTTCATTTGCCGCACCAGCGCCTCGGGCACCAGGTTGACCACGAATTCGCCCACCGCCAAGATGTTGCTCGCCGTGTCCTTGAAACCCCGTGCCGGATCAGCCAGCAAGCCGATGGCGAGCGTGGGCGGCGCCGAACCCATGATGTTGAAAAAGCTGTACGGCGCCGCATTCGGCTGACCTTGGGCACTGACCGTGGTCACCCAGGCAATCGGCCGTGGCACAACAGTGGCGGCCAACAGTTTGTAGGCCACCGGGCTGGCCAGGTGCTCCAGATCAAAGCGCATGGTCCCGCCTAAGGGGTGGCGTTGACCACCGGGTGACGGATGGTGCCCACGCGGTCCACGGTAGCCACCACCACATCGCCCGGCCACAGCCATTCCTGCGGCGTGCGGCCGGCGCCCACACCCTCGGGCGTACCGGTGGCAATGATGTCGCCGGGCTCTAGCGTGATGCCGGCCGAGAGGTCGGCGATCAGGTGGTCCACCTTGAACAGCATGTGCCGGGTGTTGGAACGTTGCTTTTCCACGCCATTGACACTCAGCCACAGGTCAAGCACCTGAGGGTCGGGAATCTCGTCAGCCGTCACGATGCAGGGGCCAAACGGGGCGTAGGTGTCCTGCCCCTTGGAGTAGATCCATTGGCCGGCGCGGCGGTTGTCGCGGGCCGAGACGTCAATCATCACCGAGTAGCCGAACACATGGCTCAGGGCATCAGCCTTGCTGACCCGGCGCGCGGTGGTGCCGATGATGACGGCCAGCTCTACCTCCCAGTCCAGTTGCTGGGTGATCGCCGCGTTGTGTTCGATCGGTACGCCCGGCCCCACCACACAGGTGGGCGGCTTGGAGAAGATCACCGGCTGCTTGGGCAGGTCTTTGGCTGTGTCGAGGGTCTTGGCGCTTTCGGCCACGTGTTCAACGTAGTTCAGGCCAATGCCGAAGATGTTTTTGCGCGGTCGCGGGATCGGGGCCAGCAGGGTCACATTGACCAGTGCGCTGGCCACACCCAGGGGGTAGACGCCGCCCTGCTGGTCGAGCAGGCGGCGCAGCGCCGCCAGACCGGTCGGGCCCTCATCAATCAGGCCCAGCATGGAGTCCGGGAACTGCAGTTGGTTGGCCGCACCCAGGCGGGCCACGTCCAGCACCAGCCCATCGGCCAACACGCCCAGGCGGGCGGCGGCCTCGATCGCGCTACGGTAAGTCACAAGTTTCATGGCAGGGTCTCAGGTGGTCAAAGGTTGGTGGCCGCCGTTGTCGCCAAAAGCCTGCTCACGGTACAGGCCCAGCGCGCGCATCACTGGCAGGTCGGACAGGCAGAACAGGCAGGTGTCATCACTGGCTGACGCATTGACATGCTCGTGCCAGGCCCAGCTGGGCACGCAGAAGATGTCGCGTTCCTGCCAGTCGTAGCGCTGGCCGTTGATGATGGAGTAACCCCGACCCTTAGCGACGTGGTACAGAAAGCTGCCGGTGTGGCGGTGCGCCTGGGTGTGCTCATTTGGGCGCAACAGTTGCATGGACGCGCCTAGCGTGCGCATCACCGGGCCATTTGTGGCCGGGTTGACATACTCCATCAGCACGCCGTCAAAGGGTGAGCCGTCGCTGCAGCTGGCGTACTTGGTCAGTGCGTCATAGGTGGGCAGCCACTCGTACTTGAACATCGGGCTGTAGCCCTTGGTCCAATTGCCACTGCCGGGCGTCAGGCCGGGGTTGCCCCAGGTCTTGGTCATGTCATCCACCGGGTAAGTCACGGCCTGCGACAGATCGGGGTGAACCTCGTAAAAGTTGGCCTCCATGGCGTTGACAAAGGGGATGTCCAGGCCGTCTTGCCAGATGCACGGGCTGCCGTCTGGCGACACCGCGTGCTCGTGCCAGGTGCCGTTGGGGGTGAGTACAAAGTCGTTGGCGCCCAAGGTCATTTTGTGGCCGTCCACCACCGTGTAGGCGCCCGTGCCCTCCATGATGAAGCGAATGGCAGACGCCGAGTGGCGGTGCGAGCTGGCCACCTCGCCCGGGTTCATCACCTGCAGCCCGGCATAGAGCCAACCCACGGCGGCCGACACGTCGCGCCGGCCAGGGTTGTTCAGGTAGATCACGCGGCGGCCGGCTTTTTCGGGGGTGACCAGCGCCAGCGAGCGCAACACATGGGCGCGCAACGCCTGGTAACGCCAGACCACCGGCACCGACTGCGACACCGGTTGCCAAGGTTCGATCTTGTTGGCCACCGTCCACAAGGCGCCGGCATGGTGTTGGTCCAGCTCGTCGTAATAAGCCAGCAACTCAGGGGTGTCCTCGACGTTGGCGCGGCCGGCGACGTCTTCCCGGTGGTTTTCGTGCTGTCTGGTCATAAGGCTGAGTCCTTTGCTTTGCTGGGTGTCTAGAAAATAGAGAAGAATTTCTTAATGATATTTTCGATTGAAATAAGTATTTTCGAAAATCCGGGTTTTCCCCAGGTTCAGATTTCTCTGAAATCGGTAGCATTGACGCGTTTGCTGTGCCATCAAGGACAAACCATGACGCTGGCTGAAAAAGCCTACCAAGACATTCGACGCGATATTGTGCGTGGCGGGCTGGCCCCGGGGCAGCCGCTGCGCATGGCCTCGATGAGTGAGCGTTACCAAATGGGCTTTTCGCCCCTGCGGGAAGCGCTGACGCGCTTGCAGTCGGAGCGGCTGGTGGTTTCGGTCGCCCTACGCGGGTTTAGCGTGGCGCCGCTGTCCATGCATGAAATGTGGGATGCTATCAACACCCGCATCCACATCGAAACCGAAGCGCTGCGGCTGGCCATCCTGCATGGCGACGATGCCTGGGAGGCTGCGATTGTGGCCGCCCACCATGCCCTGAAGTTGCAGGTGGATCGGGCGTCACTCGCCAATGAAGACGAGCAGGCCATGCTGGAACAGCGCCACAACATCTTTCACAGCGCCCTGATTGCCGGCTGCCGATCTAAATGGCTGCTGGATTTTTCCCAAAAGCTGTACGCGGAGACCGAACGCTACCGTTACCCCATGCTGGTGAACCGGAGCCAGGATAGCGCCCGTGACGTACCCGGCGAGCATGCGCAACTGATGACCGCCACCCTGGCCCGCGAGGCGGTGCTGGCCTGCGAGCTGCTGCAGGGCCACTTGTACCGCACAGCCCAGTTGCTGCAGCAGCTGATGAGTCAGGGCACGGCCATGGCGCCCAGCGAGGTGGCAGACGCGCCAGCCCTTTAGTTCTATTTTGTCGTCAACCCTAGGAGATCCCATGAAAGTCTTTCGTTTTGCAACCCCGCTGCTGGCTTCGCTGGCCTTGCTGTCTGCTAATCTGCACGCGGCGGACAACATCAAGGTTGGGGTCCTGACCACGCTGAGCGGGCCCGCCAGCGCGCCCGGCATCGACCAGCGGGACGCCATCAACCTGGCCATGAAGCTGCTAGGCAACAAGCTTGGCGGCTTGCCCGCCGAGCTGATCACGGTGGACGACCAGTTCAGCCCCGACGCAGCCAAACAGGCGGCTGACCGGCTGCTGCGCCGCGACAAGATCGACGTGTTGACCGGCGTCATCTACTCGAACGTGCTGCTGGCGGTGGTGCCCTCGGCGGTGGCCAACAAGACCGTGGTGGTGAGCTCCAACGCCGGCCCCGCCGCCATTGCCGGCAAGGAGTGCTCGCCTTACTTCTTCAGCGCCAGCTGGCAGAACGATGCAACGCACGAGGCGGCTGGCAAGTACATGACCGACAAGGGCTACAGGCGGGTCGCGCTGATTGCGCCCAACTACCCGGCCGGCAAGGATGCCGCCGCAGGCTTCAAACGCTTCTTCAAGGGCGAGCTGGCGAGCGAGATGTACCCCAAGCTGGGTCAGCTCGACTTCGCAGCTGAAATTGCCCAGATCCGGTCGACCGATGTCGATGCTATTTACTACTTCCTGCCCAGCGGCATGGGCGTGAATTTCACCAAACAGTATGCGGCAGCCGGCATGTCCAGCAAGATTGCGCGCGTGTTCCAAGCCTATGACGCCGACCAGCAGATGCTGACCATCGGTGAGCTGATCGAAGGCGTGGTGAACACTGGGCAGTGGTCGTCTGATATGGACAACGACGCCAACAAGCGTTTTGTCAGCGAGTTCACCAAGGCCTACGGCCGTGTGCCGTCCATGTATGCCTCGCAGGCCTGGGACGTGGTGGGTCTGCTGGATGTGGCCGTGCGCAACGTGGGCGGCAAGATCGAGGACCGCGATGCCTTCATTGCTGCCATTCGCGCTGCCAAGGGCTTCAAGTCGGTGCGCGGCGACTTCCGCTTCGGCAGCAACCATTTCCCGATCCAGAGCCAATACGCCCGTGTGGTGACCAAGGGCGCCGATGGCAAGTACCTCAACCGCATGGTGGGCCCGGTGCTGAAAGACCACGGCGATGCCTATATTGGCGAATGCGCCATGAAGTAAAGGCGCTCTGGCATGTCAACCCTCATTCTTGAACAGACGCTGAACGGACTTCAGTTCAGCGTGACGCTGTTTCTCATTGCAGCCGGCCTGACGCTGGTGTTCGGTGTGATGAACTTCGTCAACCTTGCCCACGGGAGCCTGTTCATGGTGGGGGCCTACTTTGCCGCCTGGTTTGCCGGTGTGACCGGCTCCTTTTGGCTGGGCTTGCTGTGTGCCCTGCCCGCTACGGCGGCGGTGGGTGTGGCGCTGGAGGTGCTGGTGTTGCGCCGGCTGTATGCCAAGGATCACATGGTGCATGTGCTCGCCACATTTGCACTGATCCTGATTTTCAATGACCTGGTGCGCATCGTCTGGGGGCCGCTGCCCTTGCCCCTGAACATGCCGCCGGCGCTGGCCGGCGCGGTTCAGTTGGGCCCGGTGCCCTACTCCAGCTTCCGGCTGGTCATCATGCTGGTCGGGGTGCTGGTGGGCGTGCTGCTGTGGTTGCTGGTGACCCGGACCCGTCTGGGTATGTGGGTTCGGGCCGGCGCCAACAACCGTGAAATGGCGGTTGCAATGGGCGTCAACGTGAAGCAGCTGTACACCGCGGTGTTTGGTTTTGGGGTGGTGCTTTCCGCCTTGGCAGGCGCCATGTTGGGGCCCTTCGTGGCGGTGGAGGCGGGCATGGGTGACGACGTGCTGATTCTCGCCTTTGTGGTGGTGGTGATCGGCGGCATCGGCTCGGTGCAGGGCGCAGCTGCCGGCGCGCTGATCGTGGGCGTGGTGGACACGCTGGGCCGCACCGCTTTGCCCGCGCTGCTGAGCAGCCTGTTGTCACCGGCGGTGGCCACCTCGCTGGGTGCCGCATTGGGCTCGATGATGATCTATCTGGTCATGGTGTTGGTGTTGTTCTGGCGACCCAGCGGACTGTTCCCGGCGCGAACCTGAGGCCCTGATGAATACGCATTTCTTGCAACGTGGCTGGCCGTGGGCGCTGGGCCTGGCAGCACTGATCGCCTTCCCCTGGGTGGCCCTGGCTGGCGGCTTTGACTTTTACACCGGGGTCGTGATCCGCGTCATGATCTTCGCCATCGCGGCCTCTAGCCTGAACCTGATCCTCGGCTACGGTGGCATGGTCAGCTTCGGGCATGCCGCCTTTTTTGGGCTAGGCGCCTACACCGCCGGCATCGCCGTGACCCATGGGGTCAGCACGGTGTGGCTGGTCTGGCTTTTGGCAGGCCTGGTTGGCGGGTTGGCGGCGATGGCGGTCGGCTTTGTTGCCACGCGCACGCGGGGCGCCTACTTCATCATGATCACGCTGGCCATGGGGCAGCTGTTCTATTACCTGTTCGTCGGGCTGCGCCAGTATGGCGGTGATGACGGCTTGCGGTTGCCGCTGCGTCCGGGCCTGGGCCTGGGGCTGGACATCAGCCGCGAGCTGGTGTTTTATTTCGTGGTGCTGTTGTGGCTGGTGGTGATGCACCTGATGCTGGCGCGGCTGGTGGGTTCGCGTTTTGGGCTGGCGTTGGCCGCCATCCGCGATAACGAGGTGCGCATGGCAGCAGTCGGTTACTCGACGCGCCGGTACCGCCTGCTGGCTTTCGCCGTGGCCGGCATCATGGCCGGTCTGGCGGGCTCCTTGCTGGCGGTACACAACCAGTTTGTCAGCCCCAAAATGCTGCATTGGTCGCAGTCGGGTGCGCTCATGATCATGGTGGCCCTGGGCGGCATGGGCCGCTTGCAGGGCGGAATTTTGGGGGCTGCGGCGCTGCTGCTGCTGGAGGAGCTGTTGTCCAGCCATTTCGATTACTGGCACATTTATGTCGGCATGGTGCTGCTGGTGGTGGTTTTCTTTGCGCCTGACGGCCTGAGCGGTCTGCACCAGTCGCTGCGGCGTGTCATCAAGGGAGAACGTGCATGACCAGGCCGCTGTTTGTCCAAGGTCTTTCCAAGCGCTTTGGCGGTCTTGTTGCCACGCGCGACGTCAATCTGGAGCTCGCACTGGGTCAGGTGCATGCGGTGATCGGCCCCAATGGGGCAGGCAAAACCACCCTGATCTCGCTGCTATCAGGTCTGTTGCCGGCGGATGCTGGAACCATCGATTTTTTTGGCCAGCCCTTGCAGGGCCTGTCACAGCAGGAGCGGGTCCGGGCTGGTCTGGTGCGCTCGTTCCAGATCACCAGCATTTTCAGCGGCTTGAGCGTGCTGGAAAACCTGCAGGTCAGCGTGCAGCGGCGGCTCCATCGCGATGCCGGCCTGTTCGCCTCGGCGCGGGCGGACCGCCGGGCGCGGGATCAGGCCGCAGCGGTGGCCAGTCGCGTGGGCCTGAGCCTCAACCTGGACGCGCCCGCCAGGACCCTGTCGCACGGCATGCGCCGGCGGCTTGACCTGGGGTTGGCCTTGGCCTGCGAACCACTTATGCTGCTGATGGACGAGCCAATGGCCGGGATGGGGCACGACGAGGCGCACGAGATGGTGGCGTTGATCCGCTCGTTGACGCCGGCCCTGACCGTGCTGTTGGTGGAGCACGATATGGATGCGGTCTTTTCTCTGGCTGATCGCATTTCGGTGCTGGTGCAGGGCGCGATCATTGCCACCGGCAGTGTGCAGGAGATTCGAGACAACCAGGAGGTGCGTGTCGCCTACCTGGGCGAAGAGGAAGCGGTATGAGGACGATGCCATGAGCGCGCCCGTTTTGCAGGTCGAAAGCCTGACCGGCGGCTACGGCCCGAGCCAGGTCTTGTTCGGCATCGATCTGGAGGTGCATGAGGGCCAGGTGATCACGCTGTTGGGGAGAAACGGCATGGGCAAGACCACCAGCGTGCGCCACCTGCTCGGCCTGAATCGTGCCTACAGCGGTGAGATTCGTTTTCTTGGCCAAAGCATCACCGGGCTGCCCGCCGACCAGATCGCGCGCCGGGGCATTGCGGTGGTGCCGGAAGGGCGCCAGATTTTCACCAACCTGTCGGTGGAAGAAAACCTTCTGGCTTTTGCGGCACGGCGAAACGGCCGCAGCGACCCCTGGACGCTGGACGGCGTTTACACGCAGTTCCCGCGCCTGAAGGAGCGGCGTCACAATGGCGGCGGCCAGTTGTCGGGGGGTGAGCAGCAGATGCTGGCGATCGGCCGGGCGCTGATGACCAACCCCCACCTGCTGATTTTGGACGAGGCCACCGAGGGGCTGGCGCCGTTGGTGCGTGAGGAAATCTGGACCTGCCTCAAGCGCCTGCGCGAAACCGGCCTGACCATCATCGTGATTGACAAATACATCCGCCGTCTGATCGGCCTGGCCGACCGCCACGTGATCCTCGAAAAGGGCCGCGTGGTGTGGGCCGGCAGTTCGCCGGAACTCGAGGCCCGGCAAGACCTTTGGGCCGACTACCTGAGCGTGTGAACCCGATCTGGCCGTGACCTATTTGGCCGGACGGAACAGCGCGCAGAGCTTGTTGCCATCCGGGTCGCGCAGGTAGGCCAGGTAGGTCTTGCCGCCCGAGCCTTCGCGAAAGCCCGGAGGGTCTTCACAGGTGGTACCCCCGTTGGCGACGCCGGCGGCATGGAAAGCGTCACCCTGTTCGGCGCTTTGCACTGTAAAACCAATGGTGCTGCCATTACCGTGTGTGGCAGGGTCGCCATTGATGGGTGTGGTGATCGCAAAGGTGCCGCTTGGGCTGCGGTAAAAGTAACGGTTCTTGTTGGCAAACCCCGGGCCGAGCCCCAGCGTGCCCAAGAGCGCGTCGTAAAACTTCTTCGAGACTTCGAGGTCGTTGACCCCCAGCATCACGTGACTGAACATGCAACTTCTCCGTTGGTGCCCGATACCGGGCGGATGAAGAATGGTAGCGCAAGGTTGGTCAGGGTATTCCCGTGGGGGAGGGTGTTGGCTTGTGACCCGAAGCTCTCCCGCCACGCCTCGGCATCGCCAGAACTC
>CAXNFT010000054.1:0-11970 GCA_964201255.1 Rhodoferax sp.
CTGGGGGCATTGGCGCTCCAAGCAGTACAGATATCGTTGATTTCATTGGGGATTCCTAATGGTATCCATTAGGAATCCGGTAGC
The DNA here is from genome assembly GCA_964201255.1 of Rhodoferax sp. GTDB lineage: Bacteria > Pseudomonadota > Gammaproteobacteria > Burkholderiales > Burkholderiaceae_C > Rhodoferax. Next base: position 85 of record CAXNFT010000054.1, read on the forward strand.
GCACGGAGCCGCGCCAGACGGGCTTACGATAGCAGCCTTGGGGCTAATGGACAATCTCGGTTTAAGCCAAGCACGGCGCCTGGTCAGCGCCAGGGCATCGTGTGGTGCTGCCGGGGCTTATGCGCCTTCTGCTGTAGCTGGACGCCCGGTCTTGATGGCTGGTACCGCCTTCATGGCATTCATAAATGCGGCATCTGTCATGGCGGCCAATGCTTTGATGCCAGCGCGAATCAATTCGCCTTTTTTCGCAGCGTGGTTTAGCGCCATGGCGCGGTGCTTGAGCTCATCGAGCACCGTGTATTCAACCTTGGGCATGGTGAAGCTGTCACGCACCATTTTGGCCTTCTTTGGTTTGGTGGTCTTCAAGCCAGTTGCTGCAGATGGCGTTTCGGAGGCAGCTTTTTTCAGTGTTATCGCGTCAACATGGGTAACGACTGAGACAGCTTTTTTGATGGCTCGAGCCGGTTTGGGTGTCGGAGCCGCAGGGCTTGGTGTGCTCACTACAACCTTGGCGTTCACACTGGACTGCCGTCCTTTACGAGGGGCGATAGTGGATTGAGAGCGGGTAACCATTAAACATCTCCGGTAAATAACGATGTATACAGTTTATACCGTTATTTTCCAACTTGTCAAATCCACGTCTGCTGGTGTCTGCTGGGAGCCAACGATCACGCTGCATTTGACTGCTCTCGCAGCTCAAAAGCCCACTGCGTTTTTTGCCAGGCCAAAACTTCCTCTCTCAGCAGATGGGCAGATTGAGGGAAAGTCCGATCCCAACCCGGCCCGTAGTGGAGTTCAAAGGTATTGCTTGCCTTACGAGGGGCGGATAAGAATAGGCCTTCCGTGATAGGGTCGCGGCGCGCGTGACAAAGGATCACTGCCAGTCGCAGAGCCAACAGCTGTTGAACAAAGGCAATATCTGAGAAGTCCGCCTCAAGTTTGCGCAATTTGCCACGATGGCCCAGAACCAGCAGGCTGAGCTTGTGCAGTTCCGACTGCGTGAAGCCCAAGGCGTCAGATTGATCAAGGATGTAGGCGCCATGCTTGTGGTAGTCGCTGTGCGAAATATGGCTGCCAATTTCATGCAAGGTGGCAGCCCACTTGAGTTTTCGGTGCAGTCGCTCGGATGCAAGGGGCTCAAGAGCCAAAGAAGCGGTCTGGAGCTGGGTCAGGAGCAGGGTTGCGACTCGCCCAACCCGCTGACCATGGGTGGCATCAGCGCCAAATTTCATAGCTAGACGGTCGACGGATTTGGAGCGCACATCGGATGGCTCATGGTCTTGCCCCATGAGTTCATAGAGCAGCCCATGCCGAAGTCCTCCTGAGGCAACCCGCATTTCATCGATTTGCAGCAAGTCGAACAAGGCCCGCAATATGCTCAAACCGCCGCCAATGATGGCTCGTCGATCATCCCTCATGCCAGGCATGCGAATCTTGTCGGCGCTCTCAGCGTTCAACACTTTGTCAAGCAGCCAGTCGAGGCCGGCCTGGCTGATTGACTCGGTGGGCCAGCCGGCAGCGGCTAGCACATCACCCACCGCTCCCACGGTGCCCGCGGATCCGTAGGCAAAGTCCCAGCCATCGCGCGGGTAGGCATTCAGTACCTCATCAAGCACCGCCTTAGCGCCAATTTCGGCCATCCGGAAGGCCGCCTTAGAGAATTGCTGGTCAGCGAAGTACCGGTTAGACCAGGTGATGCTGCCCACTCGGAAAGACTCCATGCTCGTCGGAGTACGGCCTTGGCCCAAAATAAGCTCAGTGGAGCGACCGCCGATATCGAGTACCAACCGACGTTCTTGTCCTGGTGGCAAGCCTTGTGTGACACCTTGGTAAATGAGTCGCGCCTCTTCCCTGCCAGAGATGACATCGATGGGGAATCCGAGCACGCTATTGCCGTGTAGTAAAAACTCATCTCGATTACGAGCCTCGCGCAGGGTTTGAGTTGCCACTGCCCGCACTTCATGGCTCTTGAAACCAGCCAAACGTTCACCAAACCGCGCCAGACAGTCCCATCCCCTTTGCATCGCCTCTGGTGTGAGTTTGCGGTCTTCGTCCAGGCCGTTTCCTTGACGAACGGTTTCCTTCAAGTATTCGATTCGGTGAAATTGTCCGTGGTCGATACGCCCGATTTCCAGGCGAAAACTGTTCGATCCGAGGTCGACTGCTGCCAACCGAGTGCCATTCTGCATGCTTCGTGAGGATTGTTACATCAATGTCCAGCATAGCATTGGCATCGCCGATCGACGCAAGTGCTCTGAGACAAGTTTGGATTCAGTAAACCTCAGGCACCATGATGTGCTCTGGGATGGGATGACGGACGTAGTCCTCGTGCCGTTCCCGCGGCGGCAAGACGATCGCTGGGTGTTCAATTTCGCCGTAGGGGATCTGCCTTAGGAGGTGATGAATGCAGTTCAGGCGGGCTTTTTTCTTGTCGACGGCCTGGACTATCCACCAGGGAGCCTGGTCGATGTGGGTACGCTCCAGCATCACCTCTTTGGCCTTGGTGTAGTCCTCCCAGCGCCGCCGCGACTCCAGGTCCATGGGGCTAAGTTTCCATTGCTTGAGCGGGTCATGAATGCGACCAAGAAAGCGCGCATACTGCTCGTCGTCAGAAATCGAAAACCAGTACTTGATCAGCTGAATGCCGGACCGAACCAACATTTTTTCGAATTCGGTCACTGAACGAAAGAATTCTTCGTACTGCTCGTCAGAGCAAAACCCCATTACCCGTTCGACGCCTGCGCGGTTGTACCAACTCCGGTCAAAAAGTACCAATTCACCAGCCGCTGGCAGATGCGACACATACCGCTGGAAATACCATTGGGTTTTCTCGCGATCATTAGGCGCTGGCAAAGCCGCTACGCGACATACACGGGGATTCAGGCGCTGAGTGATGCGTTTGATGACGCCGCCCTTACCTGCCGCGTCTCTACCCTCAAACAGGATAACCACTTTTTGGCCACTTTTAACGACCCAGTCCTGCAGTTTTACCAGTTCTGCCTGCATCCGGAACAACTCACGAAAGTAGAGGCGTCGGCTGTCCCGGACCTTGGCCAAAGTCAGATGGGTCGACTTGTCAGATACGGTATCTAGAAACCGATCTTCAAGTTCAAGTTCGTACTCCTCGTCGTAGCTGTCCAGCAGGTCCTGCGAAATTCGGTCTGCCAAAGTTTTGTCGTCGGGGTTCAATGGATAGTCCTGATCTTGAAACTTATTGGTCAGAGGACGGTAGTCCAAATTAGTGACGATTTCGTGACAGTCTTGTTCATGCTTTGCATGGAATCCCAGCTTGAAGCGTTTTAAAATTGTCACAATATCGACACATTTGAAGTCTAAAGTGCAGAGCATCTCGAGAGCTGGTTTTGCAACTTAACCCCTAAGGAACTTCAATGACATTCAAATTCAATAACACGGTAGTCGCCACGGGCTGCCTACTGTCCCTCTTGTCCGCCAATACGGTGTGTGCACAGGAAATTACCGGTGCTGGCGCTTCCTTCCCTGCGCCCATCTATTCAAAGTGGGCAGCCGATTACAACAAGTCGACTGGTGTCAAAGTTAACTATCAGTCTGTTGGTTCTGGTGCAGGCATCAAACAAATTGACTCCAAGACGGTCGATTTTGGCGCGTCAGACATGCCTTTGACTGATGATGAGTTGGCCAAGAAAGGGCAAATTCAATTCCCTACCGTCATCGGTGGTGTGGTGCCGGTGATCAACATCAAAGGCATCAATCCAGGCCAGTTGAAGCTCAGCGGACAGGTGCTTGGTGACATTTTCTTGGGCAAAATCACGAAGTGGGATGATGCGGCTATCAAAGCGCTCAACCCGACGCTCGCCTTGCCTGACGCGGCAATTGCGCCGGTGCGCCGCGCCGATGGTTCTGGAACCTCATTCCTCTTCACAAATTACCTCAGCAAAGTGAATGCTGAGTGGAAAACCAAAGTGGGTGAGGGCACAGCAGTCAATTGGCCGACAGGCGCTGGTGGCAAGGGTAATGAGGGAGTGGCTGCATTTGTAGGCCGCCTGCCGAACTCGATCGGCTATGTGGAGTATGCCTATGTCAAGCAGAACAAGATGACCTATGCCTTGATGCAAAATTCAACCGGGGCGTTTGTTTCCCCTGACGACACGGCCTTCAAAGCGGCCGCAGCCGGGGCAGACTGGGCTAAGACTTTTTACCAGGTCTTGACCAACCAGCCTGGTAAAGATTCTTGGCCAATTTCTGGCGCGACCTTTATCTTGATGCATAAACTGCAGGACAAGCCAGTGAATGGCAGCGAGTCGCTCAAATTCTTCTCTTGGGCTTATAAAAATGGTGACAAAGCCGCAGACGATCTGGACTACGTGCCTATGCCTAAGCCGGTTGTTTCCGCCATCGAAAAAGCCTGGGGTGAGCTCAAGGATGCATCGGGCAAGCCGATTGCGTTTAAATAATTAGTCCAGCAACAGCGGCTGCCTTCCTAGAGGTGTGATTGTGTCATCTACACTGCCTGTTTCCGAAATGTCCCTTGACCGCGCAACCGGTGAGACAGGACGTGCCATGACCAATCCACCACCCCGAAAAAGACCGATTTCCGGCCCAATCGCGGACAGAGCCTTCGGTTGGCTCGCCAAGGGTGCAGCGGTGTTCACCTTGGCCATCTTGCTGGCTATCCTCGCGTCGCTCACCATCAGCGCTTGGCCAGCCATCAGTAAATATGGTTTTGGTTTCCTGACCAGCACTAATTGGGACCCCGTGAAAGAGGATTTCGGAGGTTTGGTGATGATCTACGGGACCTTGATGACATCGCTGATTGCGCTGATCATCGCGGTCCCGGTCAGCTTTGGTATCGCCGTTTTTCTGACAGAGCTTTCACCCGCTTGGCTCAAACGCCCTCTAGGAACTGCGGTTGAACTGTTGGCCGCTATTCCGTCCATCGTTTATGGCATGTGGGGATTGTTAGTGTTTGGCCCGTTGCTCGCCACCTATGTGCAGCAGCCTTTGCAGGCCCTGTTCGTAGGAGTCCCCTACCTCGGTGCTTTGGTCTCCGGGCCGCCGGTCGGGATTGGTATTCTGTCGGCTGGGATAATTCTGGCGATCATGATCATTCCGTTCATAGCCGCAGTCATGCGTGACGTATTCGAGGTGACTCCGACGTTGCTGAAAGAATCAGCCTACGGCCTCGGTGCCACGACCTGGGAGGTGGTTTCTAAAGTGGTGCTTCCCTACACCAAGGCGGGCGTGATTGGCGGCATCATGCTGGGCTTAGGCCGCGCTATTGGCGAGACGATGGCTGTGACCTTTGTCATTGGCAACTTTAATCAATTGGATTCTCTCAGTCTGTTCCAGGCTGCTAACAGCATCACCTCGGCGCTGGCCAATGAGTTTGCGGAAGCTGGTCAAGGCCTGCACCAAGCTGCGTTGATGTACCTGGGCTTGGTGCTTTTCTTTATCACCTTTGTGATCCTCAGTCTGTCCAAATTGTTATTGACGCAGCTCAAGAAAAATGAGGGTTCGAAGACATGAGTACCGGTGAACACCTTTTGAAAAACGCGGATCTGCGAGCCACTCGCCGTGCCAACTATGCCAGTCGGAAACTGGTTAATCAGGTTGCGTTGACGCTTTCTCTGCTGGCAATGTCATTTGGTCTGTTTTGGTTGTTTTGGATCTTGTTCGACACCATCGTGCTTGGTGTGAGCGGTATAACTTGGACCACAATGACCCAGATGACACCGCCGCCAAACGACGTTGGTGGCCTAGCCAATGCGATCTTTGGCTCTTTCCTGATGGTCGGTCTTGCTGCGCTTGTAGCGACGCCGATTGGTATCATGGCCGGAATTTATTTGGCCGAGTTTGATACCCGTGGCTGGTTGGCATCGGTGACACGTTTTGTCAATGACATTCTTTTGTCAGCACCATCTATCGTGATTGGGCTTTTTGTCTATTCGGTGGTGGTGGTGCGGTTCAAGTCTTTTTCGGGCATAGCTGGCGTCATAGCTCTGGCTTTGATTGTTATTCCCATCGTGATCAGGACTACCGAGAACATGCTCCAGTTGGTGCCATCTGGCCTGCGGGAGGCCGCTTATGCGCTCGGCGCACCCAAGTGGAAGGTCATTCTTAGCATCACACTGCGTGCGTCAAGAGCTGGGGTTGTGACTGGTGTGTTACTGGCGATCGCAAGAATTGCCGGCGAAACTGCACCATTGTTGTTCACGGCGCTAAGCAACCAGTTTTGGACAACAAGCCTGGGGGAGCCGATGGCAAGTTTACCGGTGACCATATTTAAGTTCGCTATGAGTCCTTACGAAAACTGGCAAAAGCTGGCTTGGGCAGGTGTTTTCATCATCACGGTGACCGTCCTGGGGCTCAATGTTTTGGCGCGGGTCCTAACCCGCAGCGAGAACTAGTCCTGTCAACGATTTCAAAAAATAGACCATCACTGATTGGATTGCCATGAATGTTGTAAGTGCAACGCTGGACAGACCGAAGATTTCGGTCAAAAATCTTGATTTTTACTACGGTAAGTTTCATGCGCTGAAGAATATCAATCTCGAGATTCCCGAGAAAAAAGTGACTGCTTTTATCGGCCCATCAGGATGTGGGAAGTCGACATTGTTGCGAGTTTTTAACCGAATGTTCGAGTTGTATCCGGAACAGCGTGCCGAAGGGGAAATTCTTCTGGATGGTGATAATCTGCTGACCAGTAAAGAAGATGTCGCGTTGCTGCGTGCCAAGATAGGTATGGTGTTCCAGAAGCCTACGCCGTTTCCCATGTCAATCTATGACAATGTGGCCTTTGGCGTCAAGTTGTTTGAGTCACTGAACGCCACTGACCTCGAGGAGCGCATTGAATGGGCCTTGCGTAAGGCAGCCCTATGGACAGAAGTGAAGGATAAACTGCACCAAAGTGGTTCGAGCTTATCGGGCGGGCAACAGCAGCGCTTGTGCATTGCACGAGGCATCGCGATCAAGCCTGAGGTACTGTTACTGGATGAGCCCTGCTCGGCCTTGGATCCCATTTCGACTGCAAAAATTGAAGAACTGATCACCGAGCTCAAGTCTGATTACACGGTGGTGATCGTGACCCACAACATGCAACAAGCTGCCCGTTGCAGCGATTACACCGCTTACATGTACCTGGGCGACCTGATTGAATTTGGTGCTACGGAGCAAATCTTTTTCAAGCCTAACCGCAAGGAAACTGAAGACTACATTACCGGCCGCTTTGGATAAGGATTTGTCATGCCTGAAAAACATCTTTCGACCCAATTTGACAGCGAGTTAAGCGCTGTCTCAAGCCGCGTTATGGAACTCGGCGGTTTGGTTGAATCGCAGATTCGTCAGGCGATTTATGCGCTGTCCCAATTTAGCGTTGAAGTTGCCAATGAAGTCTCGGCAACTGAGGCTCGGGTGAATGCGATGGAAGTGGACATTGACCGCGAACTCTCGAGCATCATTGCCCGTCGGCAACCGACCGCGCGCGATTTGCGGTTGCTGATCGCCATATCTAAAACGACAGCGAACCTAGAAAGGGTCGGCGATGAGGCTGAAAAAATCGCCCGTATGGTGCGATCTATCATTGACAGCGGTGCACCACGTTCTTTGCCTTCGCTTGAATTGCGGGTAGCTGCCGATCTTGCGTCTGGGTTGCTGCGTAAAGCGCTTGATGCATTTGCTCGACTGGACACGCAAGCAGCCGTGTCTATCTTGAAAGAGGACGACCAAATCGACCGCGAGTTTGATGGTTTTGTGCGTAAGTTGGTGACCTACATGATGGAAGATCCTCGCATGATTTCACCCAGCCTAGACTTGCTATTTCTCGCAAAAGCGATCGAACGCATTGGTGATCACGCTAAAAATATCGCCGAGTTCATCATCTATGTAGTCAAAGGCGCAGATGTGCGCCATACGTCGATGGAACAAATTGAATCGGTGGTGAAATGAGGCAGCAACCCGGCGTGTTGATTGTTGAGGATGAGCCCGCAATTGCTGAATTAATTGCTGTCAATTTGCGGCACAACGGCTTCAGACCGATATGGGCCATGGACAGCGCTTCAGCCCAGTGCGAGCTCGATGCCGTTCTGCCAGATGTGATTTTGCTGGACTGGATGCTGCCCGGTGAAAGTGGCTTGACCCTAGCCAAGCGATGGCGTGCCAATCCACGCACAAAAGCGGTCCCTATCATTATGCTCACGGCACGCGGGGATGAAGTCGATCGCGTGGCTGGGCTGGATGCTGGCGCAGATGACTACATTGCTAAACCTTTTTCCACAAAGGAATTGTTGGCGCGGGTGCGTGCTGTACTGCGGCGACGTGCTCCCGAACAGGTCGGTGGTACGGTGGCGATTGCAGGCCTGTCGCTCGACGCCTCGACCTACCGCGTGACTTTCATGGATCAGATGTTGAAGTTAGGCCCGACAGAGTTCAAGCTGCTTCAGTATTTCATGAATCACGCCGAGCGTGTGCACAGCCGTTCGCAGTTGCTTGACAAAGTTTGGGGCGATCATGTCTTCATCGAAGAACGCACGGTGGATGTGCATGTCAAGCGTTTGCGGGAAGCGCTTGGCGCAACGGCTGGGCAAATGATCGAAACGGTTCGCGGTGCCGGTTATAGACTAACGGCACACGTCACCCCGGTGGCTCGCTCACAGGCCAATGCCTGAAGACCGCCCTGTCTCGCTGGCGCTTAATCTGAAAAGGGCTGTGCCATGATTTGGCGCGCTATTGGCTTTATTGGACTCCAGGTGGGGGGTGGCCTGTGTGGTTGGCTGGTCCTGCCAGTCCAGCCTGACAAAGGCGCTTTGGCGGGCGTGGTTGCCGCTGGCCTTGCTTGGTTCTTGGCCGATACGTTCAGGGGCGCTCGCTTGCTGCGATGGGTTCGCGCTGGTGATGTGGCGCAGCCAGCGCCTACGACTGGCCTGTGGGGAGAAATTGCCGAGCGTGTACGCCGTCTGGTACGTTTACGGGAGCGGATGACCAGCGACAGCCAAGATCGGCTGAACGATTTCCTGGGCGCCCTGCAAGCCTCTCCAAACGGTGTGATGCTGCTAGATGCGCAGGGCCGAATCGAGTGGTTCAACCACACGGCGTCCCAGCACTTCGGGCTCGACGCCCGTCGCGACTTGCAGCAGTATTTGGGCAATCTGGTCCGCGATCCAGGATTTGCGGCTTATTTGGCAGGGCGTGACTACGGCCATGAATTGGCCGTACCTGGTCGTGGCAGCACGGCTTTGCGTCCGGTCCGTCTGTCTATTCAACTGCACCCCTATGGTGAGGGGCGCCTGCTGCTTCTGTCACGCGACGTGACAGCGCTCGAGCAGGCCGAGGCGATGCGCCGGGATTTTGTGGCCAACGTATCGCATGAAATTCGCACACCGCTGACGGTTCTTTCTGGTTTTGTCGAGACCCTACAAACCCTGACGCTCACCGAGACTGAGCGCGAACGGTACCTAGGTACGATGGCCTTACAAGCCCAGCGCATGCAAACGCTCGTCAATGACTTGCTGATGCTCTCTCGGCTGGAGGGCAGTCCGCCGCCGGGTCTATCAGACTGGGTGTCGATGCCTAACCTGATGGCGGAACTGGAACGCGAGGCGCGTGAGTTGTCGGTCCTGCTGTCTGCCAAAGCGGGCAGTGCTCTGACATTGGTGTTTGAAAGTCAGTACCCATGCGAGCTGAGTGGGTCGGCCAGTGAGCTACTGAGTGCGGCCAGCAATCTGGTTAGCAACGCCATCAGGTATACGCTGACTAGCGGTGAGGTGCATGTTTCTGTGACTCTCTTGCCAGATGGCGGCGTTGAGTTTTCTGTGCGGGACACTGGCCCGGGCATTGCTCCTGAGCATATTCCTCGGCTAACGGAGCGCTTTTATCGCGTTGACCGCAGTCGTGCCCGAGACACAGGCGGCACCGGGCTTGGTCTTGCTATTGTCAAGCACGTGGTACAGCGCCACGGAGCTGAGTTGACCATTGCAAGTACGCCGGGTCAGGGCTCCAGGTTCGGGATCATCTTTCCGCTGGAGCGTATTCGCCAGATCGGCTGACGCCTGGTCCGCCCTAAGGTTTGGCTTGCGACTGACGCTGGTAAATCAATAAGTTGTCGTTACTGTCGGCCGGATGGCTTTGCTGGAAAGCAAGCGTCCATGATGAAAGATCTATGGTTGCAGTCGACGGTTCAAAAATATCCCGGTTGACAATCAGCCAGCGACATTTGGCCGCGTTGTCGAGAGGCTTGATCACCAGCGCGCCGTGTAACTCAAGCGCTGTGATCTGACCGACAGTCAAGCCAAAGCTGTACGCACAATCGCCGGTCTTTAAGGGGCGCATTGTGAGCAGCGCGCGGTTCACCAGAGGCACATAGCTGCGCGCGTAGTCCAGCAAAGGCAACCACAGGGTCATGAGGAGAAGCCAGCAAAGCGCTGCGCCACCGGCTGGCAGAACCATGCTTTTCCATATTGCAGCCCGATGTCGGCCTGCGCGCCACTTGACTAGCCATAACCAGGCACCGCTGGCCGCGAGTGCGATGAGAAATGGGACACCCGAGAAGCCGGGGACAAAGCCGGGTGCTAGTCGTTCCACATTGGCGGCTGGTTGCCACGGTACACCAGTTTGCATCGCGACCCAAACCAGCCAAATGATAAACGCACAACCTGAAAAGAACAGAAGCGTGAACCAGTCAATGAGTGCGGCAACGGTCCGTTCCAGTGTGGGCAAGGCAAAGGCTGCCATGGCGGCAAGAGCCGGTAGCGCGAGCAGCAGGGTGCGCTCGGGTGAGGCCGTGGCGAATGTCGTTCCCAGCGTGACCAGGACAAACCACAATGGTAAGGCCAAGTGCCGGCTGGGGCGGCTCGTATGGCGCACCAAATGACGCCTCCAACGCCACAAGGTCCAAAGGGCCAGTGGCCAAGCCGGCCAGGTGAACCAGACCAAAAGGTTGCCTATGCCAAGCCAGCTTTGCCCGGCGGCCGGCGGCAAGGCGATGCGCCAATGCCAAAGCTGTAGCGTGTTAGCCAGCAATGCTGCCAGCAGCGTCAAGGCGGTCATCGTCGCAGCCTGCAGTCTGGCCGAACGAACTTCGGCCAGCCCTTCGCCTGAGTCGAGCAGTAAGGTCAGTGACCCGCCTAAGCCCAGCAGGACGGCGAGGGTAGGCGCGCCTGAGAGCACCAGCCCGCCCAAACCGACGGCTGTCGCGAACAGCGGGAGCCAATGGCGACTTGGAAATGCCGCAAAGCCATAGAATGCCATCGCAGAAAAACCGAGCTGCGCCAGAATGGGCGTCGTCTCATGGGCTGGTTGGGCCAGCCCGAGGCAAGCAATCAGTGCCAACAATGCACCATCTGCCAGTGCACGAGCGTAATCGGTTGGCAGGGCTTCGCCGCCAAAAGCGAACTGCAATGGCTGCGCCTGTGGGCTTCGGGCCAGCTGGTAAGTGCCGTACCAAGTCCCGAGCAGTGTGACGATCAGCAGGCCAATAAATGGAACTCTGGCGGCAAAGTCGGGATCCACCCAGGACGGTGCCAGCTGCATGGCCCAGGCACCGAGCCAATAAGGCAAAAGGGCGTCTACTTCGGGCGCGATACCCATGATTTGGGGCGACATCCAAGAGGTAGCGCCAGCTGCCAATGCCGCCATATAGCCAAAAGCGGTGATGTCGTCCGACCGCCAGGGCGATCGACCTATAAAACCCGGCAGAACGTAGGCCAGGCAGAACAGTGCAAGCGCTGCACGCGGCAGCCGCCGCACAGCTGCCTGGGCCACGATCGCTGGATTAGGTCGGTTCATGTCTAATAAAAAAGGCAGCACGGTAAACCGGGCTGCCCTTCCTTGGAAACTGTTTTGCTGGCTTATTTGGCCGCAGTCTTTCCAAAACGATTACGGAAACGCTCGACTCGGCCACCCATATTGTCCACC
>CAXNFT010000055.1:0-11909 GCA_964201255.1 Rhodoferax sp.
GTACTGATCCTGCTGTGCATCGCCGTCTCTACCCTGCTCTGGTTCGACCTGAGCAACCGCTTTGTCTGGATCGTGCTGCTGGTCACGCTGGGCTTTGGCGCTATCGGTTGGGCCGACGACTGGCGCAAGGTGGTGCACAAGGACCCGGAGGGCATGCGCTCGCGTGATAAGTATCTGTGGCAGTCCATCATCGGGCTGGTGGCGGCGCTGTACCTTGTATTCAGCATCTCGGAGAATTCCAACCTGCGGGTGCTGGAGCTGTTTTTCCGCTGGGTGCAGTCAGGGTTCGATTTGAACCTACCGCCTAAGGCCGGCCTGCTGCTGCCGTTTTTCAAGGAAATCAGCTATCCCCTGGGGGTACTGGGCTTTGTTGTCCTGACTTATTTGGTCATCGTCGGCTCCAGCAACGCCGTCAACCTGACCGACGGGCTGGATGGCCTGGCCATCATGCCGGTGGTGATGGTGGGCTCGGCGCTGGGGGTGTTCGCTTACGTGACCGGTAGCGCGGTTTACTCCAAGTACCTGTTCTTCCCGCACATTCCGGGCGCGGGCGAGCTGCTGATCTTCTGCGCCGCCATGGCTGGCGCCGGGCTGGCGTTTTTGTGGTTCAACACCCATCCGGCCCAGGTTTTCATGGGTGATGTCGGTGCCCTGGCGTTGGGCGCAGCCCTGGGCACGATTGCGGTCATCGTGCGCCAGGAGATTGTGCTGGCCATCATGGGTGGTATTTTTGTGGTCGAGGCCCTGTCGGTGATGCTGCAGGTGACTTACTTCAAGTACACCCGGCGCAAGTACGGCGAAGGCCGGCGCATCCTGAAGATGGCCCCTTTGCACCACCATTTCGAGAAAAGCGGCTGGAAAGAAACGCAGGTGGTGGTGCGCTTCTGGATCATCACCATGCTGCTGTGCCTGGTGGGCCTGTCCACCTTGAAGCTAAGGTAAGCGGTGCTGCAACTGCAAGACCAACATGTGCTGATCCTGGGCTTGGGTGCATCCGGCCTGGCGATGGCGCGTTGGTGCGCACGGGCGGGCGCCCAGTTGACCGTCGCCGACACCCGGGCTGAGCCACCGGGGCTGGCCGCGCTGCAGCAGGAGTGGCCGGACGTGCGCTTTGTCAGCGGCCCGCTGAGCGCCGACTTGGTAACGGGCACCTCGGTGCGCGCCGTGTTGCGCAGCCCAGGGCTGTCGCCCAGTGACCTTGCTCCTGTTTTAGAAGCAGCTAAGGCAAGCAGGCTGTGGCTTGGCGGCGAATTAGACCTATTTTATCAAGCGCTGGACAGCCTTCGGGCCGAGCGAGGCTATGCGCCCCGGGTGCTGGCCGTGACGGGCACCAACGGCAAGACCACCGTGACCGCATTGACCGGGCAACTGGTGGCGCGCGCCGGCAAAACCGTGGCGGTGGCGGGCAACATCGGGCCGACGCTTTTGGACACACTGGGCCAGCATCTGGCAGCCGACAGCCTGCCCGAGGTTTGGGTGTTGGAGCTCTCCAGCTTTCAGTTGGACGGTGTCACGGACTTCGAGCCAACTGCCGCCGCGGTGCTCAACCTGACCCAAGACCACCTGGACTGGCACGGCAGCATGGCCGCCTACGCCAGCGCCAAGGCCCGGGTGTTTGGCCAGCAGGCCCTGATGGTCCTCAACCGCGACGACCCGCTGGCGATGGCCCTGTTGCCCGAACCGACCCGGGTCCGGCTGCAGCGCCCGCAGTGGCGTGAGCACATCACCTTTGGCGGCGACCTGCCACAGCGCCCGGGTGACTTCGGTATCGAAGAGGTCAATGGCATGGTCTGGTTGGTGCGCGCGCTAGAGGCCGACGAGACCCTCAAGCCGCGCAAAGGTGCAGCGCAGGATCTGCACCTGCAGCGGCTGATGCCGGCCGATGCCCTGCGCATCCGTGGCCGGCACAACGCCTTGAATGCCCTGGCCGCCTTGGCATTGAGCCAGGCCGCTGGGTGCGCCTTGGGTCCCCTGTTGTATGGTCTGCGCGAGTACCGTGGCGAGCCGCACCGGTTGGAAGCGGTCGGCATCGTGCAAGAGGTGACGTATTTCGATGACAGCAAAGGCACCAATGTAGGCGCCACGGTGGCTGCCTTGAATGGGCTGGGGCAGGAGCAGCGCCTGATTGCGATCCTGGGCGGCGTCGGCAAGGGGCAAGACTTTGCCCCGCTGGCCGAGCCCGTGGCCCGGCACGCGCGCGCGGTGGTCTTGATCGGTCGCGACGCGCCACTGATCCGTGCTGCCCTGGCGCAGACCGGCGTGCCTTTGCTTGAGGCCAGTTCCATGACCGATGCGGTGGTCCGTGCGGCTGGCTTGGCCCATGCCGGAGACGCGGTGCTGATGTCGCCGGCCTGCGCCAGCTTTGACATGTTCGACAACTATGAGCACCGAGCCCACGCCTTTGTCGCCGCCGTGCAGGCACTGGCCGACGAGGTCGGTGTGATGAGCCTGGGAGCTGCAGCATGAGCGCGGCGACCGGTCGTCTGCAAGGTTGGATTGGGCGGATGCGCAAACCGGCGGCTGAGGTGCTGCCGGTGCGTCTGAGCGGGTCGCGCCGCATCGACACCGTCAACCTGCCCACCACAGTGAGCGGGATCGACCAGGCCCTGGTCTGGGTCACGGTGACCCTGATGCTGTGGGGCCTGGTGATGGTGTACTCGGCCTCGATCGCCATGCCGGACAACCCACGTTTTGCCCGCTACACGCACAGCTATTTCTTGACCCGCCATGTGATGTGGTTGACTTTGGCTGTCATCGCCGCCTTGGTGGCCTTCCAGGTGCCAGTGGCGCGCTGGGAAAAGTCGGCGCGCTGGCTGTTCGTGGCCTCACTGGTGCTGCTGGTGGTGGTGCTGATACCCAATGTCGGCAAGGTGGTCTACGGTGCGCGGCGCTGGATCGCGCTGGGGCCGATCGGCTTCCAGCCGTCCGAGCTGGCCAAATTCGCCGTGCTGCTGTATGCCGCCGACTATATGGTGCGCAAGATGGAGGTGAAAGACCGCTTCCTGCGCCACGTGATGCCCATGGGTGCTGCGGTGGCGCTGGTCGGCGTGCTGTTGCTGGCTGAGCCCGACATGGGCGCCTTCATGGTGATCGCTGTGATCGCCATGGGCATCCTGTTCCTGGGCGGCGTCAATGCCCGCATGTTCTTCGTGATCGCTTTAGGGCTGCTGGTGGCCTTTGGCCTGATGATCGCCTTGAGCGATTGGCGGGCCCAGCGCATTCTTGCCTACCTGGACCCGTGGAGCGAAAAAAATGCCCTGGCCAAGGGGTATCAGTTGACACATTCTTTGATCGCCATCGGTCGCGGCGAGATCTTTGGCGTGGGACTGGGCGGCAGCGTCGAGAAATTGCACTGGCTGCCAGAGGCGCATACCGACTTTCTGTTGGCGGTGATTGGCGAGGAGTTTGGCCTGGTGGGGGTGCTGTGCGTCATCGGGCTGTTCCTGTGGCTGACCCGGCGCATCATGCACATTGGTCGCCAGTCGATCGCGCTGGACCGGGTGTTTGCCGGGTTGGTGGCCCAGGGCGTGGGGATCTGGCTGGGTTTCCAGTCCTTCATCAACATGGGGGTTAACCTGGGAGCCCTGCCGACCAAGGGCCTGACGCTGCCGCTGATGAGCTACGGCGGTACTGCTATTTTGGTGAACCTGATTGCTGTCGCTGTGGTGCTGCGCATTGACCACGAAAACCGCATCCTGATGCACGGGGGGCGGGTATGAAAAGCGCCTTGATCATGGCTGGCGGCACGGGCGGGCACATCTTCCCGGGGCTGGCGGTGGCGCAGGCGCTGCGCGAACGCGGCTGGCGAGTGCACTGGCTGGGTGGCACCGGCAGCCCAAGCCAACCCAGCATGGAAAGCCAGTTGGTGCCGGTGCAGGGCTTCGCTTTTGAGGCCATTGATTTCTCTGGCCTGCGTGGCAAAGGCTTGCTCACACTGGCGTTCTTGCCGCTGCGGTTGCTGCTTGCTTTTTGGCAGGCGCTGCGGGTGGTGCGCCGGGTCAAGCCGGACGTGGTGGTGGGGCTGGGCGGCTTCATCAGCTTTCCGGGCGGCATGATGGGGGTGTTGTGCGGCAAGCCGCTGGTCTTGCATGAGCAAAACTCGGTCGCGGGTTTGGCCAACAAGGTGCTGGCCGGTGTGGCCGATGCCATCTTCACAGCCTTCCCCCAGGTCCTGGCCAAGGGGCTATGGGTCGGTAATCCGCTGCGCAGCGCTTTTCTTGGGATAGCCGAGCCGGCTCAGCGCTTTGCCGGACGCAGCGGGCCGCTGCGGGTGCTGGTGCTGGGCGGCAGCCTGGGCGCCCGCGCACTCAATGACATCGTGCCGCGCGCCTTGGCGCTGTTGCCGCCCGAGCAGCAGCCGCAGGTCACGCACCAAAGCGGCCAGCGCCAGATCGACGACCTACGGGCCAACTACGCGGCCGCTGGCGTGCAAGCCGAGCTCACGCCCTTCATTGACAACACGGCGCAGGCCTTTGCAGAGGCTGACTTGGTGATCTGCCGCGCAGGCGCCAGCACGGTGACCGAGCTGGCCGCCGTCGGCGCGGCAGCGGTGTTCGTGCCATTCCCGTCGGCGGTGGACGATCACCAGACCCACAACGCCCGCTTTTTGGTCAGCCAGGGCGCCGGCTGGCTGCTGCCGCAGCCGGGTTTGACGCCGCAACGGCTGGCCGCGATGCTGGCCACCTTGACCCGCGAAGAGCTGCTGGCCTGTGCCACGCGGGCCCGCAAGTTGGCCAAAACCGAGGCCACCACCGCGTTGGTGGCCGCCTGCGAGGCCTTGACCCCATGAAGCACGCAGTGCGGCATATCCATTTTGTTGGCATCGGCGGCGCCGGTATGTCGGGGATTGCCGAGGTGTTGCTGAACCTGGGCTACGAGATCTCGGGCTCTGATCTGGCCGACAGCGCCACCCTGCGCCGGCTGGCGGGTCTGGGGATACAGACCCAGGTGGGTCATCTGGCCCGCCATGTGGCCGGCGCTGACGCGGTCGTTACTTCAACCGCCGTGCAGGCCGACAACCCCGAGGTATTGGCCGCGCGGGAGCGGCGCATTCCAGTGGTGCCGCGCGCCCTGATGCTGGCCGAACTGATGCGCCTTAAGAAGGGCATTGCGATCGCCGGCACCCACGGCAAGACCACCACCACCAGCCTGGTGGCCAGTGTGCTGGCCGAGGCCGGCCTGGACCCGACCTTTGTCATCGGTGGCCGCCTTAACAGTGCCGGCGCCAATGCCCGCCTGGGCCAGGGTGATTACATCGTGGTCGAGGCCGACGAATCTGACGCCTCGTTCCTGAACCTGTTACCGGTCATGGCGGTGGTGACCAACATCGACGCTGACCACATGGAGACCTACGGTCACGACTTTGGCCGGCTCAAGCAAGCGTTTGTTGATTTTCTGCACCGCATGCCTTTTTACGGCACGGCGATCCTGTGCACTGACGACGCTGCCATCCGGGACATCGTGCCCCAGGTCACCTGCCCTGTCACCAGCTACGGTTTTGAGGAGGGCGCCGAGGTGCGGGCTGTTGAGGTGCGGTCGGTGGGCGGGCAGATGCAGTTCACGGTGCAGCGTCGCAACGGCGTGGTGCTGCCCGACCTCACGGTGGTGCTGAACCTGCCAGGCCGCCACAACGTGCTCAATGCGCTGGCGGCGATTGCGGTGGCCGTCGAACTCAATGTGCCAGATGACGCCGTTCAGCAGGCACTGGCTAATTTCAAGGGCGTGGGACGCCGGTTCCAGCGCTATGGCGAGGTCGCGGCCAGCTCTGGCGGCAGTTTTACTCTGGTGGACGACTATGGCCACCACCCCGTTGAGATGGCAGCCACCTTGGCGGCGGCACGCGGTGCCTTCCCGGGTCGGCGCCTGCTGCTGGCGTTCCAGCCCCACCGCTACACCCGAACGCGCGATTGTTTTGAAGATTTCGTGCGGGTGATCGGTCTGGCCGACGCCGTTTTGCTGACCGAGGTCTACGCCGCCGGCGAAGCCCCGATCGTGGCGGCTGACGGCCGCAGCCTGGCGCGGGCGCTGCGCATGGCGGGCCGGCTGGAACCCCAGTTTGTTAACGATATTTCCGATCTGCCGCAAGCCATTGCCGACCACGCCCGTGCCGGTGACGTGGTCTTGTGCATGGGCGCAGGGTCTATCGGCGGGGTGCCAGCTCGTGTATTGAGTTTGCTATCAATTACAGAGCATAAAACCCAGGAGGGACAAGGGCTGTGAGCCAATTTGATGCTGGAAAAGTGGCGATTCTGATGGGCGGCGCCTCAGCCGAGCGCGAGGTTTCGCTGATGTCGGGCCAGGGCGTGCTGCAGGCCCTGCGCTCACTGGGTGTCGACGCCCACGCTTTTGACCCGGCCGAGCGCGATCTGGCCGAATTGCGGCGCGACGGCTTTGCCCGCTGCTTCGTTGCCCTGCACGGCCGCTATGGCGAAGACGGCACGGTGCAGGGTGCGCTGGAACTGCTCGGCATGCCCTACACCGGCTCGGGCGTGATGGCGTCGAGCATCGCCATGGACAAGGCCATGACCAAGCGGCTCTGGCTGGCGCAAGGCCTGCCGACACCGGCGCATGTGCTGCTGCCGGGGGACGCTTTGCCGGCCGGCCAATTGGCGGCCGTCTGCCAGCAGCTTGGCTTGCCGCTGATCGTCAAGCCGCCGCACGAGGGTTCGTCGATTGGCGTCAGCAAGGTCGCGCAGGCTGAGCAGTTGGCGCCCGCAGTTCAACTGGCCGCCCGTTACGACGCCGAGGTGCTGTGCGAGGCTTTCATTGAGGGCGAAGAGGTGACCTGCCCGGTGCTGGGCAGCGGGGCACAGGCGCACACCTTGCCGGTGGTGCGCATCCAGGCGCCGCAGGGGGCGTATGACTATCACAACAAGTACTTTACCGATGTGGTGAAGTACCACTGCCCCAGCGGTCTGCCCGCGGCTGAGGAGGCTGAAATTTCCCGGATTGTGCTGGCCGCATACCGCGCGCTAGGTTGCCGCGGATGGGGCCGCGCCGATTTGATGATCCGGGCCAGCGACCGCCAGCCCTTTTTGCTGGAGATGAACACCTCGCCCGGCATGACCAGTCATTCACTGGTGCCAATGTCGGCGCGGGCTGCGGGCATCGACTACCCGGCCCTGTGCCTCGCGGTTCTGAAGCAGGCCACCCTGGACTATGCGCGGCCATCCGCCGCAGTTGGGTCGCTGCCGTGAGCAAGCCACAGGTCCTGCCCACCGACATCCGGCTGATGCAACTCACAGCGCAAGTCTTGTGGGTTGTCCTGGCCGTATTGGCGCTAGCAGGCACGGCCATCTTTGTGTCGCGTCACGGGGCGTTTGCGATCCGCAGCATAGCCGTGAGCGGCGATGTCACCCACAACAATGCCCTGACGCTGCGGGCCAACGTGGCGCCGCATCTGCGTGGGACATTTTTCACGCTCGACCTGGGCCGTGCCCGCGCCACCTTTGAGGCCGTGCCATGGGTGCGCCAGGCGGTGGTGCGGCGTGAGTTTCCGAACCGGCTGCTGGTGCAATTGCAAGAGCACCGGGCCGTGGCGTATTGGGGGCCGGAAGGGGAGTCCCGCCTGGTTAACAGCTTTGGCGAGGTGTTTGAGGCCAACGTCGGCGAGGTTGAGCACGATGGCCTGCCTCGTTTGCAAGGGCCAGACGGCCAGTCCGTCCAGATTTGGGAGGCGTTCCAGGCCTTTAAGCCCCTGTTTGACCCGATGGACCTGGCGCTGGAGCAGCTCGAACTCAGCGGTCGGGGCAGTTGGCGCGCACGGCTCGACACCGGCGCGGTGATCGAACTCGGCGCCGGCAGCTTGCCCGAGGTGCAGGCCCGCACCCAGGCTTTCTTGAAGACCCTGACCCAGGTCAGCGCACGTTACGGGCGTAAGCCCGAGGCGCTGGAGACGGCGGACTTGCGCCACCAGGACGGCTATGCCCTGCGTATGCGCGGTGTAACGACCCTGGCGAAGGATGGAGCGAAAAAGTAGTGGCAACCCCAACAACAGGTGACGACATATGGCAAAAGAATACAAAGACTTGGTCGTAGGCCTTGACATCGGCACCTCCAAGGTCATGGCCGTGGTGGCCGAAGTGCTGCCCAACGGCGAACTCAAACTCGCCGGCCTGGGCATTGCCGCCAGCAACGGTCTCAAGCGCGGCGTGGTGGTCAACATCGACGCCACGGTGCAGAGCATCCAGCAGGCGCTCAAGGAGGCCGAGCTCATGGCCGATTGCAAAATCACCCGGGTCTACACCGGCATCACCGGCAGTCACATCCGAGGCATGAACTCCAGCGGCATGGTGGCCATCAAGGACCGCGAGGTAACCGCCGCTGATGTGGCCCGGGTGGTCGAAACCGCCAAGGCCATCAACATCTCGACCGACCAGCGCTTGCTGCTGGTCGAGCCGCAAGAGTTCATCATCGACGGCCAGGATGTGCGCGAACCCATTAGCATGAGCGGTATTCGGCTTGAAGCCAAGGTGCACATTGTCACCGGCGCCCAGAGTGCGGCTGAGAACATCATCAAATGCGTGCGCCGCTGCGGCCTGGAGGTGGAGCAGCTGATGCTCAACCCGCTGGCCAGCAGCCTGTCGGTGCTGACCGAGGACGAGCGCGAACTGGGTGTGGCACTGGTCGATATCGGCGCCGGCACCACCGACATTGCCATCTTCACCAACGGCGCCATCCGTCACACCGCCGTGATCCCGATTGCCGGCGACCTGATCACCAGCGACATTGCCATGGCCTTGCGCACTCCCACCAAAGACGCCGAGGACATCAAGGTCGAAAACGGCTACGCCAAGCAATTGCTGGCTGACCCGGACACGCAGGTCGAGGTGCCCGGCCTAGGCGACCGCGCCCCGCGCATGCTCAGCCGTCAGGCCCTGGCCGGCGTCATCGAGCCGCGCGTCGAAGAGATTTTCCAGCTGGTGCACCAGGTGCTGCGGGACTCGGGTTTTGAGGAAATGCTCTCCAGCGGCATCGTGCTGACCGGCGGCAGCTGCATCATGCCGGGCATGGTGGAGTTGGGCGAGGACATCTTCCTTAAGCCGGTGCGCCGGGGCATCCCCAAGTACGCCAGCGCGCTGGCTGACATGGTGGCACAGCCGCGCGCCGCCACCGTGATGGGACTGCTCGAAGAGGCTCGCATGGCCCGTCTGCGCGGTTTCAAGGTGGCGCAAAAAAATGGTTCCATGAAAACAGCGGTCGGGCAGTTCAAAGACTGGTTCACCGGGATATTTTGATGGCCTGCCCGAACTACCAAGCCTTGTGGCGCCAGCGCGCCAGTCCCCCAGGGCGCTGGCGGTGCACCGGCCCGCCTAGGTGACGCGTAAGTCGAATAGAAAACAACTGAGCCACTTTTTTTAGCAACTGCAACTTTTTTATTTACCAGGAGAACAAAAATGCCTATCGAAATGATCGAAGAGGAAGCTTTCAACCAGGGCACCCGGATCAAGGTCATTGGCGTCGGTGGCGGTGGCGGCAACGCGGTCAGCCACATGATCGACAGCGCGGTGCAGGGCGTTGAATTTATCTGCGCCAACACCGACGCCCAGGCCTTGGGTAGCAGCGATGCGCACCGCATCATCCAGCTGGGCCGCACCGGCCTGGGCGCAGGCAGCATCCCGGAGCGTGGCCGCGAAGCCGCAGAATTGGCCATTGAGGACATCCGGGCGTCAATCGAAGGCGCTCACATGCTGTTCATCACCGCCGGCATGGGCGGTGGCACGGGCACAGGTGCCGCACCGGTGATTGCCCGGGTGGCACGCGAAATGGGCATCCTGACCGTGGGCGTCGTGACCAAGCCCTTCGACTTTGAGGGCAACAAGCGCATGAGCAATGCCGAAGCCGGCCTGGCCGAGTTGGAAGCCAATGTCGACTCGCTGATCGTCGTGCTCAATGAAAAATTGATGGAAGTGCTGGGTGAAGAGGCCACCGAGGACGAAGCCTTTGCCCGTGCCAACGACGTGCTCAAGAACGCGGTGGGCGGCATTGCCGAAATCATCAACGTCAAAGGCCATGTGAATGTCGACTTTGAAGACGTGCGCACCGTGATGGGTGAGCCCGGCAAGGCCATGATGGGCACAGCGCAAGCTGCCGGTCCGGACCGGGCCCGTATCGCCGCCGAACAGGCCGTGGCCTGCCCCTTGCTGGAGGGCATTGACCTGTCGGGCGCCAAAGGCGTGCTGGTGCTGATCACAGCCGCCAAGGGCTCGCTCAAGTTGCGCGAGTCTGGCCTGGCGATGAACACCATCCGGGCCTTTGCCTCGCCCGATGCCCATGTGATTTACGGCACCGCCCACGACGACTCCTTGGGCGACCACATCCGAGTCACGGTGGTTGCCACCGGCTTGTCGCGCCAAGGCGCCAACCGCGCCAAGCCGCAGCTGCAAGTGCTGCGCACCGGCACCGACAACACGCCGTTCCATGTACCTACACTTAATACCAACGGCGCATCTGGCTCAACCGTGGCCTCTCTCGGCGGCTCAGGCTCGTCGGCACCCGGCGGCATGGGCATGGCTCAGCCCGACTACCACGACATGAAACGGCCTAGCGTCTGGCGCCAGCGTGACCGTACACAAGCCGCTGCCAAGGTTGACGCGCTGTCATCCGGTGGCATGGAAGACTTTGAAATCCCCGCATTCCTGCGCAAGCAGGCCGATTAGTAAAATCGACGGGTGCTGCAACAAAGAACCCTCAAAACCCTGACGCGCGCCGTTGGCGTCGGGCTGCACAGCGGGCAGCGGGTGGAGTTGACCCTGCGTCCGGCGCAGCCCGATACCGGCATTGTGTTTCGCCGCGTCGACCTGCCCGAGCCGGTGGACATCGTGGTGTCGGCAGCAGCCGTCTCCGACACCCGGCTCGCCAGCACACTGTCCAATGGCAGTGTCAAGGTGCACACCGTTGAGCACCTGATGTCGGCCTGCGCCGGGCTAGGGGTTGATAACCTGTACGTGGACATCACGGCCGAAGAGGTGCCCATCCTCGACGGCTCGGCGGCGTCCTTTGTGTTCCTGCTCCAAAGTGCGGGTATCGTGCTGCAAAATGCGCCGCGCCGGTTCATCCGGCTGCTGGCGCCGGTTGAGGTGCGTGAGGGCCAGGGCGCAGCAGAAAAATGGGCCCGGCTTGAACCCTTTCATGGCTACCGGCTGAGCTTCGAGATTGATTTTGCCCACCCGGCGGTGGACGCCACCGGCCAGCGTGTGGTGTTCGACATGAGCACCGACTCTTACTCGCGCGACATTGCCCGTGCCCGCACCTTCGGCTTCACAAAAGACGTCGAGATGATGCGCGCCAATGGCCTGGCGCTGGGTGGCGGGCTCGACAACGCCATTGTGATGGACGACTACAAGGTGCTCAACGCCGAAGGCCTGCGCTATGACGACGAGTTCGTGAAGCACAAAATCCTTGACGCCATAGGTGACCTGTACCTGGTGGGCAAGCCGCTGCTGGCCAGTTACAGCGCCCGCCGCTCTGGGCACGCGCTCAATAACCGCCTGCTGCATGAGCTGCTCAAGCACACCGAGGTCTGGGACGTGGTCAGTTTTGCCGACGACAAGCGGGCGCCTGCGGGCTTTGCCCAACTGGCACGCGCCTGGTAACCGGCGACCCCCTCACCGTCGTCAGAGAGGACGACTGCCCATCATTCCCGGCTACGACCGGGAATCCAGGAGTTATGGATCCCCGTGTTCACGAGGATGACGGGGGAGGTCTAGGATGACGTGGGAGGTCGGGGATGACGTGGGAGGTCGGGGATGACGTGGGATTACGTGGGAGGTCGGGGATGACGGGCACGCCGATGGTCACCTGCTGCGCCCCGCTTTGTACTTGCCGCTGCCTGCCCCCAGCACCCCATCGGCCTGCGCCAGCCGGGCCATGGCCTTGGCGGCGTGGGCGTGGGTAATGGCCAGGCCCAG
>CAXNFT010000056.1:0-11723 GCA_964201255.1 Rhodoferax sp.
ATCTTTGCCGGGATGATGCCCTTCATGGCCATTCAAGTCCTGGCCATTTTTCTGTTGTACCAGTTCCCGGCCATTGGCATGTGGTTGCCGCAAATGCTCTACAAATAAGGCAGAAAAGGCGCTAACATTGACGTTTACGTAAACGTCAAGTGAGCGGCTGCAGTTCTGATGGGCAGCCCACCGATGGAGCCCTGCCATGACCGACCTGTCCGCTGAATTCAAAGCCCTGGCTAACTACCGGCCCAAGCACAAGGTGCGATTCGTCACCGCCGCCAGCCTGTTCGACGGCCATGATGCGGCGATCAACATCATGCGCCGCATCCTGCAGGGCATGGGCGCTGAGGTCATCCACCTGGGCCACAACCGCAGTGTGGACGAGGTGGTGACCGCCGCACTGCAGGAGGATGTGCAGGGCATAGCCATCAGCTCTTACCAGGGCGGCCACGTGGAGTACTTCAAGTACATGGTGGACCTGCTGCGCGCGCGTGGTGGCGCCCATATCCAGGTGTTTGGCGGTGGCGGCGGGGTGATCGTGCCGCCAGAGATTCGCGAGTTACAGGCCTACGGTGTGGCCCGCATTTTTAGCCCTGAAGACGGTCAGCGCATGGGGCTGGCGGGCATGATTGGCGAGATGGTGATGCGCTGCGACCAGGACCTGACGCCGCACGCCCCCACTGAATTGGCGGCTCTGCAGGGCCATGGCGAGATGGCTTGGCGGGCACTCGCCCAGTGGATCACCGCTGTAGAAAACGAGAAGGCAAATCCGGCTCTAGCCCAAGAAATACGGGCCTTGGCTGCTACAAAAAAGATACCGGTAGTGGGCATTACCGGGACCGGCGGCGCCGGCAAGTCCAGCCTGACCGATGAGCTGATTCGCCGGCTGCGGCTGGACCAGGATGACCAGTTGCGCGTGGCGGTGATCAGCATTGACCCCAGCCGGCGCAAAAGCGGTGGCGCCCTGCTGGGTGACCGCATTCGCATGAACGCGATAGCGCCATGGGCCCCCACGCTTGCCGCTGCGCGTGTTGCGCTGCCCCCCGAGGGGGCTGTCACCGCCTTGGGGCGGCCCGGCGGCGGTGCTGACTCTGGGCAACGCGTCTTCATGCGCAGCCTGGCGACGCGTGACTTTGGCTCCGAGATCAGTGCGGCGCTACCCGATGTGATTGCGGCCTGCAAGGTGGCTGGCTTTGATGTGGTGGTGGTGGAGACGTCTGGCATTGGCCAGGGCGATGCTGCCATCGTGCCGCATGTCGATGTACCGCTGTACGTGATGACGCCCGAGTTTGGGGCGGCCAGCCAGCTGGAAAAAATCGACATGCTCGACTTTGCCGAGTTTGTCGCCATCAACAAGTTTGACCGCAAAGGCTCGCTCGACGCGCTGCGCGACGTCGCCAAGCAGGTGCAGCGCAACAAGGAGGCCTGGAGCGCACCTCTGACAGACATGCCGGTGTTTGGCACCATGGCGGCGCGTTTCAATGACGACGGCGTGACCGCGCTGTACCAGGCGCTGCTACAACGTCTGTCTGCGCTGGGCCTGCCAGTGCAGACATCCCGCCTGCCGCAGGTGGCGGTGCGGCACAGCACCAACCAGACGCCGGTGGTGCCGGCGGCGCGCACCCGTTACCTGGCCGAGATCAGCGACACCGTGCGTGGCTACAAGGCCCGTGGGCGCAGCCAGGCCCGGCTGGCGCGTGAAATCCAGCAGTTGCGCGAATCAGCCCGCATGCTCAGGGAAGCGGATGCCACCAAGACCCGCGCCGCGGAGGCCGTGCTGGACCTGGCCAGCCAACGTGACGCGCACTTGGGTGCCGCTGAGCGCAAGCTGCTGGCCCAGTGGCCGGCGATGCAGGCCGCCTATGCCGCAGAAGAGTTCGTGGTGACAATCCGCGATAAGGAAATCCGCACCGCGCTGACCACCAAGTCGCTCAGCGGTACCACCATCCGCAAGGTGGCGCTGCCGCAGTACGAGGACCATGGCGAGATCCTGAAGTGGCTGATGCTGGATAACGTGCCTGGCAGCTACCCCTACACCGCCGGCACCTTTGCCTTCAAGCGCGAGGGCGAGGACCCGACCCGCATGTTTGCCGGAGAGGGCGACGCCTTTCGCACCAACACCCGCTTCAAGCTGCTGAGTGCCGGGATGGCGGCCAAGCGCCTGTCCACCGCGTTTGACTCGGTCACGCTGTATGGCAACGACCCCGACCCGCGCCCCGACATTTACGGCAAGGTGGGCAACTCGGGCGTGTCGATCGCCACGCTGGACGACATGAAGGTGCTGTACAGCGGGTTCGATCTGTGCAGCTCGTCCACCAGCGTCAGCATGACCATCAATGGCCCGGCGCCGAGCATTCTGGCGATGTTCATGAACACCGCGATTGACCAGAACATCGACAAGTTCAAGGCCGACAACGGCCGCGAGCCGACCGATACCGAGCTGGCCAAGATCCGTGAATGGGTGCAAGAAAACGTGCGTGGCACGGTGCAGGCCGACATTCTTAAAGAAGACCAGGGCCAGAACACCTGCATTTTCAGCACCGAGTTCAGCCTCAAGGTGATGGGCGACATCGCCCAGTACTTTGTGCATAACCGTGTGCGCAACTTTTACTCGGTGTCAATCAGCGGCTACCACATTGCCGAGGCCGGTGCCAACCCGATTAGCCAGCTGGCTTTCACACTTAGCAATGGTTTTACCTTTGTTGAGGCGTATTTGGCGCGCGGCATGCACATTGATGACTTTGCGCCCAACCTGAGCTTTTTCTTCAGCAACGGCATGGACCCGGAGTACACGGTGATGGGCCGGGTGGCGCGTCGCATCTGGGCGGTGGCCATGAAGGAAAAATACGGCGCCAACGAGCGCAGCCAGAAGCTCAAATACCACATCCAGACCAGCGGACGCAGCTTGCACGCGCAAGAGATCCAGTTCAATGACATCCGTACCACGCTGCAGGCACTGATCGCCATCTACGACAACTGCAACAGCTTGCACACCAATGCGTTTGACGAGGCCATCACCACCCCGACCGAAGACTCGGTGCGTCGGGCGATGGCCATCCAGCTCATCATCAACCGCGAGTGGGGTCTGGCCAAGAACGAGAACCCATCCCAAGGCGCCTTCATCATCGAAGAGCTGACCGAGCTGTTGGAAGAGGCGGTGCTGACCGAGTTTGAACGCATTGCCGAACGCGGCGGCGTGCTGGGCGCCATGGAGACCGGCTACCAGCGTGGCCGTATCCAGGACGAATCCATGCACTACGAGATGCTCAAGCACACCGGCGAGCTGCCCATCATCGGCGTCAACACCTTCCGCAACCCACACGGTGACGCCGTGCTGGACAAGCTCGAACTCGCCCGCTCGACCGACGAGGAAAAGCAGAACCAGCTCAAGCGTTTGGCTGATTTTCATGCCCTGCACGCCAGTGAGGCGCCGGCCATGCTGCAGCGCCTGCAACAGGCGGTGATCGAGAACCAAAATGTGTTTGAAGTGCTGATGGACGCGGTGCGGGTCTGTTCGCTGGGGCAGATCACCAATGCCCTGTTCGAGGTGGGCGGGCAATACCGGCGTAACATGTAAAGTCTGCAACCCCGCGAATCTGGGCCTGTTTGGACACCATCTACATCATTGCTGCCTTGTGCAGCGCCCTGCTCCACGCCACCTGGAACGCAGGTGTCAAGTCCACAGGGCAGCATGCGGCAGTGATGACCGGGCAAATGCAGGTGGCGGCCTTGGTCGGTCTGCCGGTGCTGTTCTTTGTCGACATGCCCAATTTGGCGTCACTGGGCTGGATCGCCGCCTCGGCCCTGTTCAACGTGCTGGGCCTGAGGGCCATCTTGCGTGCCTACGACCATGGTGAGTTCGGGCTGGTTTACCCCATGTCACGTGCCATCATGATCATGCTGGTGGTGCCACTGTCTACCCTGCTGGCGCAGGAGCAGCTTCCAACGGGCGCGATGCTGGGCATTGGGCTCATCATCTCAGCGCTGACCATGCTGGCACTGGGCGCGCGACACGGCAACGATTTCTCTCGCCACGTCTTGATATGGACCGGCGTGGGCGGGGTCTTGAGCGCCTGCACCGTGCTGATTGACGCTCATGGCATTCGCCAGTCAGGCTCGCCGTTTGCCTATGGCTGTATCGTTGCGATTGTCAATGCAGCCAATATGACTTGGCAGCAGCGGCGCTTGCCGGGCCTGTTTGCCACGATACGCCAACACGCTGGCGTCACCCTGTGGTCAGGGGCGCTGTCGATGGCGTCCTACCTGCTGATTGTCTGGGTGTTCAGCAAGGCGTCCATCGCGGGTGCAGCGGCCTTGCGCGACACCAGCTCGGTGTTTGCGGTGCTGATCGCCATGATCTTCATGAAAGAGGCGATCAACCGGACCAAGCTTGTGGCGGTGGCCCTGGCCATCGCTGCCATTCCGTTAATGCGCCTGAGCTGACGCGCTGCGCTGCCAGCGGAGGTGATGCTTCAGCCGCCCTGGTGCGGACGCTTGCCGGGGTTCTTTTTGTTGTTGGTGGCCGTGCCACGCTCCAGGCTGCGCTTTTGGCCGCGCGGCGCGGTGAAGCACACGCCCCTAGGTGGCACAGGCCGGGGGGTGGCCAAGCGGTCGGCTTCGGTACGGAATTCTTTGGGCATGACGCTTACTCCAGATATTTGTTGCAAAGCGCGGATTATCCCTGCTTCCGGGGCCTGATCGGCAGCTGCCGCCCAGGTGACTGTCAACTCTGTGTCTCCTCGCTTAAGCTGGCCGTTCATCAAGAGGTTTTTGTCATGAACAATTTGTTTTCATTGCAGGGCCGCACCGCCCTGATCACGGGCGGCTCGCGGGGGATAGGCCGCATGATTGCCGCCGGTTTCCTGGCCCAGGGCGCACGGGTCTATATTTCGGCGCGCAAGGTCGCCGCCTGCGACCAGACTGCGGCAGAGCTGAGTGCGCTGGGCCACTGTGTGTCGCTGCCTGCCGATGTCTCCAGCGTGGCCGGTGCCAAAGCACTGGCGGCCGCCTATGCAGCCCATGAGCCGCAACTCGACATCCTGGTCAATAACGCCGGGGCGGCCTGGGGCGCGCCGTTTGACGACTTTCCTGAAAGTGGCTGGGACAAGGTGGTGGATCTGAACCTGAAGGCACCGTTTTTTCTGACCCAAGCGCTGGCCGGCCATTTGCGCCTGGCTGGTAAACAGCGGGTTGCCAAGGTGATCAACATCGCCTCCATCGATGGCCTGTTGGTCAACCCGCAGGAAACCTATTCTTACGCTGGCAGCAAGGCGGGTCTGGTGCACCTGACACGGCGCATGGCCTTGCGCCTGATTCAAGACAATATCGCGGTGACCGCGATTGCCCCTGGCGCTTTTGCCTCCGAGATGAACCGCGACGCACGTGACCGGGCCGAAGAGGTGTCGGCCCACATTCCGGCTGGCCGTATCGGGGTGGACGAGGACATGGCGGGCGCGGCGATTTACCTGGCTTCGCGCGCCGGCGACTACGTGGTGGGCGAAACCCTGGTGGTGGACGGCGGGGTTACCCTCCAGCGCTGATCACTGCGCAGGGGTCGTGCAACTGGTGGCGGCTGATCAGCGACTGGCGCTGGCGTGGGTCGAAATTGATGCGCGCAGCATCTCGGCCCACCGTCTGCAACAGGCGCGGGTCCATCACGCGCCGCCATAACGGTGGAAAGTAGGCGATGCTGAACATGCCGAAGTAGCCGTTGGGCAGGCTTGGCAAGTTTTCAAAGTGGCGCAACGACTGGTAGCGGCGTAGCGGGTGGGTGTGATGGTCAGAGTGGCGCTGCAGGTGAAAAAGCGCCCAGTTGGAAAAAATGTGATTGCTGTTCCAGGAGTGGTGCGGCTGGCAGGGCTCATACCTGCCGGGGCTGATTTCCCGTCGCAACAGGCCATAGTGCTCGACGTAGTTGGCCGCCGTGAGCTGAAAATTGGCCCAAAAGGACGCCACCAGCAAGAAAGGCAGAATTTCCGGACCCAACCAAATCATTAACGCACCCCATAGCAGCAGGGTGATCAGTGCGGGTTGGATGATCTCGTTGTTCAGTGACCACACCGCCAGGCCCCGCTGGCGTAGCCGGGCAGCCTCCAGTTGGCAGGCACGCCGGAATGCGCCTGGCATTTCACGCAGCACAAAACGGTAAATGGACTCGCCCATGCGCGATGACGCCGGGTCGGCCGGGGTGGCCACATCACGGTGGTGTCCCCGGTTGTGCTCGATGAAGAAATGACCGTAGCCGCTGGGCGCGAGAACCATTTTGGCCAGCCAGCGTTCCAGTGCCGTGTTCTTGTGGCCCAGTTCATGCCCTAGGTTGATGCAAAAGCCGCCCACGGTGCCGCAGATCAGCACCATGGCCACCACCCCGTGCCAAGGCAGCGCTTGCGTGGCGACAAACCAGGCACTGAAAATGAAGGATAGCCAGAGTACCGGCACCAGCAGGTAGGTGATCCAGCGATAATAGGGGTCTGCGTCCAAGGCCGCCACGGCGCTTTCCGGCGGGTTACTCAGGTCTTCGCCGAGTAAGCTGTCCAACAGTGGGGCCAGTCCATAAAAGAATACAGCTGGGAGCCACAGGGTCCAGGCCTGTCCGGAGCCCAGCATCAACGCCGGGCCTATGCCCACGATGCAGGGCACCAGCATAGACAGCAGCCAAGCGTAGCGCTTGCGGTCGCTGTACGGTGTAACGGTGAGGGCCGAGGCAGTAGGTGGACGCATAGTCGGTTGATGGAAAGGTCGAAGGCACAGCCTGACCACCGATTTTGCGGCAAAAAGCTGGGCGCCGATCAGCGCGCCCGAAATCGGCTTAGTTCAGCAGTTCGCTGCCCAGAGCGTCAAACTCTTCCGCGTCGATGGCAGCGTCATAGGCAGCCCGGCTGTCGATGGCCTGTTGGGTGTAGGGGATCAGTGGTTTGTCCAGTGGGCGCATTTTGTGGCGGCGCAGGCGGCGCAGTTGCTCGGAACGCTCCATGGTTTGCAGGACCAACTCAGGCTCCATCATCAGGCTGAACGGGTTCAAGGCAATCTCGGTGGTTTTCATCAGGCTTCTCCGGTAAGTTCAAGGCGCTTTTGCGCTTAGGTGAACTTTAGCCCCGGAGTTGGCCAACTGAAGTCAGCAGTTGGCTGTATCGATTGTCAGAATTTCCCTTACAACAGCACGTGTCGACGGGGCGCCGACGCCAGCGTGGACAAATCAGAGCAGCCGGACCTTGACGCCTTTGCCCTTGATTTTGCCGGCATTGAGCTTGTGCATCGCTTCCAGGGCGATATCGCGCTGAACGGCGACAAAGGTAGTGAACTCGGTCACGTTGATTTTGCCGATTTGCTCTCGGGCGTAGCCGGCGTCTGCGGTCAGGGCGCCCAGCACATCGCCGGGGCGAATTTTTTCCTTGCGCCCGCCCAGAATCTGCAGCGTAACCATGGGCGGTTGCAGCGGGCCCTTGCCGCTGGGTGTCAGGCTGCTCAAGGGGTGCCAGACCGATTCGCGGCGCTGGTACTGCTCAATGCGGCCTACGAAACCCATCTCGTGCAGGCTGGCCAGGCTCAGCGCCAGACCAGACTCGCCGGCCCGGCCGGTACGGCCGATTCGGTGCACGTGGACCTCGGGGTCTGGCGTGATGTCGACGTTGATCACGGCCTCCAGCTGGCTGATGTCGAGCCCGCGTGAGGCCACGTCGGTGGCCACCAGCACCGAGCAGCTGCGGTTGGCAAACTGCGCCAGCACCTGGTCGCGTTCGCGTTGTTCAAGCTCGCCGTAAAGGGCCAGCGCGCTGAAGCCCTGACTTTGAAGTGCGCCGACAAGGTCCTTGCACTGCTGCCGGGTGTTGCAGAACGCCAGTGTGCTGACCGGGCGAAAGTGGTTCAGCAGTCGGGCGACGG
Source organism: Rhodoferax sp. (assembly GCA_964201255.1). Classification (GTDB taxonomy): domain Bacteria; phylum Pseudomonadota; class Gammaproteobacteria; order Burkholderiales; family Burkholderiaceae_C; genus Rhodoferax. The sequence continues at coordinate 7,876 of CAXNFT010000056.1, forward strand.
TGTCGAGCCGGTTGTCGCGGGTGACTTCGTAATGGCGTTCCTCAATCAGGCGTTCGGCCAGAGGCGCCTGAACCGTGATTTGCAGCGGGTCGCGCATGAACTGGGCGGCCAACTTGCCGATGCCCTCGGGGTAGGTGGCCGAGAAGAGCAGGGTTTGGCGGTCTTTGGGGCACTGCTTGATCACAGTCGCCATATCTTCAAAAAAGCCCATGTCGAGCATGCGGTCGGCCTCGTCGAGCACCAGGGTGTTGAGCGCTTCCAGGTTCAGGTAGCCGCGCGCCAGGTGGTCCATGATGCGGCCTGGCGTACCCACCACCAAATGGGCGCCGTGCTCCAGCGATGCACGCTGACCGCGCAGAGCCACACCGCCGCACAGGGTGACGACCTTGATGTTTTCTTCAGCCCGAGCCAGACGCCGGACCTCGACCGCCACTTGGTCGGCCAGTTCCCGGGTCGGGCACAGCACCAGGGTCTGCACGGCGAACCGGCGCGGGTTCAGGCGCACCAGCGCCGCCAAGGCAAAGGCGGCGGTCTTGCCGCTGCCCGTCTGGGCCTGGGCGATCAGGTCGCGGCCGGCCAGCGCCGGTGGCAGGCTGGCGGCCTGGATCGGCGTCATCTGGTGGTAACCCAGGCGCTCCAGATTGGCCAAGGTGCTTGGGCTGAGTGCCAGGGTAGCAAAAGCCGCGCCCTGATCCAGGGTGGCATTGGAAGCGGTGGAAGCGGTGGGAGCGAGGGGCGCGGTGTTGGTCGTGGACATGGCAGTAGGTCGGTCCCGATTTGACTCGGGAAATGCTATAAATTATATAGCTTAAACCCTATATTTCATAAGGGCTGGAGGCCGATTTTGCCTAAATTTAGGGTGGGTGTCGGGTACCGATTGTCAGGCGTAATACTGCGCCACAAAGCCCTCAAAACTACCCTGTTCGTGGGCTTCTAATTGTGATTGCCGGGCAATTGACTCTTGCACACTGGTGTCGAACTGGGCCTGGGTGTCGCTGTCAAGCGGCTTAGCCAGTAATTGCGCTTGGTGCTGGCGCGCCAAAGCCATGCTGTAGCTGCTAAAGCCACCGGCCTGCCGTATGCCGTCAAGCACCTGGGCCGAGGGGGTGAGCTCGGGGTGGTCGATGCGCTCGCGCAGCAGGCGCAAGGTCTCAGCGTACTGCGTGCCGCCGTAAGCGCTGTCCAGCATCTCGGCAAACGGCAGCATGTCGTCAAACAGGCTGTGTGCCAGGGGTCGCATGGCTTGTTCACGGTTGTGGGCCAGCAAATGCAAGTCCGGTGCGCGACCGTGGTTGACCACGCGTCGTTTGTTTTCGTCGTTTTCGGCCTGTTCGCGACTGCTGATCGGCGGGCTGTCGCGAAACAGGCACATCAGCAAGAACACATCGGCAAAGCTGCCTTGCTCCGGTGCGATGCCGATGTCGATGGTTGGGTTGAGATCAAACAAGCGCACCTCGACGTACTCCACGCCGTAGCGCTGCAGGGCCTTGGCTGGGCGTTCGCCGTGTGGCGCCACCCGCTTGGGCCGGATGCCGGCATAAAACTCGTTTTCAATCTGCAGCAGGTTGGCATTGAGCTGCTTCCAGCGCCCACCGTCGCGCACGCCTATGGCCTCATAGAAGGGGTCGGGCGTACGAATGGCCGACTCCAGGGCCTGGGTGTATTCCGCCAGTGAGTTGAAGCTGACTTGCAAATTGGCCTGGGCCCGGTTCTGGTAGCCGAGGTCGCTCATGCGCAGGCTGGTGGCGTCTGGGCCGTAGAGCGTGCCGGGCACCAGCGTCAGCAGCTCGAACTTGCGGCCTTGCAGGAACGACTCGCACAGCGCCGGCGAGGCACCAAACAGGTAGGGGACCAGCCAGCTGTAGCGCAGAAAATTGCGAATCAGGCCAAAGTAGCGCTCACTGACAAAGTCCAGCTCGGGCCGGGTGGGTGGACACAGGTCCTGCAGGATGGCCCAGAACGCCTCGGGCAGAGACCAGTTGTAGTGGGCGCCAGCAATCGTCTGCATGTGGCGGCCGTAACGAAAGCCCAGTCCTTCCCGGTAGACCGACTTGAACCGGGCGGTATGCGAGTGGCCGTAATCGGCAATGGGGATATCGGCCTCAGCGCCGAGCCGACAGGGCATGGAGCCGGCCCACATCAGCTCGTCCCCGAGCTGGTGTGCGCTGAATTGGTGCAGCTGGCGCAGAAACGTGAGCGGAAAGGCGCTGTCCTGCGAGGGTGGTGTAATGAACTCCAGCAGCGCTTCGGAATAGTCGGTGGTGATCCAGGGGTGGGTCAGCTTGGCGCCAAGCGCCAAAGGGTGGGGTGTGGTGGCCAACTGGCCGGTAGCGTCCACGCGCAGGCATTCGCGCTCGTAACCACGCGTGATGCCTCGCAAGACTTGGGCCTGTCCGCTACCGGCAAACTGGCGCGCCGCGTCGCAGCAGGTGAATGTCAACATGGATTCTGACTTCCTCTAGAAACGGCGCGAGTATGGCAGTTTTAGCCAAGGTCTGCCCGTCGTGGATCAATCCCGTGGGTCAGCAGACCATGGACAATAGCACCATGTCCTACCTGCCCGACTTCATTGCCCCCGCCCGTTTCAGCGACCCGGCTGCCGCGCTGGCCAAGGCGCGCGAGATTTACGACGGCAGCCTGGCCCACCTGCGAAGTGCCATGCAGCGTTTTGTCGCAGGCGAGTCCTTGCCAGGGCATGTGCGCGCCTGCTACCCTTTTGTCCGGGTGCAGACCGACACCGTTTCGCGCACGGGTCTGCTGAAAAATGCGGGTCTGAGTTACGGCTTTGTTGCGGGCCCTGGCCGTTTCGAGACCACGCTGACGCGCCCCGACCTGTATGCGAACTACTACCTAGAGCAATTCACGCTGCTGATTCAAAACCACCGGGTTGAGCTGGAGGTGGGTACCAGTTCGCAGCCTATCCCGGTGCATTTTTCTTTTGCCGAGCAGGACCATGTCGAAGTCAGTCTGAGCCCCGAACGTCGGCAGCTGATGCGCGATGTGTTTGATTTGCCCGATCTGGCCGCCATGGACGACGGCATTGCCAATGGCACCTACGAGCCGCGCCCGGGTGAGCCACAGCCGCTGGCCCTGTTCACCGCGCCGCGGGTGGACTATTCCCTGCAGCGCTTGCGGCATTACACCGGCACAGCAGCCCAATACTTTCAGAACTTTTTGCTCTTTACCAACTACCAGTTCTACATTGACGAGTTTGTCCGGCTCGGTCATGAAGCCATGGCAGACCCTGTCAGCGAGTACATCGCGTTCATTGAGCCGGGCAATGTGGTGACCCGGCGCGTCGGCAGCGACGCCATGCCGGCCGACGCGCTGGGAAAATTGCCACCACGGCTGCCGCAAATGCCGGCCTATCACCTGATGCGTGCCGACCGCAGCGGCATCACCATGGTCAATATCGGCGTCGGACCCGCCAACGCCAAGACCATCACCGACCACATTGCGGTGCTGCGGCCGCATGCCTGGATCATGCTGGGGCACTGCGCCGGCTTGCGCAATTCTCAGCAGCTTGGCGACTATGTGCTGGCTCATGGCTATGTGCGCGAGGACCACGTGCTCGATGAAGAGCTGCCGCTGTGGGTCCCGATACCGGCCCTGGCCGAGATTCAGGTGGCTCTGGAGGCGGCGGTGTCGCAGGTAACGCAACTGCAGGGCGCCGAGCTCAAGCGGGTGATGCGCACTGGCACCGTGGCAAGCACCGACAACCGCAACTGGGAACTTCTGCCCGACAACGGGCCGCAGCGCCGCTTTAGCCAGAGCAGGGCGGTAGCGCTGGACATGGAGAGCGCCACCATTGCCGCCAATGGCTTCCGGTTTCGGGTGCCCTATGGCAC
>CAXNFT010000057.1:0-11676 GCA_964201255.1 Rhodoferax sp.
CAAATGGCCAGCGCCCAGTTTCTGAAGTTGTTTGACGACGACAATGAGGCCGAATCGTCCCAGTTACCCGAGCCCGACCATGACCACACTGATCTGCGACTGCAACCAAACCATGCCGCTGGACAAGTCGAGCCTGGGGGCGGCGCTCAATGAAACCCTGACACTGCATTCCAGCCTGTGCCGGCGCGAGGCTGCCGCCTTTGTCAAGGCGCTGGGTACGGGCGAGGACCTGGTGGTGGCTTGCACGCAGGAGTCGCGCCTGTTCAGTGAACTCGCCAGCCAGACGCCCGGCGCGCAGGCCCCGATCCGTTTTGTCAACATCCGAGAAACCGGCGGCTGGAGCCGCGACGCCAAGGACGCCAGCCCCAAGATCGCCGCGCTGCTGGCTGTGGCCCACCTGAGCGAGCCCGAGCCGGTGGCCACCGTCAGCTACCAAAGCGCCGGCCGGTTGTTGATCATTGGCGAGCTGGGGGCGGCCGAGCAGGCCGCCGAACTGCTCGGCCCTGAGCTTGACATCACGCTGTTCACCCAGGGCGGGGACATGTCGGGTGCGCAGCAAGAGCGGCGCTACCCGGTTTTAGGCGGCCAAATCCAGACGCTGACCGGTTGGCTTGGCGCCTTTGAGCTGACTTGGTTGCGCAACAACCCGATTGACCTGGACCTGTGCACCCGATGCAATGCCTGTGTCAGCGCCTGCCCCGAAGGCGCGATTGGGCTCGACTACCAGATTGACCTGGCGGCCTGTCAGTCGCACCGGGCCTGCATCAAGGTCTGCCAGGTGGCCGGCGCCATTGATTTCACCCGCGCGCCTGAAGTGCAGACCGAACGCTTTGACCTGGTGCTCGACCTGCGCGCCACGCCGGCCTTCAGCCAGCATGCGCTGCCGCAGGGCTATCTGCGCTGGCACGACCGCAACCCGGCTGTGTTGTTGCAGCTGCGCGGCCTGGTGGGTGAGTTCGAGAAACCCAAATTCTTTGGCTACCAGGCCCGGTTGTGTGCCCACAGCCGCAATGAAAAAGTGGGTTGCCAGGCCTGCATCGACGTCTGCTCGGCCTCGGCCATCAGCAGCGACCGCAGCCGCCAGCAGATCAAGGTCAACCCGCAGCTGTGTGTCGGCTGCGGTGCCTGCAGCACCGTGTGCCCCAGCGGCGCCCTGAGCTTTGGCTACCCGCGCGCCAGCGAGCAGGGTGTCAAGCTCAAAACCCTGCTAGCCACCTATGCCCGCAGCGGTGGTAAAAACGCGGCCCTGCTCTTGCACAGCCAGCAGGGTGGGGCACGGCTGTTGGGCGATCTTGGGCGTGCTGCCCAGCTTGAGCGTGGCCGGCGTGACGGCACACGCGGCGTGCCGGCCCGGGTGCTGCCGCTCCCGCTGTGGCATACCGCCTCCACCGGTCTGGAGCTCTGGCTGACCGCCATCGCCTATGGAGCGTCGCAGGTCTGGATTCTGCTGACCGACGAAGAGGCGCCGCAGTACCGGCACGCCCTGGGGGAGCAGATCGCCGTGGCGCAAGCCATCTTGACTGGGCTCGGTTTTTCCGGCGAGCATGTGCGGCTGCTGCAGGCCCGTGACGCGCGGGATCTGGCGTCGCTGGACCTTGCGTTGCAGGCGCCAACGGCGCAGGGTGTGGCGCGCAGCGCCGGTTTTGCGATACAGGCCGACAAGCGCGCCACCTTGGCGCTGGCGCTTGACCACCTGATGGCCCAGGCCCCAACCCGCTCGGGGGTGATTGCATTGCCCGCAGCCGGCTCACCGCTGGGGGCGCTCACCCTTAACAAAGACACCTGCACGCTGTGCCTGAGCTGCGTCAGCGCCTGTCCGGCCAGTGCCCTGCAAGACAACCCGCTGGCGCCGCAGTTGCGCTTTATTGAGAAAAATTGTGTGCAGTGCGGCCTGTGCGTCAGCACCTGCCCGGAGAAGTCGCTGGCCCTGCTGCCACAACTCAACCTGGCGCCGCAACGCAACGAGCCGGTGCTGCTCAATGAGATGAAGCCCTACGCCTGCATCCGGTGCAGCAAGCCCTTTGGCACCCTCAAGGCCATAGAGGCCATGCTGGGCAAGCTGGCCGGGCACAGCATGTTTCAGGGCGCTGCGCTGGAGCGCCTCAAAATGTGTGGCGACTGCCGGGTCATTGACCTGCACTCTGCCAGCAACGAAGCCCGCATCACCGACCTCTGACCATGACGCTCTATGCCCCCCCCACCAGCAGCGCACTCGACGAAGAGACCGCCCGGGCCGAGTTGTATGGCGTATTGGCCTTGTTGTACTACGCAGCGCCCAGCCCTGAGCTGATCGCCCAGCTGTGCGCCGCTGCCACAGAAGCCCCGGCGGCAGGCGCTCTGCTGGAAGAACCCTGGCGTGTGCTCGTCGGCATGGCGCGCAGCCTGCCAGATGGCGCCATTGCGCAAGAGTTTGATGCCCTGTTTGGGGGCATCGGCAAGCCCGAGGTGTATCTGTACGGGTCGCATTTTTTGAGCGGCTTTCTCAACGAAAAACCGCTGGCGCGCCTGCGCACTGACCTGGCCGCGCTGGGCCTGGCACGCGATGATGCCATGTCAGAGACCGAAGACCATGTGGCCTGCCTGTGCGAGGTGATGCGCTACCTGATCGCCGGTGACGATGTGGCGGTGGCCAACCTGAGCCGCCAGCGCGAATTTTTCAGCCAACACCTGCAGCCCTGGGTGGGCCGGATGTGCGCTGACATCGAGCAGCACCCCCGGGCCCGTTTTTATGCCGCCCTGGCAGGGTTGACGCGTGCTTTCATGGATGTGGAGGCTCAGGGTTTTGACATGCTGGGCTGAGCCTTGGCTTATCACTTCGCAGTGATTAGGTTGAACACCTAGTAGTTACCCTAGTTTGGTGAAAAATATAAAACCAGCGGGCTGTTCGTTAAGATACAGTTAAACAGGGGTATGCAATGGTTTGCATAGCCACGCGCACCTTCAGGAGACCAATATGTCCGACAGTTCAGGCAAAGCCTCACGCCGAAGTTTCTTTTTGACCGCCTCTGCCGCCGGTGCGGTGGCAGCGTCGGCCAGCCTGATCAAGGCGCCAGCCCCAGCGGCCGTAGCTCTGGCGCCAAAACCGGCGCCGGAAAAGGGCGGCGGTTACTCACTGAGCGAGCACGTCAAGCGTTATTACCAGACCACCCGGGTCTGAGCGGTTTTTGGAGAACCCCATGTTGCTGACCAAAAAAATTGCCACCGCCGACAGCCCGGCCCGTTCACCTTTTGTCCACAGCCTGCGTCGCGGCCTGTCGCAGGCCCTGCCCACCATGGACCGGCGCATGTTTTTGCGCCGCTCCGGCCTGGGCGTGGGGGTCGGCATTGCCGCCTCTGGCTTGACCCTGGTCAAAAAATCCCATGCCGCCGGCGCTGGCGTGGCGATCGGTGACGGCAAGATCGAGGTCAAACGTACGGTCTGCACCCACTGCTCGGTCGGTTGCGCGGTCGACGCGGTGGTTGAAAACGGTGTCTGGGTCCGCCAGGAGCCGGTGTTCGATTCCCCTATCAACCTCGGGGCCCATTGCGCCAAGGGTGCCGCGCTGCGCGAGCACGGTCACGGTGAGTTCCGCCTGCGCTACCCGATGAAGCTGGTCAACGGCAAGTACGAACGCATCAGCTGGGACACCGCGCTGACCGAAATCAGCGCCAAGCTTCTCGAGTTGCGCAAGGCCAGCGGGCCTGATTCGATTTACTGGGTGGGCTCCAGCAAGCACAACAACGAGCAAGCCTACCTGCTGCGTAAGTTTGTCAGCTTCTGGGGCAGCAACAACTGCGACCACCAAGCCCGTATTTGCCACTCCACCACGGTGGCCGGTGTGGCCAACACCTGGGGTTATGGCGCCATGACCAACTCGTACAACGACATGCAGAACAGCAAGGTCGCGTTGTACATTGGCTCCAACGCCGCCGAGGCGCACCCGGTCAGCCTGCTTCATATGCTGCACGCCAAAGAAAATGGCACCAAAATGATCGTGGTGGACCCGCGCTTCACCCGTACCGCCGCCCGGGCAGACGAGTTCGTGCGCATCCGGTCTGGCTCCGACATCCCCTTCCTGTTTGGTCTGCTCCACCACATTTTTAAGAATGGCTGGGAGGACAAGCAGTACATCAACGACCGCGTCTACGGCATGGACAAGGTGCGTGAAGACGTCATGAGCAAATGGACGCCCGACAAGGTGGAAGAAGCCTGCGGCGTGACCGAGGCACAGATGATCAAGGTCGCCACCATGCTGCACGAGAGCCGGCCTGGCACCATCGTGTGGTGCATGGGCCAAACCCAGCACACCACAGGCAACGCCATGGTGCGGGCCTCTTGCATCCTGCAGTTGGCCTTGGGCAATGTGGGCAAGTCGGGTGGCGGCACCAACATCTTCCGCGGCCACGACAACGTGCAGGGCGCCACCGATGTGGGCCCCAACCCAGACTCGCTGCCCGGTTACTACGGCATTGTGGAGGGCTCATGGAAGCACTTCGCCAAGGCCTGGGGTGTTGACTTTGAGTGGATCAAAAAGCAGTTCGCCTCGCCGGCCATGATGAGTAAGCCCGGTATGACTGTGTCCCGTTGGATCGACGGCGTGCTGGAGAAAAATGAGCTGATCGACCAGGACTCCAACCTGCGCGGCGTCTTCTTTTGGGGCCATGCGCCCAACTCGCAAACCCGAGGTCTGGAGATGAAGCGGGCCATGGACAAGCTCGATCTGCTGGTGGTGGTGGATCCCTACCCATCTGCTACCGCGGCCATGGCCGCCATGCCGGGCAAACCGGAAGACCAAAACGCCAACCGCGCGGTCTACTTGTTGCCGGCCGCCACCCAGTTCGAGACCAGTGGCTCCTGCACCGCGTCCAACCGCTCCTTGCAATGGCGCGAGAAAGTGATTGAGCCACTGTGGGAGAGCCGCAGCGACCACATGATCATGCAGCAGTTTGCCGACCGTCTGGGCTTTGGCAAGGAACTGTCCAAAAACTACAAGATGCAAAAGGTCAAGGGCCTGGACGAGCCCGTGCCAGAAGACATCCTGCGCGAGATCAACAGCTGCGTCTGGACCATTGGCTACACCGGCCAAAGCCCCGAGCGCCTGAAGGCGCACATGCGCAACATGCACCTGTTCGACGTCAAAACGCTCAAGGCCAAGGGTGGCACGGACAAAGAAACCGGCTACGACTTCACCGGCGACTACTTCGGTCTTCCCTGGCCCTGCTGGGGCACGCCGGCGCTCAAACACCCGGGATCGCCCAACCTGTACGACACCTCCAAGCACGTGATGGACGGTGGGGGCAACTTCCGCGCCAACTTTGGCGTGGAGCGTGAAGGTAAGAGCCTGCTGGCTGAAGACGGCTCGCATTCGCTAGGTGCCGACATCACCACCGGTTACCCAGAGCTCGACCATGTGCTGCTCAAGAAGCTGGGCTGGTGGGACGAACTCACCGACCCGGAAAAAGCTGCGGCCGAGGGCAAGAACTGGAAGACCGACGCGTCGGGCGGCATGATCCGCGTCTTCATGAAAGGCCATGGCTGCCATCCCTTTGGCAATGCCAAGGCGCGCGCGGTGGTCTGGAACTTCCCTGATGCGATTCCCCAGCACCGCGAGCCACTGTACGGCAACCGGGCTGACCTGCAGATCAAGTACCCGACGCATGACGATAAAAAAGCTTTTTGGCGCCTGCCCACGCTGTTCAAGACCATCCAGGACAAAAACATCGCCGACAAGGTGCACGAGAAGTTCCCGCTGGTCATGACCTCGGGTCGGTTGGTCGAGTACGAGGGCGGCGGCGAAGAGACCCGCTCCAACCCCTGGTTGGCCGAGCTGCAACAAGAGATGTTCATCGAGATCAACCCCAAGGTGGCAGCGGACAAGGGCATTCGCAACGGCGAACGCGCCTGGGTGTCTACCCCCACTGGGGCTCGCCTGAACGTGCAGGCCATGGTGACCGAGCGGGTCGGACCCGACACGGTCTTTATGCCCTTCCACTTCTCGGGACGCTGGCAGGGTGCCGACATGCTGGCCTACTACCCCAATGGCGCTGCGCCCATCGTACGCGGCGAGGCCATCAACACCGCCACGACCTACGGGTATGACAGCGTGACCATGATGCAGGAAACCAAGACCACGGTTTGCAACGTCGAAAAAGCCTGAAGCCCGCGCCCGACCGAACTGACTGGAGAACACCATGGCAAGAATGAAATTCATCTGCGACGCCGAGCGTTGCATCGAGTGCAACGGCTGCGTCACGGCTTGCAAAAACGAGCATGAGGTGCCCTGGGGCGTGAACCGGCGTCGCGTGGTCACCCTGAACGACGGCGTGCCCGGCGAAAAATCAATTTCAGTGGCCTGCATGCATTGCAGCGACGCGCCCTGTATGGCGGTCTGCCCGGTCAACTGCTTTTACCGCACCGACGAAGGCGTGGTGCTGCATGACAAAGACGTCTGCATTGGCTGCGGCTACTGCTCCTATGCCTGCCCGTTTGGCGCGCCCCAGTTTCCGTCGCAAGGCACTTTTGGTGTGCGCGGCAAGATGGACAAGTGCACGTTCTGCGCGGGCGGCCCTGAAGCCAATGGCAGCCAGGCCGAGTTCGAGAAATACGGTCGCAACCGCCTGGCCGAGGGTAAGTTGCCGGTCTGTGCCGAGATGTGTTCGACCAAGGCCCTGATCGCGGGCGATGGTGACGTCATCGCCGATATCTTGCGCAACCGCGTGCTCAAGCGCGGCAAAGGGGCTGAGGTCTGGGGCTGGGGCACAGCCTATGGCGCCAAGCAGGCGGGGCAGCCCCCTGTTGCGGGGGTGAAGTCATGAAGCTGCTTTTGGCGCTGATTGCTGTTGCTGGCCTGGTGGCCTGTAGCGATAAACCCCAATCTCTGGGCACCCCGGCGCAAGACACCGCACCGTCGGCCGGGACCGGCAAGGCCTACACCGTGGGCGGCTGGAAAGCCGGTGACAAAGCCAGTTGGGAGTCACAGCTCAAGGCGCGGGCCCAATACGGCCAAGATGATCACAGCCGCACCCACTGAGGGGAGACCCGCATGAACAAAGTGTTGTCTATTGCGCTGCTGCTGGCCTTGATTGGCGGCAGTGCGCTTGCGCAGACTCAGGCAGCCGCCGGCGCGGCGGCGCCAGCCCCGGCCCTGGCAGCTGGCGTGCAGAGCCAAAACATCATGGATGTCAAGCCCGACGCCAGCAATGACCCCGGCTACGCCAAACAGACCAATGGCGAGCGCGAGAAGGTGCAGCCCGGCAACAATGCCCCGATGTGGCGCCAGGTAGGCGCCGGCGCCACCGGCCACAGCAGCCTGCCCACGCCAGAGGCTGGCAACCTGATCCAGCCCTTTGTACAGTACCCGGGCTCGCGCCTGACCAACGCCGGCGAAGCCTGGCGCCAGGTGCGCAACAACTGGATCATTCCCTACGGCGGTGCAGTGCTGTTGATCGTGCTGGGGGCAATCGCCGTCTTTTACTGGCGCAAGGGCAGCATGGCGCTGCACGGGGCCGAGACCGGCCGCAAGATCGAGCGTTTCACGCCGCTTGAGCGCTCCGCCCACTGGGCCAACGCCATTACCTTCTGCATCCTCGCGGTATCGGGTTTGGTGATGGCCTTTGGCAAATTTGTCATCTTGCCAGTGATCGGAGCCACCCTGTTCGGCTGGCTCAGCTTTGCCTTAAAAAACGCGCATAATTTTGCTGGGCCAGTGTTTGCTGTGTCTTTGGTGGTGGTGATCATCACCTTTGTGCGCGACAACCTGCCGCGTGCTGAAGACGTGCGCTGGTTGGTGACAGCCGGCGGCATGTTCGGTGGCAAAGAAGTTGCCTCACACCGGTTCAATGCTGGTGAGAAAGTACTGTTCTGGGCTGGCGTGTTCCTGCTGGGTCTGGTGGTGGTGGGTTCAGGTCTGGTGCTTGACATGCTGTTGCCTTCGATGGTGTACGAGCGTGGCACCATGCAGATTGCGCACATGGTCCATGCGGTTGCCACGGTGCTCATGATGGCCATGTTTCTTGGACACATCTACATGGGTACCATCGGGATGCAGGGCGCCTACAAGGCCATGCGTACCGGCTACGTGGACGAAACCTGGGCCAAAGAGCACCATGAACTGTGGCTTGATGACATTCAAAGCGGTAAGATTCCGGCGCAGCGATCCATCCTGCCCGCCACCGCACAACCCCTTCCCGCGAGGCAAGCCGTATGAAACATTCCTTCAAACTCCTGCTGCTGGCCGGCACGTTCGGGCTCTGGAGCGCAGTTGCTCTGGCCAAACTCCCCGCCCCGTCTGACGAGGCAAAGGCCAAGGCGGCAGAGGCGTCCGCCAAGACCGCCTGGGCGGGCAAGGTTGACGGCTACCTGCTGTGCAAGTCCCAGGATCGCGTGGCCGCCCACGCCGCCAAGACCGCCAAGGCGGCTGGCAAAGAGGCCAAGCCGGCGCCGGCCTTACCCGCCTGCGCCGACCCCGGTCCTTATGTCAGTGCTGCGGCTGCGGCTGCCCCAGCGGCATCTGCGCCCGCGGCTGCACCGGTTGCTGCCGCGCCGGCCAAGAAATCCTGAGCCCGCTGCCCCTTCTCACCCGCGCCAGCGTCCCGCTGGTGCAAGAGGTGAGCGCAGTCAATGAATTTGGCGAGACTTGCCTGGTCTCCATCCCGGCCGAGCGGGCATTGACCGTGTATGTTGACAAGCGCGAACTGGTCACGCTGATGACGCTGGGTGCCCACCCAGAACTGCTGGTGCTTGGCTTTTTACGCAACCAGCGCCTGGTTCAGTCGGCGCAAGAGATCGAGTCGATCACGGTGGATTGGGACGTTGGGGCCGCAGCCGTCAAGACACGTCAGGGCATCTCAGACATTGAAGCCCGAACCGCCAAAAAAGTAGTCACCACCGGCTGCGGCCAGGGCAGCGTCTTTGGCGACCTGATGGCCGAGGTCGACCAACTGCAGCTGCCACCCGCCACGCTCTCACAGGACACGCTGTACGGCATTGTGAACGCCATCCGGCTGCAGGAGAGTACCTACAAGTCGGCCGGCTCGGTCCATGGCTGTGCGCTGTTCCAGGGTGAGCAGATGCTGATCTTTGTTGAAGACGTGGGCCGCCACAACGCCATTGACACCATCGCCGGCTGGATGTGGCTGCAGGGCGACGGGATGCGCAGCGATGACAAGGTGTTCTACACCACCGGGCGGCTGACTAGCGAGATGGTGATCAAGAGCGCCCAGATGGGCGTTCCGATTGTGGTCTCGCGCAGCGGCATCACCCAGATGGGCCACCAGTTGGCACAGCGGCTGGGCCTGTGCACTATTGGCCGCGCCATGAACCGGCGTTTCCTGTGCTACAGCGGGGTCCACCGTTTGCTGCTTCAGCCGGGACTGGCCAGCGAGCGCGGGAGCCATGGGTTCCCGGTCGTGGCCGGGAATGACGCGCCTGTGTCCTGACTCGTCGTATCGGTGTCCTGACCCGTCGTGCCGGCACACCCAGCCCGTCGTGCCGGCATACCCCCAGCCGTCATCCTCGCGAACGCGGGGATCCATGCACCCCAAGGCAAGAGCTGACGCTTAGCGACCTGCTGCCGAGCTGCCTAAGGCAGCCTCGATGATCTCCAGCGCATACTGAGCCAGCGGTGACAGGCCGCTGCCCGGGCGCCGCACGGTGCCGATAAAACCCCTGGCCGTGTGCTCGGGCAAGTGAACTGCCGCCAACTTGTCAGCCCAGCGGCTGCGCAGACTCTCATTCCAAGCGGTGATGGTGAGCAGATCAGTTTTGGCCACCACTTCCATCAGTGTGGTCAACGAGTTGGTGGTCAGTGTTTGCGTAAGGTGTTTGCCGCCGAACTCCCCCAGACGCCGGTCTGCCAGCGGATGGCTTGGCAGAATGCCCGAGGCCGACGCATAACCATAGCGCTGCAAATCTGCCAGCTTTGGCTGCGCCAGGGTGGTCAAGGGGTGGCCCTGACGCACCAGGGCGACCAGGGTCTCTTCCAACAAAACCTTGCTTTGCAAGGGTGGTGGCACGCCATTGGCCACGCCCGCGACCACAAAATCCAGTTGACCCTGGGCCAGGCGCTCGTACAAGTCCACATTGATGGCGGTGTAAAACTCGATCTTGGCAGCTGGTCGGTCCACCAGCAGACGGGGGAAGAGGGCGTCGCGCACCAGGTCTGCGACCATGTGGCCGACCCCAATGCGCACGCGGCCAATCGCCCCAGAGGCAAGCTGACTCATCTCTGCGGCCGTGTCGGCCAGCAGCGTCGCCACCCCAAGCAAGCGAGTGTTCAGTGCGTCGCCGATCGGTGTGAGCGTCATGCCCCTTGCGCTGCGCTCGAACAGTCTGGCGCCCAGTCGCCGCTCCAGCCCTTGCAGGCTGCGGGTCAAGGCAGGCTGGCTAATGTCCAGGGCCTGGGCCGCCCGAGCCAGGTTGCCATGCTCGGCAATACCCAGAAAGTGGATGGAAAATCTATCAAGCATAGCGATGCAGTGAAGTTATTGCAGCATGCATTTTAGGTATTGCATCTTGCCGCTCAGGCCTTCAGAATTGACCTGCAGCAACGCTTCAAGTTGTCTCAGTTTTTGAAAGTGCAATGACCATGAGTCCTATTTTGTTTGCCATACCGGTTTTTATGGCCTTTGTCGGCCTGGAGGCTTGGTTAGCCTGGCGCCGTGGGCTGAAGGTCTACCGACTGCACGATGCGCTCACCAGTATCAACATCGGCGCCATGAGCGAGACCATTCGTGCGCTGCTCAAGCTGTTGAGTGTGGCCGTCTACGCCCTGGTGGTTGAGCGGGTGGGCGCCTTCAGCTGGGACCTCAAGAGCCCCTGGGTCTGGGTTCTGGCGTTTTTCATGTACGACTTCTTCTACTACTGGGCACACCGCAGTGGCCACGAGGTCAACCTGCTGTGGGCCGCCCATGTGGTTCACCACAGCAGTGAAGACTTCAACCTGTCGACGGCCCTGCGCCAGTCTTCTACCAACCAGGTGTTTTACTGGTTGTTTTACCTGCCGATGGCCATTGTCGGCATACCGGTCACTGTGTTTGTGATCATTGCCCTCATCAGCGTGGTGTACCAGTTCTGGAGCCACACCCAACTGGTGGGTAAGTTGGGCTGGGCCGACCGGGTGTTTGTGACGCCGTCTAACCATCGTGTCCACCATGGCCGCAATGACTATTGCCTCGACAAAAACTACGGCGGCACCCTGATCATCTGGGACCGACTCTTTGGCACCTATGTGGCTGAGCGCGATGACGAACCCGTGGTCTACGGCACGCTGGTGCAGCTGCAAAGCTGGAACCCGCTCTGGGGCAACCTCAAAAACTATGTGGGCATCTGGCGCCAGGTGCGCAGCACAAGGGGCTGGTCCAACAAGCTGATGCGTGTGTTTGCACCGCCCGGTTGGGGCAGCGCTGACGCGCCAGCCCCCTTGATCACGCCAGTGGCGTCATTCAGCCGCTTTGACACGCCGGCGCTGAAGTGGCAGCAGGTCTACGGTCTGCTGGCCTCAGGGGTTGTCTTGGGCCTGCTGATCCATTTGCTGATCGCAGCGCCCAACCTCAGCGTGCCGCAGCGGGCGGCCTATGCGGCCTTGCTGGTGCTGCACGCGGTGGGCATGGCCTGGGTGTTTGAGGGCAAGCCTTGGTCCCTGCTATTTGAGGCCGCACGCGCTACGCTGGTCTTCGGTGCACTGGCGGCAGGGCTGT
>CAXNFT010000058.1:0-11665 GCA_964201255.1 Rhodoferax sp.
CGGCAAGCAGATTGACGGCAAGAAGCTGGTGTTTGTGTCCATCCTGCGCGCTGGCAACGGCATTCTGGACGGCGTGCTTTCAGTGGTGCCCGGTGCCCGCGTGGGTCATATCGGCCTGTACCGTGACCCGGCCACGCTGCAGGCGGTGGAGTACTACTTCAAGATGCCCAAGAACATGGAAGAGCGCGACATCGTGATTGTTGACCCGATGCTGGCCACCGGCAACTCGGCAGTGGCGGCCGTGACCCGACTCAAGGCCTGCCACCCTAAATCCATCAAGTTTTTGTGCCTGCTGACCTGTCCGGAGGGCATCAATGCCCTGCACCAGGCGCACCCCGATGTGGCGGTGTTCACTGCAGCCATCGACCGCGAGCTCAATGACCACGGCTATATCTTGCCGGGTCTGGGCGACGCCGGCGACCGGATTTTTGGTACGCAATAAGGCCCCCGGAGCTCTCGCATGGGCCGCTCGGGTGGGCGTCTCAGCGCCGGCGGGCTGAGCGCACGCCTGGCAGCTCGGCCACGGTGCCTAGCACCCGAGCCAGCCGACCCGAATCAGACACCTCGACGGTAAAGGTCATCCAGGCTGTGCCCTTGACCGTTTGGGTCTGCACCGCAATGACATTGGTTTTGTCTTTGGCAAACACTTCAGAAATGTCACGCAGCAGACCCTGCCGGTCGGCGGCCTCTACCGACACGTCTACCGGGTAAACCGCGTCCTTGAGACTGCCGACTGGCTGGCCCCAGGCTACCTCTATGACGCGTTCCCCGTTGCGCGCCACCATTTCACGCAGGTTGGAACAATCGGCACGGTGCACGCTGACGCCCTTGCCACGCGTCACAAAGCCGCAAATCGCATCGGGCGGGGCCGGCTTGCAGCACTTGGCCAATTGGGTCATGAGCGAATCCACGCCTACCACCAGCAGGCCGCCCTTGGCAGGCTGTGCAGAGCTGCGCGGCTTACGCAGCAGCGGCAGGTCGGCTTCAGCTGCGGTGGGCTCAGGCGGGCGCAGCAGCAACTCAATGTTGCGCAAGGAAAATTCGTCTTTGCCCACGACCTCAAACAGATCGTCGGCCGAGTTAAAGCCCAGTTGCACCGCCAGGTCGTCCAGCTTGAGGGCTGTTCGACCCTCGCGTTGCAGCAATTTCTCTACCGCCTCACGGCCCTTGGCCACGGTCTCGTCCAAAGCGAGCGCATTGAACCAGGCCCGCACCTTGGCGCGGGCGCGGTGGCTGACCAGGTAGCCCAGTTCGGCGTTGAGCCAGTCACGCGAAGGCCCACCCTCTTTCGCCACCGTCACTTCCACCGTCTGGCCGTTTTTGAGCGGGGTGTTCAGCGGCACCATGACGCCGTCGAGCCGGGCGCCGCGGCAACGGTGGCCCAGGTTGGTGTGGACGCTATAGGCAAAATCGACCGCCGTGGCACCTTGGGGCAACTCAACAATGGCTGCATCGGGGGTCAGCACGTAGATGCGGTCGTCAAACACACCCGGGCCCTGCGTGCCCGAGAGCTCGCGTTCCCAGGCCAGCAGTTGGCGAAGCACCGCAATCTTTGCGTCATAGGACCCCGTGGCTGACACGCCGGCATAACCTTTGGCGCCAGCCTCCTTGTAGGCCCAGTGCGCCGCCACGCCGTGCTCGGCGTGCTCGTGCATGGACTGGGTCCGGATCTGGATCTCGATGGACTGGCCACTGGCGTCGCGCACGATGGTGTGCAAGGAGCGGTAGCCATTCACCTTGGGCCGGGCGATGTAGTCATCAAATTCTTCGGTGATCGGCACAAACCGGCTGTGCACCCAGCTCAAGGCAGCGTAGCAGTCTGGAACGCTGGCAACCACCACCCGCAGCGCCCGGATGTCGTGAATCTGCTCAAAACCGAGCGACTTGCCACGCATCTTGCGCACGATGCTGTAGATGTGTTTGGGCCGCCCCTGCACAGTGGCCAGCACGCCCTGCGCCTGCAGGCCGGCCTGCACCTCGTCGCGCAGGCGCTGCACCTGGGCTTCGCGCTCGGTGCGCTTTTCATCCAGCAACCCAGCCACCGTGCGGTAGGTGTCGGGCTCCAGAAAACGGAATGCCAGGTCCTCCATCTCCCACTTGATCTCCCAGATACCCAAGCGGTTGGCCAACGGCGCAAACACCTGCAGCGACTCGGCCGCCAGCCCTGGGGGCAGCGGCAGCTTGGTTTGGGCAAAGTGGCGCAGGGTTTGCAGGCGCGAGGCCAGTCGCAGCATGACCACCCTAAGGTCACGCGAAAACGCCAGCAGCATCTTGCGCACGTTCTCGGTCTGGGCCGCGGCGGTCTGCGCCATCGGGATCGCGGCGCTGCGGGCGCCGGCAGCCTGAACCTGGCGCGCCTGCCGCTGCAAGCGCACCAGTTGGGTGGTCTCCATGGCCAGCGTGGCAAAGTTGTCGCCAAAGCCTTTGGCGATCGCCTCCTGCGGCTTGTTCAGGTGTTCGCAGGAGTAGACCAGGTAGCTGGCGGCCTGCATGGCTTCAGAGCCGCCGATCAGCCTCAAAATGACGGCTACGGCGTCGGCATGCGACAAAGTGTTTTCGCCGGTGTCCAGGGTTTCACCGGCCAACAGCGGCTCGGCAAAAGCGCGCGCCCGCGCCAGCGCCTGGGCCTGCTCGGGCAGGCTGTGGGCAGTGGCTTGCAGCAGGGGCGAGGACGATGCCGAGCCCGAGGGTTCGGCAGGCAGGCTTTTCATGGCTTGATTGTCACCGTCGCCCCAGGCTCAGGCCAACAAAAAGTCAGCCACCGCCTGCACCTGGTCGTCAGCGATCAGGGTCGGGGCATGGCCGACGCCAGCAAACTGCAGCAGCCGCGCGCGGGGTCCGCGCTGCGTCATCGCCTGGGCCGCGAGTGGTGACAACAGGTCAGAGTCGGCGCCGCGCAGCAACAGGGTGGGCAGCGCCAGGCTGTCATACAGCTGCCAAATCAGCGCCTGGCCCTGTGCAGCGACCTCTGGCGTCACCAGCCTAAACGGCAGGGCCAGCGCTGGGTCGTAGTGCAGGCGCAAGCGATCGCTACCCTCAGCCACGGGCTTCACCATAGGACGCGACAGCGCCAGCCATTGCGCCGGCGTGTGCGGCCCAAAGCTGCTGGCAATCACCCACAGCGCGTCGGCCGCCTGCTGAACCGAATCAAATTCACCACCCTGGCCCAGGTACTGGCCGATGCGCTGCAGCGCTTGCCACTCAATGGTGGGGCCAACATCATTGAGCACCAGGCGGCGCACGCCAGCAGGCCTCAGATGGGCACAAACCGCCATGCCAATCAGGCCGCCCATGCTGGTGCCGACCCAATCCAGCGTGGTCGCGCGCAGGTGGCCGATCAGGGTCAGCATATCGGCGGCATAGGTCGGCACCTGGTAGGCCATGGGGTCGGCCAGCCAGTCACTGTCGCCACGCCCCACCACATCGGGGCAGACCACCCGCAGGGCATCACCAGCGCGCTCAGCCCGCAGACACAGAGCCTGGGCCAATACATCAAAGTCACGTCCCTGGCGCGTCAAACCATGCACGCACAGCACCACATGCTCGGCCTCAGGGTGGCCCCAGGCCCAGTAGGCCATGCGGTGGCCATTGGCAGAATCTGGGCAATGAATGAAGTGGCGGGTCGGTTCAGTCATGGTGAAATCGAGGGTAAATCAACGGCTATCCTAAGGCCAACTCACAAGGAATCAACATGCTAAAAGGTAAGACAGCACTGGTCACAGGCTCCACCAGCGGGATTGGCCTGGGCATCGCCCGGGCGCTCGCCGGCCAGGGCGCCAACATCGTGCTCAACGGTTTCGGCGAGGTCGAGGGCCCGCGAGCCGCCGTCGCCGCCTTGGGCGTGCAGGTGGGCTACCACGGCGCCGACATGAGCCACCCAGCCGAGATTGAGGCCATGATGGCCTATGCAGCCAGTACCTTCGGCCGCGTCGACATCCTGGTCAACAACGCCGGTATCCAGCATGTGGCCCGCATTGAGAATTTTCCGCCTGAGCGCTGGGATGCCATCATCGCCATCAACCTCAGCAGCGCCTTCTATACCACCCGCCTGGCGCTGCCAGCCATGCGTCAGGCCAACTGGGGCCGCATCATCAACCTGGCCTCAGTGCATGGGCTGGTGGCCTCGGCTGAAAAGTCAGCTTATGTAGCGGCTAAACACGGCCTGGTCGGGCTGACCAAGGTCACTGCGCTGGAGAACGCCACCACCGGCGTCACCTGCAATGCCATCTGCCCGGGCTGGGTGCTGACGCCGCTGGTGCAAAAGCAGGTGGATGCGCGTGCGGCGGCGCAGGGTGTGAGCAACGACGAGGCGATTCGGCAACTGCTGGGTGAGAAAGAGCCTTCGGTGCAGTTCACCACGCCTGAGGAGTTGGGTGCGCTGGCAGTTTTCCTGTGCTCAAGTGCCGGCAACAATGTGCGCGGCGTGGCCTGGAACATGGACGGCGGCTGGGCCGCGCAGTAGCAGTAGGCTGCGCCCGGTCGACTATTTCAGGTGCACGGTGCCCGACACCGTGACGGTGACGGCAGTTTTACCTGCCTCAATGGGCAGCGGCGCCTCGGCCATGGCCACGCCAGGCGCCATGGCCATGAGCCGTGTGCGCGGCAAAACGCCCTGCTCTTGGTTGCCGACCTGAACCTCTCCCAAGGTGTAAGCGGCAAAGCCGAAGCTGCGGGCAATCTCCTGAGCACGGGCCCGAAAGCGCTCAATCGCCAGGGCCTGCACCTCGTTCTCCACCCGGCTGCGCTGTTCACGACTCAGGGAAAAATTGACGCCTGACACGGTCAAGCTCGTCAACCTGCCCGCAGTGGCAGCAATGCGGCCAATGTCGCGCCCCTCCAGCACGAGCTCTGCCGTGCCCTGCCAACCGGTGTGCTTGCCTTCGCGGTTCTGGCGCGGGTAAAGGTTGAACTGGCCAGTACGCACCTCCATTTGCACGGGCTGCGCTGCCTTGCGCGCCTCAAGCAGGGCACTGTCCAGAGCCACCTTCAGTTGGCTTTGGACCAGGGCGGCGTCACTGCCATCGCGGGTGGTGCTGAGGGAGATAGACAGCACATCCTGTTGCACATCTGCCACAGCACTGGCGGAAAGCTGGACCACATTACTTAGGGCTATAGCTGTCGCTGGTAAATTTTGGCAAAAAGTGAGCCCAGACCACGCCAGCATTGAGGTTATAGCTATATTTTTAATAGCAATTTTCATTGGGGTTCCTGTTGGCCTTGTCGGCGAAACTGCGATTACAAGAGGGCGTCGTCCGATTTTCTGGGCCATCTGGCTTGGGCGGGGTAGCAGCCTGCTGCCGAAGTTGGCGACGTAAATCCGCCTTCTCGTCCTCTGACAGGTGTCGCCTGGGTTCAGCAGACCAGCCCTGGGGGCTGGCCTGCTGATCGCCGCCTCCCCTGGGGCCTTGGGAACCTGCCGGTGGCGTCAGTGCCGAACGTAACTCAGCCCGGCGTTGCTCTAAATTGATAGGAGCCGCGCCGGGCTCACGCCTTTGGCCCGATGGTCCTTGGGCAAAAACACCAGCACCCAGCAAAATAGACAAAAACAACAGAACGATCCTCATAGCCAACACCCTAACACCGGTTTGGAGCAAGATCGGCATTGTTCTCCAGATTGACGGTCGTGCAAATGCAATTTGTAACAGTGTGTGAGCCCTTGGGGAATTAACTGCGCCCTGACCGACCAAGCGGCAAAATCACGTTTGTTACACACCGAGCCCTATCCCCATGAGCCAAGCTTCCAGCCGAAATGACAGGATCGTGATCGTCGATGACGATGCCCGCATTCGCGACCTGCTGCGCCGCTATTTGACGCAGGAGGGCTTCGAAGTGCTGCAAGCCGAAGACGGCAAGGCCCTGAATCGCATTCTGCTGCGCGACACCGTCGATTTGATTGTGCTTGACCTCATGATGCCCGGCGAAGACGGCCTGTCGATCTGCCGGCGCCTGCGTGCCGCCAAGGACCGCACACCGATCATCATGCTGACCGCCAAGGGCGAGGACGTCGACCGCATCGTCGGCCTGGAGGTCGGTGCCGATGACTACCTGGGCAAACCGTTCAACCCGCGCGAGCTGCTGGCCCGGATCCATGCCGTGCTGCGCCGGCGCCCGACCCTGGAGGCGCCCGGCTCGCCGGCAGGTGATGCCCAGGTCGTGAGCTTCGGCCCCTTCACCTTTGACATGGGCACCCGTGTCTTGCGCCGCGCCGACGAAGACATCCCCCTGACGACAGGCGAATTTGCCATGCTTAAAGCCCTGGTGCGCCACCCGCGCCAGCCCCTCTCGCGCGAAAAACTGGCCCAACTCGCACGCGGCCGTGAGTTTGAAGCCTTTGACCGCAGCTTGGATGTTCAGGTGTCACGTTTGCGTAAATTGCTTGAGGTCGATCCCGGCGCGCCCCGCTACATCCAGACGGTATGGGGTGTCGGCTATGTGTTCGTTCCAGATGGTTCAAACTGATGCCCTTGACGCCGCACCCAAGCGACTTTGCGTTGCCGGCGCGCACCGGCGTCAGCCTGTTTTGGCGCACGTTTTTCCTGCTCGGTTTACTGCTCCTGGGCAGCATGGCGGCTTGGCTGCAGACCATTCGGGCCATGGAGTCCGAACCTCGCGCACTGCAAACCGCGCAGGAAATCGCCTCTTTGGTGAATTTGAGCCGCGCAGCTCTGGTGCACTCGGACGCGATCAACCGGGTTTCCCTGATCAAGACCATGACCGAGCAGGAAGGCGTGCGCATCGTGCCGCGCGAACCCGGCGACACCATAGACCCTTTCGACACCGACGCCCCGGGCCAGCGCATCACCCGGGAACTGGTGGCACTGCTGGGCCCGGGCACCGAACTGGCCAACCGGGTCAACCAGCAGGAGGGTCTGTGGATCGGTTTCACCATCGATGGCGACCGCTACTGGCTGCGCACCGATCGTGCCCGTTTCAACCGTGCCGCCGGCCAGACGTGGATCATCTGGTTGATCACCGTCACCGTGCTGTCGCTGGCGGGTGCCGCCCTCATCGCGCGCCTGATCAACCGACCGCTCAAGCAACTGTCTTTGGCTGCATTCCGGGTACGGGAGGGCGATTTTGCTGCCAGCGCGCTGGACGAGTCCGTCACCACCCCAGAAATTCTGGCAGTCAATTCGGGCTTTAACCGAATGACACGCAAGCTGGCGGAAGTGGAGCATGACCGCGCCATCATGCTGGCCGGCATCTCTCATGATCTACGCACACCCCTGGCTCGACTGCGGCTCGAGACCGAGCTCAGCGTCGCTGACTCGGAGGCACGCGACCACATGGCATCCGACATCGCGCAGCTCGACGCCATCATCGACAAGTTTCTTGATTACGCCCGCCCCGGCAGGGTGAGCTTGGTCGACGTGCCCTTGCGCCCAGTTCTGGAGTCCTGCATGTACAGCCTGGCCGGTCAGGATGACATTCAGGTGCATTTGGCGCTGCCGGAGCAGCTTGCGGTATTGGCTGACGAAGTCGAACTGGGGCGCGTCGTGACCAACCTGCTGGAGAATGCGCGCCGTTACGGACGCTCCATCGGCACGGGTATTGCACAGGTGGAGATCAGCGTCCGTGTCAACCCACCATGGGTGCTGTTGCAGGTTCGCGACCATGGCCCGGGCGTCTCAGCCGAACAACTGGTGCGCCTGACGCAGCCCTTTTATCGCGGGGACACCGCCCGCACCGAAGCAAAAGGCGCCGGCCTGGGCTTGGCCATCGTGGAGAAGACCCTGCAGCGCATGGGCGGCTCACTGTTGCTGGCCAATGCCGAGGGTGGTGGCCTCAGCGCCAGCATCTTGCTACAACGCGCGCCGCTTAGCAGCGCGCACGCGGCGACGGGCCCGACCGGGCCAAGCGTCGCTTTGGCACCACAAACACGACACAATTCGACTTGAGACGCGCCGCCCCTTCAACTTGTTGCAACGGCTGATACAGTCGGCGTAAACTAACGCGCTAACTTATTGATAGCAAGCCCGTCAATTTGGACGTGGTATTTGACGACATTAATCAAAAAATTCACAGCGTTTCATGACTTTGCTGACGACTGATTTCTCGAACTCTAGGGCCATGATCATCGACGGCAGTCCGATGACCCGGTCCATTTTGGCGTCGCAGTTTCGGGAATTCGGTTTTGAGAAGGTCACCCAGTGCGCACGCCTGTCTGAGGCGCGCGATCACTTCAGTGAAAGCGCATTTGACGTGGTGCTGTGCGAACACAGTTTCGGCCATGAGGCACCGTCCGGCATTGACCTGGTTGACGAGCTGCGCAGCAAGCAGATGCTGCCCATGTCGACCGTGGTGTTCATGCTCACCGGGGAGGCCTCTTACGCCCGCGTGGCTGAGGCCGCGGAAACCGGGCTGGATGGCTACCTGCTCAAGCCGCACAAGGCCAACCAGTTGCACGAGCGGCTGCGCCTGGCCTGCTACCGCAAAGATTCCTTCCGCGAGGTCTTCACCGCGATGGAGCAAAAGGCCTTTGACGTTGCCGCCGACCTGTGCCTGGAGCGCTACCAGCACCGAGGTCTGTTCTGGCTGTACGCGGCGCGCGTTGGCGCTGAATTGCTGATGCGCACCGGCCGCTTCCAGGAGGCACAGGAACTGTACGAAGCCATTGCCGAGGCAAAAACCGCGCCCTGGGCCAAGCTCGGCGTCGCCCGCGCCATGATGGAGTCGGGCAACACGGTGGGTGCCGCCAATGCGCTGGGTGCCTTGCTTGAGGAAGACCCCAGCTTTGCCGACGCCTATGACGTCATGGCCCGGGCCCAGTTTGAACTGGGTAACGTCGCACAGGCGCGTGCCACCTACAAAATGGCCTGCGAGATGACGCCCGACTCCGTGCCGCGGCTGCAAAGCCTGGCAATGATGAGTTTTTACGCTGGGGACACCAAGGAGGCGGCGCAATTGTTGGACCGGGCCACCCGCATCGGCCTGGACTCCAAGCTATTTGACTGCCAGACCCTGGTGGTGCTGGCCTTCACGCAGCTCGACGCCAATGACCACCGCGGACTGCAACGCAGCCGCGACAACTTCACGCGGCTCCTCGAACGCAACCCGGGTAGTGCCCGCCACCAGCGTGGTGTGGTGATGATCGACGCCATGCTGGCCCTGCTGAAGAATGAGCGCGCTTCGCTGCTGGCGCTGGTGCGTGAGCTGGGGGGCACCACCAAAACTCCGGAATTTGATTTTGAAGCCGCCTCCAACTTGATCGGCCTGATGACGCGGCTGGCTAAGCGCGACGTTCGGGTCGACCAGGCGGATGCCCGAATCGACACCATGGCGATGCGCTTTTGCACCTCCAGACCACTCACCGAAATGCTGGCTGGCGCGGCCAATGGCCATGCCGGCTATACCGACCGTATCCGCAACGCCGGCCAACAAATCCAAAAGATTGCCCAGAGCGCCGTGACCCTTGGCCTGATGGGCGACCCGGCCATGGCTGTGCGGCAGTTGATCATTGAGGGGCAGACCACGCTCAACTCAAAACTGATCGAGGCCGCCCACCAGGTGTTGGAACGTTACCGTGACAAGATCAACGACGCCAACCAGATGGCCGAGGTGGTGCAAGCGCTGCGCCAGCAGTTCGGCAGCCAGGCGCGTCAGGGCAGCAGCTCAGTCGCGGCCAAGCGCAAAAGCGGCGGTTTGAAGCTGCAAATCGACCACATTTGAGCAGGTCGAGCCCCGCCAGATTCGGCTAGCCCGGCCCTTGGCGCTTCGGCTTGCCCGACCCGCCTGGCCCAGCGGCGCATTTGGCAGCAGGCTTGACGCCGGTAGCCCGTGGCGGCAAACCAGTATGTTGGGTCAGCAGGCGCCCGCGCACTGGAGACACAGGGCCAGCAGCGGGCGATGCACTTGGCGAATTGGGCACCGAAGCCGTCGAGTTCTTGCGCCGCGCGCTGGTGTAGCCACCATCCGTCAGCGGCTGAAAGGTCGGAATCAAATGGTGGCGGCCGTTGCCGATCAGGTCGGCCCGCCCCATGGCCTTGAGCGCCTCGCGCAGCAACGGCCAGTTGTTGGCGTCGTGGTAGCGCAAAAACGCCTTATGCAGGCGCCTGCGCCGCTCACCGCGGACGATGTCCACCGTCTCGCTGTCGCGGCTGATCTTGCGCAGGGGGTTTTTGTTGCTGTGGTACATCGCGGTGGCGGTGGCCATCGGGCTGGGGTAAAAGGTTTGCACCTGGTCAGCGCGAAAGCCATTTTTCTTGAGCCACAGCGCCAGGTTCATCATGTCTTCGTCGCTGGTGCCTGGGTGGGCAGCAATAAAGTAGGGAATCAGGTACTGCTTTTTGCCGGCTTCCAGGCTGAACTTGTCAAACAGGGATTTGAACTTGTCGTAGCTGCCGATGCCCGGCTTCATCATCTTGGACAAGGGCCCGGCCTGGGTGTGTTCCGGGGCAATCTTCAGGTAACCGCCCACGTGGTGCGTGACCAGTTCCTTGATGTACTCGGGGCTTTGCACCGCCAGGTCGTAGCGCAGGCCAGAGCCGATCAGGATTTTTTTGATGCCCTTGAGCGCCCGGCCGCGCCGGTACATCTTGATCAGTGGCGCATGGTCGGTGCCCAGGTTGGAGCAGATGCCGGGGTAAACGCAGCTGGGTTTGCGGCAGGCCGCCTCGATCTCCGGGCTGCGGCAGCCCAGCCGGTACATGTTGGCGGTGGGGCCACCCAGGTCAGAGATGGTGCCGGTAAAGCCCTGCACCTTGTCGCGGATGTCCTCGATCTCGCGGATCACCGAGTCTTCGGAGCGGCTCTGGATGATGCGGCCCTCGTGCTCGGTGATTGAGCAGAAAGTGCAGCCGCCAAAGCAGCCGCGCATGATGTTCACGCTGAAGCGAATCATCTCCCAGGCGGGGATCTTGGTCACACCGTCATGGCCGCCCTGCTCGTCGGCATAAGCCGGGTGCGGGCTGCGCGCGTACGGCAGGTCAAACACCAGGTCCATCTCGGCGGTGGTCAGCGGAATGGGCGGCGGGGTGATCCAAACATCCCGCGCCGTGACGCCTTCGCCATGCGCCTGCACCAGGGCGCGGGCGTTGCCGGGGTTGGTCTCCAGGTGCAGCACCCGGTTGGCGTGGGCATACAGCACAGGGTCGGCACGCACCTGCTCAAAGCTGGGCAGCCGGATCACCGAGCGATCGCGCGGCGGCACCTTGAGTTTGCCCTGGGTGGTGGGCAGCTTAGGGTTGGCAAAAAACGTCAGTGGCACCACGGCTGGCCGGCCGAGCGTTTGGGCATCAAATCGGCCCTCAGCCCCCGTCTTTATTGGGGTTTCAGCTACATTTTTTGTAGCATCTTCCTTGGCGCAGCTGCTGCCCTGCTCGGCCGCCTGCTCCGAGGTGGTTAGGTAGGGGTTGACCTGGGCTTCCACCCGGCCCGGCACATCGACCTGGGTCGAGTCGATCTCAAACCAGCCGCGCCCAGTCTCATCATCCGGCCGGCGCACAAATGCGGTGCCGCGCACATCGGTGATGGTCTCTACCGGCTCGCGCGCGGCCAGTCGGTGCGCAATTTCCACAATCGCCCGCTCGGCGTTGCCGTACAGCAGCAAATCGCACTTGGCGTCCACCACGATCGAGCGGCGCACCTTGTCGGACCAGTAGTCGTAGTGCGCAATGCGGCGCAGCGAGCCCTCGATACCGCCCAGCACGATCGGCACATCCTTGAA
>CAXNFT010000059.1:0-11476 GCA_964201255.1 Rhodoferax sp.
TGCTCCAGGTCAATGGGGGTCTAAGGACTACCCGGCAGAGCCCGCTGTTCTGGGCGCCTTCTCCAACCGGTCAAGTTATTATTTGGGCCATATGGCTCAAGAGATGAGCCACTCAAATCAGGAATGGGTGCCATGGACCGGACCGAGCGTTTTTACAAGATCGACAACCTGCTGCATGTGAATGCGGTGGTGCCCATAGCCCGCTTTCTGCGCGAACTGGAGGTGTCGCGGGCCACCTTCAAGCGGGACATTGAGTACATGCGCGACCGGCTCAATGCGCCGATTGAATGGGATCGGGGTGACGGCGGCTACCGCTACGCATCCGGTGTCACCGGCAAGCAGCAGTCACTGCCCGGGCTGTGGTTCAACGCGAGCGAGGCCTACGCCCTGCTGATGATGCAGGCGCTGCTGGCAGAAATGCAGCCCGGTTTGCTCGGGCCGCACATTGCGCCGCTCAAGGCCCGCCTGCGCGCCGTGATCGAATCTGGCAAGCACCCGGCAGGCGACGTGGAGAGCCGGGTCAAGTTGCTCAATGTGGCGGCACGGCCAGTGGCGGACAAGAATTTTGAGGTGGTGGCAGCGGCTTTGCTGGGGCGCCAGCGCTTGCAGATTCGCTATTACAGCCGGGTGCGCAATGAAACCAGCGCTCGGGAGGTGTCACCCCAGTTGCTGATTCACCACCGGGGTAACTGGTACTTGGGCGCCTGGTGCCATCAGCAGGAGGCGATGCGCTCTTTTGCGATGGACGCCATTGAGCAGGCGTCAGTCTTGAACAAGGCCAGCAAGACGATGCCCAAGAAGGCACTAGCCGGCTTTGTTGGGCAGGGTTACGGCATTTTTTCTGGAAGCGAGGTGCAGTGGGCCAAGCTGCGTTTTACCGAGGAGCGGGCTCGCTGGGTTTCCAGGGAACTTTGGCACCCGTTGCAGCGGTTGACTCCGCAGGAAGATGGGCGCCTCGTCATGGAGCTGCCGTTTACCGATGGGCGGGAGTTGTCCATGGACATCCTGCGCCAGGGGCGGCATGTGGAGGTGCTGGGGCCGCCAGAGTTACGGGCTCAGGTGGCGCAGGAGCTTAGGGAGACGCTGGGGCAATATGCGGATTCAGGCACTGGCGTTGGCCCATCTTGAATTTGCACATATTGAGACAATGGTCAGGAATGCTGAGAACCTTTACATCTAGCGATGCGTTGAAAATCCACAACCTGCTGGAACTGGCGCGTAAGCAGAACCGAAAATCCGGGTAGGTGGAGTGGCGCCAAGGCAGATCTCGACGCGCCATTGCGGACGATAAAAGTTAGCATTGAATCCATCATGAAACCTACCATATTGTGTATGGCGCTGTTGGTGACTGGCTGTGGCGCAGTAACGACGCAGTCAATTTACGAAGGCTTGCGAACGCAGCAAAGTCTTAAGGACGCCGGTGCACTACAGCCATCAGAAAAGATGGGCACCTATGACAGCTACGAAAAGGAACGGAAAAAGTTGAAGCCGCAGGAATAGCCGTTGTGCCAAACAGTAATGAGAACACCCCGGCGCAAGAGCCGACGTACGCTAACGGCCGCTTTTCAGTTGGTAAATTCCTACGACGGTATTATCCAGGCATTATGACCCCCGATCAGATCAACGCCGTCTACCAGAATCTCTGCCAGAGGACGCTGGCACCTGCAGAATTTAAGCGGCAACTGGACAGTGTCGGAAGCAATTTCACTGCTGTTGAGGCGGTCCTCTACTTGCCAATGTATTCGATGGGTATGGGCCAAGCCGGCATAACCCGGCGCATTGACGCGCTCCGAGCACTGCCATTCACGATAGAAGATGCCGTCAGCGGTAAGCTGACGGTTGCCAACATTGAGCGGCTCACCGTTGTCGGCGGAAAAGAATTCGGGATGCGCAGGCGCGTCGAGGAGCTCTTCAAACGGGCGAACGAGATTTTCGCTTATGGAGCGGGCCGCCTCGGAGCGGTTCTGCAACCGAAGAAGAATTGGTCACTCGACGAGATCGTAGATCCATTCACGGTCCTCTATAGCTTTACAGGTGTCGCAGATAAGGCGGCGCTTCATATCCTGATGGACCTGGGATGGGGAGTGGTAAAACCGGATCGGCATATTTGTCGGTTCGTCAGTAGGCTGGGCGGCCCGTGGAAACGATACTTTCCTGGCGGCGCTACGGACGATCTCCGCCCAGCCCTCACGCTTCCGTTCGTGAGAGCATGGCAGGACGCTTGCGCACTCTTCTCTTCGAGTTTGCTTGCGCCACCGCCACCGCGCAACGGTGTGATTTTCCCGAGTGTCACTGAGCTCAGCTCTCGCCAAGTCGATATTTTGGTTATGTGGTACGCGCAAGACCGAGCGAAGGAGGAGCACGGGTGGCGCCCAAGGCCTGTTTGCGGCAACCAACCGGACTGCCAAAGTTGTTCGGTTCAGGATTGTGGGGCACGCGAGCAAGACTCGGCAGACACAACACCCGACCTACCCAAGTGAGTATCGGCCCATAGTGTTCGTAAGTCTGTTTTTCGGATTCGTTTGTGGGCCTCGGAAGTTCCGGATTGGGGTCGCAAGCAGCCAGTCAAAGCGGGCTGATCAAGGCAGTTCCAAGCGATACACCGTCTGCGTCGCACCCATCACAAAATAAACACTGCTCCCGCTGACCATGACCTGGTTCTGCGCCGCCTCGATTCGCAGTGTGCTGCTGCGCGTGGCAGCATTCCAGCTGTAAACCTTGCCGGGCTCGCCAAGCAACAGTTGTCCAGGGCCTGCACCGTAAAGAATGGCCGCACTCAAACTGGAGACCGTGCTCGTGCTGCCCAGCGCCGCCGCCTTGATGCCAGTGACTGTGGTGACCGTGCCAACGAACCTTCCAGTGCTGGTACTGCTGACGGTTTCGCACCACGCCAGCACTTCGTCTTGCAACACAAAGCCCTCACTTGCGTTGCTTTATACCGTCTGTGTGCTACCTCTTGCCACCGGTTAACTCATCAGGTTAGCACTGGCGCCCACAGTGTAGAAAATCGGCCCATGCATATATGCTTGACGTTGGCACTCAGCTTGTATGAAAGTCTAGATTTCATATGGGGCCATTATTCTTTTCATCGAAACAATAAAGTTGCTCATCAATTTCGCATAATGGCCTACATTTGTCATTGGCGATTTTTTGAAGTCTCTCCGCATAGTCAAGATATTTTTTTAGTGTATATGATTTATAATAAAGTTTTTTTCCAGTTAATGCTCGGTATGCTCGAATATCAATAATCGGGAAAATATCTGGCCTTATAAATTTAAGGATTGAACTTGCCATTGGATAACCAACACCTTCTGAAGCGACCAATCCTTCAATCGCATCTTTTGCGATACTATCGGTGATTTTTAAATCATTTTTAATGGCTACGGCCCTAAGTAATGAAAGTGTTACTTCTGATACTTTTAGTACTCGATCAAGCTTCCAGAGCGAGACTCGTCTTAGATCACATATATTCAAATCTGGATTACCATTTAATCTAGCATGCAAATCTTTCGTTTCAACAGAGTTATAATTAAATATATATTTAATTTCAGGGCCTGACGGATCAAACTGTTGATATTTATGGGGAATGGTTTTAGATTTTTCGGTGGGCATAATGATAGTAGGGTTAGGGTATTTAGGGGCTGTGATCTGCATAACGCTTCTTCCACTCCAGATAGTAAAAATGGATCTATAAGTTATGGAAACTTTGGCAATTGAATAGGACTTGCGTCGTGTCTTCTATAGTTGCGTCTCAACTATTGCCTTGAGCCGCGATTTGGCAAGGTAGCGTGTGACCATGTGGGGTGGGTGCGTCTGTTAGCCCGGCAGCAGGGTGTAGCGCGAGACCTCAAAAAAGATTTCACCCTCCGGGTAAGGCAGCGGCTGCGCCAGACCCACCGGCTGCACGTCTTGCCAAAAAGTCACTGCGTCCCACAGGGCTTGGCGCAGGGGCGCAAGCCGTGGTTGTGTGAACAGCTCCTCCACCTCTGCGGCTGACAGGCAGGGGGTCCAAAGCAGCGCGATGTCCTGCTTGACCGCGGCGGGCTCACCAAACCATTCAAATCCCAGCAGCGTGGTGAGTCGGCGCGGCAGGGCTTTGACGTCGGCATGAAAGCGCACGTCCTGCAACTTGGCTTGGCAAATCCGCAGATTAGCCGGATCAACCAGCACTTGGTAGGCCTCGCCATTCACCGCGCCGCCGGCAAGCTTGGCCAAGGCCGGGCTGGGCGAGGCATACACCGCGTGCCTGCGGTTGGGGAAAGACTCAGCCCGGCGCCATTCCCACAGGTTGTCGACCAGATACGGCACGTTGCCGGGCGCGCGTCGGGTGAGTGGCGACGTAATCGTCTGATGGGCCAACCCGGCTTCTGCCCACCGATAAAGGGCCGCCATTCAGGCCTCGGCCAGTTGCGCATGCTGCTTGGACCAGTCCACTTGGGCAGCAAAATCTTGGCCCTCGGGGAACGAAGGAGCCGTGTCACGGCTGGCCTCGATCTCCTCTTTCAGGTCGTCACACAACTCCAGCAGGATGCGCTGTGTTTCCCGGGTCCGTTTTTTGCGATGGTGGCGGCTGATGTCGACGCCGATGTAGTCCTGTGCGAGATAGCGCAACAAGACCGTCAGACCCTCCTTACGGTAGCTTCGCCTGAGGTAAGCCACCACGATAGGCACGTAATTGTCGTACTCATCGCGGCACGAGGGCATTCCGTTGACCCCGATCGGGTCCCAAACGTAGAACAGCACCTCGCTGACGAAGTTTTCCAGTTTGGACTGTATTTGAGCCTTTGGCTTCCACATCTTTGTCCCCCTCCCCTTTATCGATTCATCTTCTCACAACTTGCGCCACAATGCGTCGCTGTAAACCCTAAGATCGTTGCCATGGCCACCATTACGCCTACCAACCGCACCCGCAAGGCCCAGACGTCCAACAAGCGCCCCGGCAACCAAGAAACGCTGCTGATGACGCTGGCGATGCTGGACATGGTGCCCAAGGTCGGCAAAATCTCGGCGTCAGAGGTGCAACAGCGCCTGATCGGGCTGGGCTTTGACCGCGACCTGCGCTCCATTCAACGCCAGCTCGAAGTGCTGTCCACCCAATTCGCCATCGAGCGCGACGACTCGGGCAAGCCCTATGGCTACAGCTGGCGCCGTGATGCCAAGGGCATTTCCATCCCAGGCCTGACCATTCATGAGTCTTTGCTGCTCAACATGGCAGAGAAGTACCTGCGCAATTTGCTGCCGCCCAGTCTGATGCAGGCCATGGAGGGCTTCTTTAACCAGGCACGGCGTAACCTGGGCGGCCCGCTGGACGACAAGCTGGAGCGGCGGTGGCTGGACAAGGTGCGGGTGGTGAGCCCGGGTGTTCCCCTGCTGGCCCCGGAGATCCGGCCTGGCGTGCTGGAGAACATCAGCCAGGCCCTGTTTCGTGAGACCTGGCTGGAAGTGGACTACACCAATACCGCTGGCGACCGCAAACAGCACCGGGTGATGCCCCTGGGCTTGGCGCAGCAGGGCGCGCGGATGGTGCTGGTGGTCCGCTTTGACGGGCATACCGACGCCCGCAGCCTGGCGGTCAGCCGCATTGAGCGGGCGCAGGACACCGGCCTGCCGTTTCCGCCAGTAACCGACTTTGACTTGGCCGACTTTGACAAGCAGGGAGGCTTTGGTTACGGCCAGGGCCAGGCGGTGCGCATCACATTCAGGATCGACAAGGCCCTAGGGCTGTTTTTGACGGAAAGCCGTTTGAGTGCCGACCAGACCGTGGTGGACCTGGGGGACCGGCTGGAGATCACGGCGACGGTGGCGCACACCGAACACCTGGTGTGGTGGCTGCGCGGCTTTGGTCGCCGGGTCGAGATGCTGGCCCCGGCGCAATTGGTACACCTGGTGCAAGAGGTTTAGGCCTGCCGGCCTGCGACGCAGTTTGCCGCTTCCGCTGGGACACTGGGGCCCTACCAACAGGAGATGCAACCCATGGGACTCACCGCCAAAAGCTTCGCCATCACAGACCGTCAGCTCGCCGCCATCAACCAGCATTTCCAGGCCCGCCAAGTGACGCACGCGGCGGCGGGTCAGGACGTGGGCATGTTCAGCATCAAGGTGGAGTTTGAGTGGGCGCCGGGGCTGGGCCGCTTTGTGACCGCGCTCTACGACAGCGAGGTTGGCGGCTATGAGGTCGAGGCTGCGGGGGTCAACCAGGTGCCCTGAGGCACTTAGGGTGTCATGTTCAGGGTGTCATGCGCAGGCAGTATCCCCCGTTGCTGGCAAAACCTGTCGGGCAGGTGCCAAACCGCGGCATGGCGTACCGGCTGCTGCTTGAGCTGGCCAAACAAAAATTGCCACTGAGGGCGTAGCCGGTGGGGCAAGACCCATCGGTGCGGGCCAGCGCATAGCGTGCCTCGGCGCCGGGCAGGCAGTAGTCGCCACTGGTGGCATAGCCGCTGGGACAGCTGCCGCCCTGTCGTAGCAGGGCCGTGACTGGCAAGGGCATGGCGGGTGGTGCGGCAACAGGTGCAGAGACAGGCGCATAGACAGTTGCACTTACAGCTGCCGGCGGTTGTGCTGCTGCTGATATTGCCCCTGGTTTGCCGCCAGTCGCATCGCTCCCAGCTTCATTCCGGCTCGTGCCGTTGCAGTTGATGTTGAATTCTTTGACGCCCACCGAGGCCAGTTTCTCGGCGTTTTGCTGCGTCTGGCTCCAGCTGGGGTAGGGTCCGATCTTGATGCGGTACACATCGGTCCGGTTCTCTACGTCGCCCCAGACGCGGGGCTGCGCACCGGTTTTGCGCAGGTCAGTCAGGACGCCTCTGAGCAGCCTGGGCTCAGGGTAGGGCCCCAGCACAATGAAACAGTGCGGGAGCGGGAGCGTTTTGAATTCTCTCAAGGTTTCAATGGCGGCGTAGGCGGCCCGGTCAACGCTGGCTTTCTCCGTCTCGGAGAGCCGATCGCCCATGCGTTGCACATAGTCCCGGGCATTCCGGTCGCCCTTGGATGCCGCCAGCCGCAGCCAGTAGTAGGCTTTGGCTTCATCGGCGGGCTGCAGAGGGCCGTTGTTGTGTGCCACCGCCAGCGCGTACATGGCCATAGGGTTGCCCTGGTGCGCCGATTGATGCAGCCAGGCAAGGGCTGCGGGCACGTCCCGGGGCAGAAACTTGCCCTCCAGCAGGGCATCGCCCACGTCGAATTGGCCCTCTGGGTTGCCAGCCTGTGCACCGGCCAACGACCACTTGAGGGACTCCGCCATGTTTTGGCTGACGCCCTTGCCGTCACGGTACAACAGGGCCAGGTTGACGCTGGCCTGGGCGTCGCCGCGTTGGGCCTGCTCGGTCCACAGGCTTGCTGCCCGAGCAAAGTCGCCCCTGAGGAAGGCCTGATCGGCCTCGCGCATGGGTTGCGCCAGGCAGGCGCCCGACAACAGGCTAAACACCAACGCTAAACCAGCCAGCCGTTTTGTGACACGGAAGGCCCTTGCAGCCGTGTTGTGGCGCTTGGGCTTATTCATACTCAAACAAACCTGCGGGGCGAGGGCACAAGAGGATCAAAGGTTGCTTTTGCTGTTCACTGGGCAATCTTTGATCGCGAAAATACAAGAACAGCGGCCACTGTTCGGACACGGTCACCAGCAGGTTACCGTCCCACTCTCCCGAGCAGGCGCTGTCAGATCCTTCATCAACCGGGACCTTGACCGTGAAGGTGGACGTGTCTGTCCAAGTCTCGGCCAGTTCAAAGTTGGTCAGCCGGTCGGCCTTCTGCCAAAGGGATGCAATGACTTCGCAGTCGTCAGCGTGCAGGTAGCCCACTTCAAGTTCCGCAAAATTATCTGGGTCAGGGTAGGCATACGGACATCCGACCAGCCGGTGGCCGTCGGCTTCGGGGTACATCACGGCGGAATAGGCTTCACACGCCCCACCACCAGCGTAGCCGCGCGCCACGACCCACAGTTTGCGCAACGTAATCTGACCGGTCTCGGTATCCATGGCAGTCTGCAAACGGTACACGACGACCGTGTGGACCTCGTCGCTGCCGGCTTCTTCCAGATTGACCAGCCACTCAGTTTGTGACCTCATTCTTTTACGTGCCATGGACCCCCCTTGTTGATGAGGATGAGTGTCGCACCGGGTACGACAAAATGCATCGCATGCAGTCAGGCTGCCTAATATCCACGCTATGGTCCGCCCTATGGTCCGCCCTTCGCTGCTTCGCTCAGACTTTGCAGCAGCGCCGGCAACGCCAGCGCCGCACTGGCACGCCAGCACAGGTGAGCAACGGGCGAAATGGCGCTTGCAATCGGGTTGATTTCGCAGACCCATGCCCCGCTCTCACGGGCCAAGGTCGGCAGGTCGGAGACGGGGCGAACCACCCCCGAGGTACCAACCACCAGCAACACATCGGATATTCGAACGGTATTGACGGCTTGCCCCATCAGGCGGAAATCCAGGTTCTCGCCGAACCAAACTACGCCTGGTCGAATGAAGCCGCCACACCTTGTGCAACGCGGCGGCGTGATGCGCTCGACGGGCTCGGTGGGGGGTGGCTGCGTAAAAACCGTGGCCTGGTCACAGGCAGCGCAGCGTGGCGCAAAGAGCGAGCCATGCACATGCAGCGCACCAGACATGCCGCCGCGCTCGTGCAGATCGTCGACGTTTTGTGTGATGACTGTGACCGGTGTCGCGTGTCCGGACAATTGCTGCAGGGATGTACTGAGCCGGGCGATGGCGTAATGGCCGGCGTTGGGCTGGGCCTGGCTGACGAGGCCGCGGCGCCATTCGTACCAGGCCCAAACGAGTGACTTGTCGCGTGCCCAGCCTTCGGGCGAGGCGATGTCCTGCGGATTGAGCTTGGCCCACAAACCAGCGGAGGCATCGCGAAACGTGGGTACCCCGCTTTCAGCTGACATGCCAGCGCCGGTGATCACGGCAACGGTTCGGGCGTCCCGAAGTCGCGAGACAAGTTCGCTCGGCACAGTGCTTGGATTCATGGGGATTACCGTCCTGGTGTTTTACGCGTCATGGAATGTCTTGTCGACCCCTGTGACTTTGTCACTCGCAACGACAAGATGCATCGCATTCAAACACCTACTTGACGACCGACTGGTGTGCAACAAAGCCCCGCCCCACATGCGCAGGTCCCACATGCTCTCATGTCTCGAGATTTATCTCGCCCCAGTACTCACCCCCGCAACCCATTCCGCCAACATCGCCGCCATTCCCGCCGAGATCACCCACTCCAGATGCACCTGGGCTCGGGTCAAGCCGACAAACAACAAACGCCGATTCAAGGGGCTCAGCTCGGTCAAATCGCAGTCGGTCAGCACCACCGCCGGCGCAGCTTGGCCCTTGAAGCGGCGCACGGTGTCCAGCAGCAGCGCGCCGTCAGTCCAGACCGGCGCACCCCCTTCGTCGTACCGCCCGGTAAATCGCCGCAGCGGCCAAGACCCTAAGCGGTCCAGATCCCGTAGCGCCGAGCCTTCACGCCCACGCAGACTCACCACAGCAATATCGGCCAGCTCAAAACCACGTTGCAGGCAGCGTTGAACCGCGATTTGCGTGGCCGCTGCGACGCCTTCCGCCGACTTGTAAACGATCGGGTCTGCCAACTCCCCCTCATGCGGACCCAAAGCGTCGACCTCCGTGTCAGTCAGACGCAGGAGGTTGATGAGCTGCACCAAGGACCGAGGGCTGCGAAAGTTCTCGTTTGCTGTGATGGTCACCGCATCCGGTAGATCAAAGCTCTCACGGTCGCTGTAGAGTTGTTGCTGCGGGTCTTCCAGCAACAAGGCACGGCCATTTGTTTTGAGTCGCCCGAGTAGGGCTTGCACCCAGTCCGCCTGCAAATCCTGCATTTCATCGAGCACCAACAGGTCCAAATCAGGCGCACTTTCTTCTAGGGCAGCCATGCACTGGATGGCCAGGGCGTCAAAAGCGCCTGGCTGACCAAAATCGATCCGGACGCCCCGGCTTTTGAGCATGTTTCGGGCGTAGTCATGAAAGGTCTCGGCGGGTGTGCGCACGGGCACCACGCACGCCATGTGGTCGGCCAGCGCCCGGTTAAAGCACAGATAGGCCGCTTTGTGCCCGGCAGCATCTGCCTCACTCAGCAGACGCAGGGCCAGTTGCGTCTTGCCCGAGCCGGCAGTGCCGACCACCCGAATCAGGCCAGAGGCTGTGCTGATACGCGGCACCCAGGTCGCCAAGCCGGCCGCCATCCGCGTAGCCGTTTGCTGCAGGCGTCCGCTCAAGGCAGAGACATCGGGTGCCACCCGAAAACGGTTGCCAAAAAACGCCAACACACGGCTCTGCAGTTCTGCCTTGGGCGCTCCGGGCCCGATCAGCTCACCTACGCGGGAGACCAGTGTGAGCATATCGGTGCTGTCAATGATGCGTTCTCGTGGCCATTGCGCGGTTTCGCTTTGCACTTGAAGGTGAGGCAAGATCAACAGGTGGCTCAGCGCCACTTCGATGCCAGCGTCCGCCAAGCGCCCACGCAGGGCCCCATATTGAAGCCCGATCTGGGCCGTGACGTTTTTGGCGGCGCTGCTGGTGCCGTAGGTCTTGAAGATGCCTTCAGGCAAAAAGTCAACCAGACCGGCCTTGACCTCCATGAGCAACACATCGCCGGCTTGATTAACCACCACGATGTCTACTTCACCGTGCTGCTCCCCCTCCCCTACGCCCCGTGACCAATCAACGCTGTGGAACAGTATGTAGGCGCCAGACAGCCCGCGCTCCAGGGTCTGGAGCACCTCGAGTTCGGCGTGCTCGCCCGCATTCGCCGGCTGCCGTTTTGGCAAGTGCTCTGGGATGCTGGGGTGGAGTTGGGCCATGACAGGACGAAATAGGAGCAGCACAACCGGCGAGAGCAGCATGCTTTTGCCGGACGATGATTGATCGTAGCAGGGCCACCCCGCGTGTCACACGATAAGCCGTAGGACCAAGTCGCGGGAGGGTCGGTTGGTGGTCACAGGGACGTTAAACCGCTGCGCACACGACGTTGCACTCGGGCTGGCAAAACAGACTTCCTCTTAGGTCCGCCATCCCGCATTAGCATTTGGAGGGGTATAGAGACCTACCGGAAGCAAAAAGTCGGACATGTGTCCGAGAAATGCGATATTTTTAATATCGATAAAATATGTTATCAATAATGATTAGGGAGAACGGCTCTCCCCAATCCGATCAGCTAATCATTAGATGCCTTAAAAAATTATCAATTGGAAAACAATTTTTATTAATGCACTTGACATGGTAGATGATTTACAGTTAAACTTCAGCCATTCTTTAAATAGGAAGGCTCTATGAATCACACCAAACACGCCGTAGCCCGTACGAATCAACGCGGCTTTGCACACGCCGAGGTTAAGTTGATCTTCGCCCATGGTACTGACCAGGGTGACAGGGTTTTCTTAACTAAAAAGGCCGCAATTGCACGACTAACCGAAGCTCGAGCCGAGAAAGCCACCTTGACGGCGGCACTGGACACT
>CAXNFT010000060.1:0-11301 GCA_964201255.1 Rhodoferax sp.
GACCACCTGGCCCAGGTGTGCAACTTGGCCGCCTTGGCCCCGGGCGAATTGCAGGGGGTGTTCGAGGCGACCGACGTCGGCGAAGTCTGGGGCGTTGGGCGGCGTATCAGCCAGCAGCTGCGCGAGGGTGGCATCCAGACGGTGCAGGACCTGGTGCGCATGGACCCGGCCACGGTTCGTCGGGCCTGGTCGGTGGTGCTGGAGCGCACGGTGCGGGAATTGCAAGGCATGCCCTGCATTGGCCTGGACGATGCACCCCAGCCCAAAAAAGAGATTGCCTGCACCCGCTCCTTCGGCCACCCGGTGCTGGACCTGGCTGGTTTAACCCAGGCCGTGACAGAGTTTGCCAGCCGGGCGGCGGAGAAGCTGCGAAAGCAGCACTCGCTGGCCTCGGAGGTCATGGTCTTCATCCGCACCAGTCCGTTTCGGCAGAATGCGCAGTACAGCCGCTCAGTGGTCGTGCCGCTGGTGCGCCCTGCGGCTGACACCGGTGCCATCGTACAAACTGCCGTGTTGGGTTTGCGCGCCATCTACCGGGAGGGCTTCAAGTACGCCAAAGCCGGTGTGATGCTGCTGGAGCTGCAGCCTGGCTCGGTGCTGCAAGGTGAGCTGGACTGGGGTGGCGATGAAGTCGATGCCGAAGGGGCCGGTTCGGTGAAACGGGATGGCAAAACCCGACTCATGGGCGCGCTGGACAACATCAATCAGCGTTTTGGCAAGGGCACGATGAAGATGGCCAGTGCCGGGCTCGAAGGAGACCGCCGGGTCTGGTCGA
This sequence comes from Rhodoferax sp., assembly GCA_964201255.1. GTDB lineage: Bacteria > Pseudomonadota > Gammaproteobacteria > Burkholderiales > Burkholderiaceae_C > Rhodoferax. The sequence goes on from CAXNFT010000060.1 coordinate 776, forward strand.
TGAAGCAGGAGCGTCGCACGCCGGCTTACACCACCTGCTGGGCGGACATTCCGGTGGCGCGGGCTTGAGTTTGATGATTGACTGACCATGGCAGCAGAACACCCTGTCAATCTGAAGCGGGTACATGCCCAGCGCCTGCGCGAGGTGTACCGCTCAGCCGGTTGGCCCTACCAGGACACGGTGGAGATCGAGCTGCTGGCGGCTGGTTTGCTGGAGAGGATCAACAGCGACCAAGGTTCGGGTCAGGGTCCGGAACTCGTGCGGGTCACACAGGCCGGGCTGGTTTACCTGGCTGGTGCGCTGGCGGGCAACCGGCAGTCGCGCTCGGCCCATGAGGCGCTGGTGGGTCAGGTAGCGCAAGCGATGCTGCGCGATGGCCGCCTGGTCTGGACGGCTCTGGAGCTGCGCGCCAGGCTACCCCCCGACAGCCCGGATGCATCCTCACACTGGAAAATCTGCAAACCCGATGTGTTCTCCATCCGTAACAGCTCGCGCCCGGACTACCTTGAGCCCATCGTGCACGAGATCAAGGTCAGCCGGGCCGACCTGCTGGGTGACCTCAAACGCCCGCAAAAACGCCAGGCTTATCTGGATGTGGGTGGCCAATGCTGGTACGTGCTGGGCTGTGACGGGCGCGGCAGAGACATCGCCAGTGCCGATGAGATCCCAATCGAATGCGGGGTCATGCTGTGCAAAGACCAACGCCTGAGCGTGCTGCGGGCCGCGCCCAAACGATCGGTGAGGCATCTGCCCTTTGGCGTGTGGATGGCGCTTGCCAAGGCGACGCCGGTGAAGGCGCATGCGGTCATGGCCGATGGCTTGCGGGATCAGGCGCCGTTGGTGGCGGAGGTGGCGGAGGGGTCAGCAGAGAGCTAACTCTGGGTCCCGCGGATAGGCCTCCGCGATCAAACTGCGCTACGACGTGTCGGCGCTGGCGCAGTTTGAACCCAGTCTGTGCCGACTTCCAGTGACCCAGCGCGATGACGATTCCTGTTGGGCTGGCGCCGGGCGGGATCAAGAGCGCTGCGGCATACCGAGCTGACCACATTGGAGCTGCCTGGCAACGCGCTGGTGGAGCGCATCCCCAGCAATGTGCAGTTCCAACGCGGCCCGCTAAGCTACACGGCCAGCTACCTGCTGGAGGGCTCGGTGCTCAAAATCAGCCAGGATTACACGGCGCGCCACACCAAATCAGTCTGCAACAGCCAGGATGATGTCCACTGGTCCGCCATGCGCGAAGTTCTGCAGAGTGATTTACGGGGGCAGGTGTTTTTTAAGTAGGGATTGGGCAGGTACGCATGATTCATTTGCCTCGTTTCAAAGTTTTAATCCTCTTAAATATCAGGCACTGTGCCGAGTTCCGGGGCATTGGCAACCATCATCATGCTGAGCAACTCCGCGAGCATCGCGCACTGTTTTGCGTCAAACATGCGCAGCAATTGTCTTTCAGCCGCCGCATGTGCAGGCATTGCTTCGTCAGCCAAAAGCAGCCCCTTGGCGGTGAGCTGCACCGACACGCCCCGTCTATCAATCGGATCAATCGAGCGACGTATCAGCCCGTCATTCTCCAGGCGCCTCAACAGATTCGACAATCCGCCCGAAGTGAACAACAAAGTGGATTGCAGACGAGACGGGGATAACCGATAGGGTCGGCCAGCGACTCGCAACGTCGCTAGAACGGCATAGGCCTGGTACTTGATACCTAAAGGCTGAAGCACTGCATTGAACGTCCTTAGGACGACCTCCTCCAGCCGGAGGATTCGACCGACAACCGCCTTGCCGCTGCTATCGATATCCGGTCGCTCTGCACGCCACTGCTTGATCCCGCGGCCGACGAGATCCTTCTCCGCGTGGCTCACAGCGGGCTTTGCAGTCGTTGAATTCGATCGCTTAACCAATGCAGTTGGCACGCCCGCTGCACCGACGAATTTACCCGGATGGTTTTTCTGAGAGCTCATGGGACGGCGGCTCTTTCAATTTTTGGAGGTAGACAAGGGGGCTGATCCATATTGGTGCGATGCAGCATGATAGGTTAGGGTTAATCACCATCGAAAAAGTCTTGCATTTATCTTTTTCGAAAGATAAAGTCCGTATGTCTGTTGTCTCGAATTATTCAACGGTACGATATTTTCACGTCCAGTCCATCTTTTCAGGAGCTTTCATGAATCTAAAATTTGCGCATTGCCTTGCCTTTGGCTTGGTCTCGGCTGCACTGTCCGGCGCCACCCAGGCCCAGGAATTGGTAGTTGGAATCTTCGGCGGGTCGTTTGCGGATGACTCGAAGACCTGCCATATCGCCTCTTTCGAAAAGAAAACCGGCGCAAAGGTCTCATTGAAACTGGGCAGTTCCGCCCAGTTCGCTGCGGCGGTTCGCGCAACCGGGGGAAAGTCCGACTTCGACGTGATCTATGTCGACAATTCGCTTGCGGCTCAATTGAAGGCGGAGAAATTGCTCGAGACCATCGACAGGACCAAATTGACAAACGTAGCTGACATATCGCCGCGGGCATTCGACAAGGATAACCAGTACGTCGTATTCATGACCGGCGCCACGCTGATCGTGTACGACACCAAGCAGATCAAGACACCGCCCACCTCCTGGAACGATCTGTACAAGCCCGAGTATGCCGGCAAGATAGCTATCGGCGATATCAGTGGGACCTCCGGCATGCAGTTCCTGCTGGCCCTGAACAAAATGAAGGGGGGATCGTTGGCCAACCTTGACCCGGGGTTCGAGGCAATCAAGCCTCTGGCTAAGTCATCGGTCACTTTGTACACGCAAGCGGATCAGATTGTCTCGCTGTTCGAGCGCCAGGAAATTGCCATTGCGGTCTGGTACCCCGACCGCGCCGGCTCCGCCATCGACAAGGGCCTGCCACTGGCTGTGGTCTATCCCAAGGAAGGTGCGGTCGGCATTCTTCCCGCGCTTGCAATCCCGAAGGGGTCCAAATCCACGGCTTTGGCGCAAAAATACATCGACGAGGTGTTGTCCCGCGACGGGCAGGCCTGTTTCGCAGAACGCAAATACGCCGGGCCCGTCAACACCACAGTGAAGCTGTCCGACAAAGCCGCCAAGATCGTGCCTTTCAAGGAGACCTTCGACAACATGTGGATGCCTGACCCTGAAGTCGTTGCGAAGGGCCTGCCTGACTGGACCAAGCGCTGGCAGCGAGAGGTCTCACGCTGACCGTCACCCGCCGATTCCGGGGCCGCCATGCCGACCCTCACGCTTGACCGGCTCGAAAAACGCTACGCCGACCACATTGTTGCTTCGTCGGTGTCGCTTTCGGTTGCGGACGGCGAGTTCGTTTCCTTGCTGGGACCGTCGGGTTGCGGGAAGACGACGGTACTCAGAATGATTGCCGGGCTGATCGAGCCAAGCAGCGGAACCGTCCGGATCGACGATGCCGATGTCACGCGCTTGCCGACAAACAGGCGCAATGTGGGGCTGGTTTTTCAGTCATACGCACTCTTTCCCCACATGACGGTTTTCGAGAATGTGGCTTTCGGACTGCGCCGCCAGCGCGTTTCCGGACCGGACCTTGACCGCCGTGTGGAACAGGTGCTGGCCAGCGTCCGCCTGGCAGGGTATGGCAGCCGTTACCCGCGGCAACTGTCTGGTGGACAGCAACAGCGTGTGGCGGTTGCCCGTTCAATTGCTCCGCGCCCAAGCATTCTGCTGTTCGATGAGCCGCTGTCCAACCTCGACGCAGCACTGCGCGACGAAATGCAGATTGAATTGAAGCGCCTTCAAAGGGATGTGGGGATCACCACCGTTTTCGTGACCCACGACCAGGGAGAGGCAATGTCCATGTCGGACCGCGTCTGCGTACTTGCGCATGGCGTTGTGCAGCAATTCGCAACTCCTGAAGAAATCTACCATCGCCCGGCAACCGGGTTTGTAGCGCAGTTCATTGGCCGACCAAACCGATTGCCGGGCCAGTACAACGCCCTTGGAGCGGACGCGGCATCCGTCGTTTTTGAAGGCGGCGCGACCTTGTTCGTAATGCCGATGCGAGAACTCTCCAACCGAACTGCTGTGACCGTTGTTCTGCGCCAGGAAGACATCCGGCTACTCGACCCCCATGACACGCCGAGTAATGCAATTGGCGGCGAGCTTGTCTTGCGCTCTTTTGTGGGGGCCCGAGTTCAATACGTCATAGCGATTGGTGGCGTGGAGGTGATTGCAGAGGTGCCCACCAACGGACCTTACTCCGATCTTGCAGTCGGCATGGCCGTTCGAATAGCCATCGACCCAAAGCATATCTACGTGAACGCTGCGGAGCCTGGATCACAGCTATGAACCACACCAGGCGATCGGGTTTGCTGCTCACGACCCCACTGCTGCTGGTCCTGCTGCTGGTCTTCTTGGCTCCGGTATTGCTGATGGTTCCATTGAGCTTGCATGAATACGTTGCCGGCTCAGGAATCTCGGCCAGCTGGACACTGGCCAACTACACCAACATCGTAACGGATGAATACTATCGCGAAGTGGTATTGCGCACGTTGGTCCTCGGGTTCAGCGTTACCGCAGTCTGCCTGTTGATGGGCTATCCGCTGGCTTACTACATCGCTAGCGCCGGGCCAAAGATGCGCTTGGCGCTGACCATGCTGGTCATATTTCCCATGCTGCTGAATTTGGTGGTTCGGTCATTTGGCTGGATCGCGCTGCTGGCCAATCGCGGATTGATCAACAACCTGCTCATCGACCTCGGGCTGATCGAGCGACCGATCAAGATGATGTTCAACTTGGTTGGGCTGCTGGTTGGCATGTCACATATATTTCTGCCGTTCATGGTGTTGATCCTGGTACCCGCTATTCAAGCGGTTCCCAAGGATGTTCAGTCTGCCGCACTGACGCTGGCCGCGAGCAAGGCGCGGGTGTTCTGGTCGGTGACTTTGCCAATGACAGCATCCGGAATACTTTCGGGGTCGATCCTTGTCTTTGTGCTGACCATCAGCGCGCTGGTCACCCCACGCATGCTGGGTGGACCGACCTACAAGGTCATGGCGACACTTGTCTACGATGACTTCTTGCAGACACTGGACTGGCCAAGCGGTGCCGCGATGTCCTTTGTGTTGACCGGTCTGACGCTGCTGGTCATTGGTTTGTCAAGCCGCTTGCTCAAGCGCTGGGGGGGGGGCGCTTGAACTCCCAAAGCAAGTTTCTGGCTGCCACCGCATTTGCAGTCATCATATTCCTGCAGATTCCGGTCCTCGTCGTGGTGCTGGCCGCTTTTAGCAAAACGGCCTACCTGTCCATCCCCCCAAAAGGCTTGACGCTGCACTGGTTTGAGGTCGTTCTGCGTGATTCGGAATACCTCGGTGCCGCATGGACGAGCCTCTGGCTTGCGGTAGCCTCCACAGCCACTTCCCTGGTGTTGGGCTTGCTTGCCGCCTATGCCGTGCATCGCAAAATGGTGCCAGGGGCGGCTATGATCACTTCGCTCATGATGGCGCCGATGATTCTCCCGTCCGTGGTGCTTGGCGTTGCCCTGCTGCAGTATTACACCCTCACGGGTGTGCGAGGCAGTCATTTTGGCTTGTGGATGGCCCATGTGGTGATCACGGTGCCGTATGTGGTTCGGGCCAGCCTATCGAGTTTATCGTCGGTCGATGAGGCGCTCGAAGACGCGGCAAGTGTGCTTGGCTCCGACGGAATCACGAGCTTTCGTCTGATCACACTGCCCTTGGTCAAACCAGGCTTGGTTGCTGGCGGGCTGTTTGCCTTCATCACCTCTTTGGACAATGTCCCGGTTTCTGTCTTCCTATTGTCGGCAAGCCAGACGACACTGCCCGTCAAGATCTTCACGGCGGTGGAGCAAGGCGTCGATCCCAGTGTCGCAGCGGTCTCCACGCTGCTGATTATTGCAACCGGCATCGCCTTGGTGATCGCGGAACGATGGACCGGTTTTCACAAACACGTATGAGTACAAGGAGCCATCAATGCCCGTGACAAGTCGAGGATTTCCCTTGCTGCTGACATTCGATCTGGATGCAGAAACCATGTGGACCGGACGGGATCCGGCCAACGCCAAGCGTCCGGTGCTCATGTCGCAAGGAGCCTACGGATGGAAAGTTGGAATGCCAAGGGTTCTGAACCTGCTGGACCGCTACCAAATCAAGGCGACCTTCTTCATCCCCGGTGAGGTCGCCGAGCGACATGCGGCCTTGGTCCGGGAAGTGGTGGACCGTGGGCACGAAGTGGCGCACCACAGCTACAGCCATCGATGGATCGTCACACTGACGCCCGAAGAGGAAAGGGAGGAGATGCGCAAAGGCATGGAAATACTGACTTCGCTGGCCGGCGTCCGCCCACGAGGCTGGCGCTCGCCGGCAGCGGAATTCAGTGATATCACGCTGGGTTTGATTCAGGAGTATGGCTTTGACTACTCCTCGAACTTCTTTGACGATGACTCTCCCTATCTGCTGGAAATTAACGGGCAAAAGACGGATATCGTGGAGTTGCCTTTCCGGTGGGTTCTGGACGACGCTCCATTTTTCCAGTACTCGATTACCTTGCCTGGCCGCACACTCCAAGCCCCGTCGGCAGTTTTGGAAGCCTGGAAAAGCGAATTCGATGTTCTGTACGCAGAAGATCGAATGATGATGGTCGGCATGCACCCTGAGATCATCGGGCAGCCGTCGCGAATCAAGGTGCTTGAAGGGCTGATCGAACACGCTCTGTCCCACAAGGACGTATGGATTCACCGCTGCGATGACGTGTCGGACGACATGCGAAAAATCCTTAAAGCCAACGCGGCCGATTGCGTCAAGCCAGCATGAGTGGCCCCCATCAAGGTCAGCGCCTCATTGTCACTGGCGGCGCTAGCGGCATCGGACTGGCCGTGGTCCGTCTGGCAGTGCAGCGCGGAGCAAGCGTCTGCATGCTCGATCGCGACACTAGCGCCTTGTCGGCCGCACAGAGAGAGTTACAGGGTCAAGCACATCCCATCACATGCGACGTTGCAAACCCAAACTCTGTTGCGACCGCCATGCAACAAGCTATCGACCGGATCGGCGGCCTGGATGCCGTGGTGAACTCGGCCGGCATCGATGCGTTGTCGCCGCTCGAACAATTGTCTGATGCCGACTGGTCAAGAACATTGGCGGTGAATCTCACAGGACCGATGCTGGTCTGTCGTGAGGCACTGCCGCAACTTCGACAAGCCGGTGGCGGGACCATCGTCAATATTGCGTCTGGGGCCGGACTGACTCCACTGATGCACAGAACGGCGTACTGCGCCAGCAAGGCGGGTCTGATCATGTTCGGCAAAGCGCTGGCCATGGAAGTCGCCGCAGACGGCATCCGGGTCAACTCGGTATGCCCCGGCGCCGTGGATACGCCCCTGTTTCGCTCCAGCTACGAAGGAAGCGACGACCCTGCCGGTGACCTCGAACTCATCCGCCGACGTTATGCCATGCACAGGATCGCCTTGCCTCAAGAACTGGCCGAGGCGATCTTGTTCATGATCAGTCCGGCTTCCAGCTACATCACCGGGACAGCATTAGCTGTCGACGGTGGCCGAACCTTTCATTGATCGCAAGGCGGCCCAATGACGTTTTCGTCCAAAGTGGTCGTGGTCACAGGTGGCGGACAGGGGATCGGGGCCGCAGCCGTTCTCGACTTTCTGGCCAAGAACGCGCGGGTCGCCGTCCTGGACTTGGATTGCCAACCACTCGAACAGCGTCTTGGCGATTCCCCGGCGATGGCTGCGAGGTGCCTCACAGTTTCAGGGGACTGTACCGACGCATCGGTGATTTCGAGTTTTTTCGACCAGGTCGAAGCGACATGGGGAGGGATCGACATTCTGTTCAATAACGTCGGGCAAAGTGCGCGTGAACGATCCGGGCCATTTGCAGAGTCACTAGAGTCCACCTGGCGCTTTGTGCTGGAGGTGTCTCTGCTGACATCGATGCGAGCGTGTCGTCGAGTGGTCGCGGGCATGTGCGAGCGTAAGTTCGGCCGCATCATCAACATGAGTTCTGACGCAGCCTTTGTCGGTGACGCAGGCCTGACCGACTACGCCACCGCAAAGATGGGTATCGTGGGGCTGACGCGGTCGCTTGCACGTGAAGTGGCCGCACAGGGCGTCACCGTGAATGCCGTCTGTCCTGGTGCGATTCGAACCCGTGCACACGCGCTTCTGAAATTGGAAATTCTCGAGCGTATCGTTTCGCAAACGCCTGCGGGGTTCATCGGGGCACCAGAAGACGTCGCCGCCGCAGTCAGTTTTTTGGCCAGTGATGGTGCGCGCTTCATTACCGGACAGACCTTGCTGATCGATGGCGGTCGGTGGATGGTTTGAAGCAAACTCCGAAGAAGAGCATCATGGACGCAATGGATCTTTCGGCGCGCGAGTTAGCGTCGCTCATCCGACGAAAACAGCTATCACCAGTTGAAGCCGTACGGTGCGCCCTGGAGCGCATCGAAGCACGGCCTGAGTTGAACGCATTCATTACCGTCATTGCCGAACAGGCCATGGCTGCCGCTCGAAAGGCAGAGGCCGACGTCGTCGCGGGAGCCGAGCTTGGACCCTTGCACGGTGTCCCTTACTCTGCCAAGGACTTGATTTCGACAGCTGGGATCAGAACCACCATGGGGTCGGCCATTTACGAAGACTTCGTACCAAAAGAAGATGCCGTATCCATTTCCAGGGCCAAGGCGGCCGGAGCCATCCTGATCGGTAAAACGACTACGCCGGAGTTCGGGCACAAGCCAGTGGCAACAGCCCCGCTGTTTGGTCGAACTCTGAATCCTGTCAATGCCCTGTTCACTCCCGGCGCATCCAGCAGTGGTGCAGCATGCGCAGTCGCGGCAGGGTTGGGGCCGATCGCCTTGGGAACAGACGGCGGAGGATCGATACGGATTCCAGCTTCTTGCTGCGGTATTGTCGGGCTGAAGCCGACGCTTGGGGTGGTGCCCCATCTTCAGGTTCCGGACGCGTTTTCTGTCAATTCATTTGTCGGCCCGATGGCGCGCGATGTGGCCGATACGTCGATCCTTTTCAACGCCATCCGAGGCCCGGACAGACGTGATCCCTACGGACAAGGGAGCCCATCGTTTGGCCGCACAACGCCCCTAAGTCTGAGCGGTTTGCGGGTCGCGTGGCTGCTTTCCGCCGGGAATCGGGTCGACTCGGAAGTAGAGGCAATCACGACTGCAGCAGTTCGTATCATGGAGCAGCAAGGCGCGATTGTCGAACCGGTCACCCTCGACTTTGTGTCCCTTGAGCGGCATTTTTTGGTGATTTTGCAGTCCGCCCTGGCAGCACGCATCGGCCCCCACCTGGAACGGTTCGGGACCCGCCTGGACCCGACACTGGTCGACCTTGTCGAGAAGGGCATGCAGCACACGGCGGTTGCCTTGCAGGAATCAGGCTTCGCGAAAAGTCGTTGCTTCAACGAGCTGCAGACCTTATTTAATCACCACGACGTGCTTATATCGCCAACCTTGTCGGCCCCCCCACTGGCTGCGGATGTGGATGTCAGTGGCGTCATCTACATTGGAGGCAAGCCAGCCGGATCGGTTCGTGGCGCATGGTACCCCTACACCTACCCGATGAATCTCACAGGGCACCCCGCGCTATCGATGCCGTGCGGAAAAAGTGCACTGGGCCTACCGATCGGGATTCAACTGGCGGGTCGATGGCACGACGACAACTACCTCCTTGGTATTGCCGCGTTGCTTGAAGCGCACCTCGGCGAGTAATGCACAGCTTGTATATTTCATCATCGACATGTCACCTGCTGCAGGGTAGGCGCCGTGCAGGCAATCTTCACCGGCGAGCGGGTGAAGAGGCACCACAACACCACCCAGCTCTGCATCGCACTCTTGCCCACCCCGTGCCCGGAGCGCACCGCCACCCGGTTAGGGGGCAGGGCTAGGGTGTTTTGGGAGTGGTCATTTCTAAAAAAATTAAAAATTTTCAAATTTGAGAACAGGGCGCCTGGGGTGAGTCATGCGCTTCGCGCCGCCAGTCCACGATGCCGGGCCGGGGGGGGTGGAAGCCGGAGCCCCGGTCGCACCCCGACACCTGGGCCGGCAAAAGATTTCGAGATCCGCCTAGAAGTCGGCCCTGCAAAACCGGGTTTTGTAGGTTTTGTAGGGTCGGTAACTCCACCTATGAAGAAAATCTTAGGTCTTTTGGCAGCACCCAGCGACCCAGCACCCCGGCACCCATCCCAAGCCCGCAGGCCGGCCGCCTCCAGCACCACCGCGCAGGTGGCCCTGAGCACCCGCCAACACTCCAGCCAACGCCCCTAAAACTCGGTACGATGCTCAGTACAGGACCCATACAGATCTACCACTGCGCTCTGACAAATCCACTACTCAAGCCCGTTATTCGTCGGTTATTTGTCGCAGGTCGTCAATTTCGTCCCCCAGGGCCCCATTCAGACCTGCCTCCACCCCTGCCTCAATCACCAGGCCCTGGTCGCGCTGGTGGTCAGCCAGCACACCCACATCGCGCAGGAAGTCGTCAAACTTGGCCCGCACGTTCAAATCAATCTGGATGGGCGCCTTG
>CAXNFT010000061.1:0-11270 GCA_964201255.1 Rhodoferax sp.
GGAGCGCATGAATGGCATTCCGATCAGCCAGGTGGACCGGCTGCGGGCTGCCGGCGTCGATATCCCCAAGCTGGCGCGTGATGGCGTCACCATTTTCTTCACCCAGGTGTTTCGGGATGGTTTTTTTCATGCTGACATGCACCCTGGGAACATCCAGGTCAGCGTTGAGCCGGCGACCTTTGGGCGCTACATCTCGCTGGATTTCGGTATTGTTGGCACACTCACCGGCTCAGACAAAGAGTACCTGGCCCAGAATTTCACAGCGTTTTTCAGGCGCGACTACAAGCGGGTGGCTGAGTTGCACATTGAGTCAGGTTGGGTGCCGGCCAGCACCCGGGTCGATGAGCTGGAGTCAGCCATCCGGTCGGTGTGCGAGCCCTACTTTGACCGGCCCCTGAAAGAAATCTCCTTGGGCCTGGTCCTGATGCGTTTGTTCCAGACCTCGCGCCGCTTCTCGGTTGAAATCCAGCCGCAACTGGTGTTGTTGCAGAAAACGTTGCTCAATATTGAAGGCCTGGGGCGCGAGCTTGACCCAGAGCTTGATTTGTGGAGCACGGCCAAGCCGTTCCTTGAAAAATGGATGCTTGACCAACTTGGCCCGGCCAGGTTATTCGAGGAGCTGCGCAATGAGGCGCCGCAGTATGCCAAGCTGTTGCCCGAGCTGCCGCGTCTTCTTTATGAGTTTCTAAAGGGTCGTAAACCGCAACCGGACCGGCTGATGGCGGACTTGCTGGCCGAACAAAAACGCACCAACCGGCTGCTGCAAGGCTTGCTCTATGGCGGTTTCGGTTTTGTACTGGGCCTGTTGGTGATGCAGCTCTGGAGCCGCTTGAGAATCTTCTAGGCGGGGCCAGCGCCCTATAATCACAGGCTTTGCAAGCTGACCCCGAGTCCTATCGCCATGCCAATTTACGCTTATAAATGCGAGTCCTGCGGGTTTTCCAAGGACGTGTTGCAAAAAATGTCTGACGCACCGCTCTCGGATTGCCCGAGTTGTGGTGGCAGCACCTTCAAAAAACAACTGACCGCAGCCGGTTTCCAGCTCAAAGGATCGGGTTGGTACGCCACCGATTTCAAAGGTGGCGGCACCGCGGCGCCGGCCAGCACACCCGGTGGTGAGGGCGGTGGTGCGGGTGCGGGTGCTGGTGCTGGTGGTGACAGCGCCAAGCCTGCTGATACCGGCGGCAAAACCGAGACCGCCGCTGCAGCGCCGGCCGCCGCCAGTGGCTGCGCTGCCTCCTGCGCTTGTCATTGATCTTGCCCACGACTGATTCCCGAGCCCCCATATGCATGTCAAAAAATACTTGATCACCGGGCTGCTGGTCTGGTTTCCGCTGGCCATTACCCTCTGGGTGCTGCTCTGGTTGGTGAGCTTGCTGGATGGCATTTTCGGTGGTGTCTTGACAGGGTTGTCGGCAGTCACGTCCAACGCCACTGGCGTCCAGCTGGAGCTGTTGCGCCACATTCCGGGTCTGGGTGTGGTGCTGGTCTTCACGGCACTGCTTTTGACTGGCGCGTTGGTCTCCAATGTGGCGGGGCGTTGGTGGCTCAAGCAGCTGAACAAGCTTTTCACCAATATTCCGATTTTCAAAACGGTATACACCAGCGTCAAGAAGGTGTCGGACACACTGTTTTCCAGCACTGGCAACGCCTTTCGCACCGCATTGCTGGTGCAGTATCCACGCGCCGGAGCCTGGACCATCGCGTTTCAGACCGGTTCGCCGATTGGTGAAGTGGCGGAGCACCTGGGGCAAGATTTCGTCAGCGTTTATGTGCCGACCACACCCAACCCAACCAGCGGATTCTTCCTGATGGTGCCTCGCTCAGAGGTGATAGAGCTGAAGATGAGCGTCGATGAGGCGCTGACCTATGTGATTTCCATGGGGGTAGTGCCACCCTCTGAGGCGGCCAAAGCCGCCCCCCACTGACACTTATTGAAACCTGTCCCGGCGTTTTTCGGGACCCTGAAAGCTGCTTATGGCAATGCGTTCCCATTATTGCGGTCTGGTGACCGAGGCCCTGCTGGGCCAGGCTGTGACCCTGTGCGGTTGGGTCAACCGTCGGCGTGACCACGGCGGCGTTATTTTTGTGGACGTGCGTGATCGCGAAGGTTATGTGCAGGTGGTCTGCGATCCCGATCGGCCCGACATGTTCGCCACCGCCGAGGTGCTGCGCAATGAATTTTGCATCCAGGTCAAAGGTCTTGTGCGGGCCCGTCCGACTGGCACCACCAATGACCAACTCAAAAGTGGCAGCATCGAGGTGTTGTGCCATGAGCTTAAAGTGCTGAATCCTTCGGTCACGCCGCCGTTTCAACTGGACGACGTCAACCTCAGCGAAACCACCCGCCTTACACATCGGGTGCTGGATCTGCGCCGCCCGTACATGCAAAACAACCTGATGCTGCGCTACCGGGTGGCTATGGAGGTACGCAAGTTTCTTGACGCCCATGGTTTCGTGGACATCGAGACCCCGATGCTGGGCAAGTCAACGCCTGAGGGCGCGCGGGATTACCTGGTGCCCAGCCGTGTGCACGATGGCCATTTCTTTGCCTTGCCGCAAAGCCCGCAGTTGTTCAAACAATTGCTGATGGTGGCCGGCTTTGACCGCTATTACCAGATCACCAAGTGTTTCCGCGACGAAGATTTGCGCGCTGACCGGCAGCCTGAATTCACGCAGATTGACATAGAGACATCGTTCCTGGCTGAGCAGGACATTCGCGATCTGTTCCAGGACATGATCAAGACCGTGTTTCTGAGCACGCTCAAGGTCGACCTGGGCGTGTTCCCGGTGATGACCTATGGCGAGGCCATGCACCAATACGGCTCGGACAAGCCGGATTTGCGAGTCAAACTGGCATTCGCCGAGCTCACCGATGTCATGGCGGAGGTGGATTTCAAGGTCTTCGCCGGCGCTGCCACCATGAAGGACGGCCGTGTGGTGGGTCTGCGCATTCCCGGTGGCGCCCGCGAAACCGGCGGCCTGAGCCGTGGCGAGATCGACGCTTACACCGAGTTCGTCAAGATCTATGGCGCCAAGGGCTTGGCCTACATCAAGGTCAACGATCGGGCGCGTGGCCGCGACGGACTGCAGAGCCCGATTGTCAAGAACCTCCATGACCGGGCTCTGGCGGCGGTGCTGGAGCGCACCGACGCACAGGACGGCGACCTCATTTTCTTCGGTGCTGACAGAACCAAGGTGGTGAACGACGCCCTTGGCGCGCTGCGGGTCAAGATTGGGCACAGCGAGTTCGGCAAGAAAAACGGCCTGTTTGAGGCCGGTTGGCGCCCACTCTGGGTGGTTGACTTCCCGATGTTCGAGTTTGACGAGGAAGCGCAGCGCTACACCGCGGTGCACCACCCCTTTACGGCACCCAAGGAGGGCCATGAGGATTGGATGGTCACCGCTCCCGACAAATGCATCTCCCAGGGCTACGACATGGTCCTCAACGGCTGGGAGATGGGCGGAGGCTCGGTGCGGATTCACCGTGCCGACGTGCAGCAAAAAGTTTTTGATGCGCTGAAGATCAGCCCGGAAGAGGCCCAGGACAAATTCGGCTTTCTGCTGGACGCCCTGCAGTACGGTGCGCCGCCCCACGGCGGCATTGCGTTCGGCCTGGACCGCATCGTGACGCTGATGACCGGCGCTGAGTCGATCCGAGATGTGATTGCCTTCCCCAAAACCCAGCGGGCGCAGTGTCTGTTGACGCAAGCGCCTGGCCTGGTGGACGAGAAGCAGCTGCGAGAACTGCACATCAAGTTGCGCAACACCGAGTTGGCGAAGCCGGTTTGATCCAGCCTCTGTTCTGGGTGTAAGGCAGAATGGTGGGGCGCTTTTGGAGCGCCCTTTTTCATGGCCCCAACCTACAAGATTCCCCAATCGGTGCTGGTGGTGATTCACACCCCGGCCCTTGATGTCTTGTTGATCCGTCGGGCCGATGCAACTGATTTTTGGCAGTCGGTCACTGGCAGCAAAGATGCACTTCAAGAAAACTACGCTCAGACGGCGGTGCGCGAAGTGCTGGAGGAAACCGGTATCAACTGCGCGCCGGGGTCTGAGTTGGCCGATGCGCTGCTGGATTGGCAACTCGAAAACGTTTATGACATCTACCCCCGCTGGCGGCACCGTTATGCGCCGGGTGTGACCCACAACACCGAGCACCTGTTTGGCTTGCGCCTGCCTGAAACCAGGCCCGTACGCCTGAGCCCGCGTGAACACACGGCCGCGCAATGGTTGCCTTATCAGCTGGCGGCCAGCGCCTGTTTTTCACCCTCCAACGCCGAGGCGATCCTGATGCTGCCGCGCTTCGCCTCCGCTGGGGCGGGCCCGTGAAGCTGGTTCGGGTCGCCACCTACAACATCCACAAAGGCGTACAAGGGCACGGACCCAGGCGTCGGCTGGAGATTCATAACCTCGGGCATGCGGTGGAGCAGTTGGACGCTGACATCGTGTGTCTGCAGGAAGTTCGCCGGGTGCACCGGCGCGAGCAGGCTTATTTCACCCACTGGCCGGAGCTGCCGCAAGCCGACTTTTTGGCGCCGGAGGGCTATGCGGCGGTCTACCGAACCAACGCGTACACCCGGCACGGCGAGCATGGCAATGCGATGCTGACGCGCTGGCCGGTGGTGTCGCATCAGCATGAAGACATGTCAGACCACCGCTTTGAGCAGCGCGGTCTGCTGCATGCCGAGGTCTTGGTGCACGACGCTTCGGTTCATGTCGTGGTCGTGCACCTTGGCCTGATTCGGGCCAGCCGGGTGCGCCAGGTGAGCCAGTTGCAACAGTTCATCCGCCGTGAAATTCCGCCCCAGGTGCCCCTGATCGTGGCCGGAGACTTCAATGACTGGGGTAACCAGGTCCAAGTGGCACTGGCACAGGCAAACTTGACAGCTTTTGGCGGCCGGGGGCAGGCCACCTTCCCGTCCCGCCTGCCACTGGTGCAGCTGGACTATGTGTATGCCCGGGGTCTGCTGCCTATATCGGTGCATGTGCCGCGCGGCCGGATCTGGGGTCAAATGTCCGACCACTTGCCTTTAATCGCCGAGTTTGGTTTGTCCGACTGATTGGACCTGGAGATGGCGCAACTTCAGCTTAGACACCAACTTCAGTTGCTCCAGGGGGGAAAGGATTTTTTCCCGGCGCTGATAGAGGCGATCGACGCCAGTGTGCACGAAGTGCGCATGGAAACTTATATTTTCAATCCGGTTGGCAGTGGCGCCCTGGTGGCGGCTGCACTGGAGCGGGCTGCTTTGCGTGGGGTGAAGGTTTGCCTTGTGATGGACGGCGTCGGCACTCCGGCGCTGGACCCGCACTGGTGCAGCCGGTTCCAGGCCGCGGGTGTGCTCTGGCAGATTTTTGCGCCAATGGGACGATTCGGCTTGCTGATCCCCAGCCGTTGGCGACGACTTCACCGCAAGCTGTGTGTGGTGGACGGTCAAGTTGCTTTTTGCGGCGGTATCAACGTGCTGGACGATTTTTTTGACCCCAACCATGGCGCGCTACAACTTCCCCGCCTTGACTTCGCGGTGCGGGTGATCGGGCCCCTGGTGAGAGAAGTGCATGCTGTACAAGCTCAGTTTTGGTGGCGCCTGCAAGCGGCGCGAACGGCGCAGCAGATCGACTTGCGGGCCGCATGGCTGGCACTGCGTCAGGCGGTCGCGCTGGCCGCGCCGAGCCAGCTGCCATCGCCAGCCCTTGCTGTGCCCGCTGCTGGCGCAATGGCCCGCGCGGCCTTGGTGCTGCGCGATAACCTGCGCCACCGGGCCCAGATCGAGCGCGCTTACCGCAAGGCCATTGGCGAGGCGACTCATGAAATCATCATCGCCAACGCCTACTTCTTACCCGGCCGTAAGTTACGCCGCAGCCTGACCCATGCCGCCCAGCGGGGTGTTCGGGTCCGCCTGCTGTTGCAAGGCCGCTATGAGTATTTCATGCAGTACCACGCAGCGCGACCGGTCTATGGCGTGCTGTTGGCCGCAGGGGTGGAAATCCATGAGTATTCGGTCAGCTTTTTGCACGCCAAGGTGGCCGTGATCGACAGTCGCTGGGCCACCGTGGGGTCCTCCAACCTCGACCCCTTGAGCCTGCTGCTGGCGCGGGAGGCCAATGTGGTGGTAGAGGACCCGGCTTTTGCACGCGAATTGCGGGCCCAACTGGAGCAGGCGATAGAACATGGCGGCGTGCGTGTGGACCCCCAAACCTACGCGAACAGGTCTTGGCGCCTGCGCCTGCTGGACCGTGTGGCCTTCGGCCTGATGCGGATGGCGCTCTTTCTTACCGGCAATCGCTATTAAATAAATAGCTAACAATGCATGTGCGACAAGGGTTTAGGCCAAGAAACCCTATTGTCTAAAGACTGTTAACATTTACCCATGTTAATGTCAACCACCAGCCGCATGAACCCAACCGACGCCGACGAGGGAACGCCTGTTTCCGTGAAGATCCGGGAGCGGCTTCAGGCGGCGCGCAGACGTTTTCATGCCAACGACAACATCGCCGATTTCATTGAGCCCGGTGAGCTTGAGCAGTTGCTCGATGAGGTAGAAACCAAGATGCAGGGGGTGCTCGGTAGTCTGGTCATTGACACAGATAACGACCACAATACCGGCCAAACGGCACGCCGAGTCGCCAAGATGTACCTTAACGAAGTGTTTCGTGGGCGCTACGTCAAGAGCCCGGCCGTCACCGAGTTCCCCAATGCCGAGCACCTGAATGAGCTGATGATCGTCGGCCCCATCACGGTCCGAAGCGCTTGCAGCCACCACCTGTGTCCGGTGATCGGTCAAATCTGGATTGGTGTATTGCCCAACGAACACACCAACGTGATCGGCTTGTCCAAGTATGCGCGGCTTGCCGAGTGGGTCATGGGCCGCCCGCAGATCCAGGAAGAGGCCGTGGTGCAATTGGCGGATCTGATCCAGCAAAAAACTCAGCCTGACGGGCTGGCCATTGTGATGGAGGCGTCCCACTTTTGCATGGGCTGGCGCGGCGTCAAGGACATCGACAGCAAGATGATCAATTCTGTGATGCGTGGCAGCTTTCTGAAAGATGCCAACTTGCGCCGTGAGTTCCTGTCGCTTTTACCCAGGAAGAGCTGATCATGTTGGTCCGTTTGCTTTATGCCAGCCGTGCCATTGATACCAGCCCGGGGGCGATCGAGACCATCCTGGCGCAATCGCGTTCGCACAACCCCGAATGCGGTATTACTGGCATTCTTTGCTATGGAGGCGGTATTTTCCTGCAGGCGATAGAGGGTGGTCGAATGTCGGTAAGTGAGCTCTACGGACACATCCAGCGCGATGGCAGACACAAGGATGTGGTGCTGTTGCACTATGAAGAAATCTCGGAGCGGCGTTTTGGTGGCTGGACCATGGGGCAGGTTGACATGTCACGCATCAACGCCTCGATCTTGCTCAAATACGCCGAAAAACCCGAGCTCGATCCTTACTCGGTGTCGGGCAAGGTGTCATTGGCGCTGCTGGAGGAGCTGATGGCCACCGCCAGCATCATTGGTCGCGCCTGAGGCCTTGAGGTCCGGCAGCCCCGCGCCAACGCATGCTGGCGATCAGCAGCGTGCTGATCTGGTCGGCTGCGACTTTTCTAGCAGCCCCTCGCGCCGAAAACCGATTCTGATCGCCCGCGGCAGTCAGCAGGGCGGCAGGGTTCAGCTGAGCGGGCTCGAGCGGCTGGAATCACTCGATGCGTTCAGTGCCTGGCTGCGGCTGCCCCTAAGTTGGGTGGGTGGCTTTGATCTGCCCTTTGGCCTACCCCGTGAACTGGTGCAGACGCTGGGCTGGCCCTTGCAGTGGGAGCCGTGTATCCGTCATTACGCTGGCCTAACCCGACCAGACATTCGCCAGCAGTTTGCAGCTTTTTGCGCGCAGCGTCCTGTCGGCGGTAAGTTTGCCCATCGCGCGACGGATCGGCCGGCGGGCTCAAGCCCCTCCATGAAATGGGTCAACCCACCTGTGGCCTATATGCTGCATGCCGGCGTGCCGCGCTTGCTCGACGCGGGTGTTTGTCTGCCTGGCCTGCACCCCGGCGATCCGCAAGACCGGTCAGCCGACGGTCAGGCCCGGCGAGTTGCTCTGGAGGCCTACCCAGGTTTGCTGGCGCGTGAGTTGCTGGGTGCGCGCAGCTACAAGAGCGACGATCGAGCCAAACAGACGCCAGAGCGACTGATTGCCCGTAAGGATCTCATCACAGGGTTGGAAAACGGTCGGACCCGGTTGGCCCTGCAGCTCAAGTTGACGCATGCGCAACGCGATGTACTGGTGGATGATGCGAGCGGCGACGCATTGGACGCCGTGCTATGCCTGTTGCAGGCTGCCTGGGCTCAGATTCAGCGGGAACAGGGCGAACTGGCGTACGGCCTGCCAGCTGCGTTGGACCCGCTGGAGGGCTGGATCATCAGCGCATGATCGCTTCTTGCAACTTGCCCGCAAGCTGAGAAACGGCCAGCGCAGCAGGGCTGCCCGGCATAGACTGCATCAGCAACTGCCGACGCATAATGGCCATTCGCACTTGCGGATCGGCGGGAATGTCCCCCATATGGATCAGGCGCAATTGCCGGCCCGGTTCACTGGGCACAAATCGGTCCAGCACCTGTTGCAGCTGCGCCGTGATGGCGCGGCCATCGCCTAGGCGCGCGGTCTGATTGACCACCAGTCGAATGCTTTGGCGTTTTTGTTGCCCCGCCAGCACCTTGATGGTGGCGTAGGCATCGGTGAGCGATGTGGGCTCGGGGGTGGCGACAACCAGCACTTCAGAGGCCAGCGACACGGCAAACAGCACGACATCGGAAATACCTGCGCCAGTGTCGAGCAGCACGATGTCGTAGTGCGGCGTCAGGCCATTCATGATGCGAAGAAAGTCGTCACGCACCTCTGTGCTCAGCCGCGAGTACTCGACCATGCCCGAGCCGGCTAACAGCACAGAGAAGCCGCCGGGCGCGCGGACGATCGCGTCTTCTAGCTTGGCTTTGCCCGTGAACACATCGTGCAGCGTAAGTTTGGGGTATAGATTGAGCACCACGTCCAGGTTGGCCAGCCCGAGGTCGGCGTCAAGCACCAGCACGCGGTTGCCGCGTTTGGCCAGGGCCGCCGCCAGATTGGCCGACACAAAGGTCTTGCCGACGCCGCCCTTGCCACTGGTGATAGCCAACACCTTGCCCATGGGCTTGGGGCGCGTCGGGCTGGCCGCGGGCAGGTCTTTCGGAGGATTCAGCACATCGGTCATCGTCAATTCACCTTATTCATTGTGCGGCCCGCGGCGCTTGGCCCGGGGCATCATTGACCACACTCTCGATCCAGGCGGCATCGCCCAGCGAGAGGTGCCCAAACAGCAGATTTTTTTCTTCTGCACTGACCGAGATTCCCTGTTGTGCGTCGATGCAAACCCGGTTGCGGCCTTCTGACTTGGCACGGTACAGCTGCAGATCGGCGTGATCCGTCCAGAGTGTGGTGGTGGAGCGAATCCATTCGGGCGCGAAGGCACCGCCAATGCTGACCGTCACCTGCAGCTCAATACGGCTGACCAGTGGGATGCGCAGCGCTTCGATTTTTTCGCGAATTCGATCTGCCACGATCTGGCCAAAGGCGACGTCGCAAGACGGCAGGATGACAGCGAATTCTTCACCGCCGTAGCGCGCCACTGTGTCCATGGGGCGAACACAATCTGCTAAGCAGCGGGCAATCACCTGCAGCACCTGGTCGCCGGCCGGGTGGCCATGCGTGTCATTGATTTTCTTGAAATGGTCAATGTCAATCATGAGCAACAGTGCCGGTTCGCCAGAACGGGCAACCGCGTCTATTTCAAGGCCCAGTACGTGACGAAAATGACGCCGGTTAGCCAGGCCGGTCAGGGGGTCTTTCAGGGACAACTCGCACAACTGGTCAATCACACTTTGCAGAAAGGCGGAGGGCGATGTGCTGGCCTCCGGCAATCGGCTTGATGGATCATGCCCTAGAAGTGCCAGGGCGCCTTCCAACTGCAAATCAAGCAGATTGATCATGGGTTATCACGTGAGTTGAAGCCAGTACGGTGCAATATCAAGGCGCAAAGCAAGTCGTTAAAACTGAGTCTAACAGCATGAAATTGCATCAAACTCCGAAATTGGCGGCGGATGGCGGCGCATCCTTGGCGGTCGCGACGTGGTGTCAGTTTCAGGGCCTTGGGCCGCACACACTGCACAGCGGGTTACGTGGCAAACGCAACTCTTGCCACGCCATGGCCCGACCATCCAGCATCAACAGACGCCCTGTCAACGGTTGACCCACGCCGCTTATCAGTTTCAAGGCCTCAGCCGCTTGCATGGCGCCGATGATGCCCACCAGCGGGGCAAACACGCCCATGGTGGCGCAGCGGGCTTCCTCAAATTCACGATCGGGGGGGAAGACACAGGCGTAGCAGGGCGAGTCTTCGGCGCGTGGGTCATAAACACAGATCTGGCCATCAAAACGGATGGCCGCGCCTGACACCAGCGGTTTGCGGTGCCTGACGCAGGCGGCGTTGATGGCGTGGCGCGTTGCGAAGTTGTCGCAACAGTCCAGCACCAAATCTGCCAGCGCCACTTCGCGGTCCAGCAGGGCAGCATCGGCGCGCAGGGTAAGGGCCCGAACCGTGACTTCTGGATTCAGGGTCGCCACGGCAGTTCGCACCGAGTCGGCTTTACCTTGCCCGATGCGATCGGTGGTGTGGGCAATCTGACGCTGCAGGTTGGTGAGGTCGACCACGTCATCGTCTGCCACCGTGAGGTGGCCCACGCCGGCCGAGCCCAGGTACAGGGCCACCGGTGAGCCCAAGCCGCCCGCACCTACCATCAGCACCCGGCTGGCCAGAATCCGTTCCTGCCCTTCGATCCCGATCTCGTCGAGCAGGATGTGGCGCGAGTAGCGCAGCAGTTGGTCGTCCGTCATGGGCGCTTAATTTGCCTTCTTTTCTTCCTTGCGTTCAGTCAGCGTTTTGCTGACGAGGACGGGGCGCCCCTTCAGCTGATTGAGGGCCTGAATCAGCTGGAAATCTTTGTCGGAGCCGTACTCGGGCAACTTGCGATCGGCCACTGGCTTCTTCATCTCATCCTCGAGTCTTTTGCGGGCTTCTTCACGCGCTTTTTCGCGGGCGACGTCTTTCACCTCGGCGCCTTGACCGCTGCTCAAGTGTTTTTCCAGGTCAGCCTCTCGGGTGCGTAGTGCCGCAAACAGGTTACCTTCTTCGGTTTCATCAACCATGACGTCGGGCACAATCCCCTTGGCCTGGATCGACTTGCCGCT
>CAXNFT010000062.1:0-11266 GCA_964201255.1 Rhodoferax sp.
CACCGACTGACCAGCCAGCACCCGCTCGGCAATGTCGGTTCCCACGCCAATGCTCCAGCCGTAGGCGGCCTGCTGCACAGCACCGGCTTCTTTCAGCGAGATCATCACGCCGGAGTAGAACTTTTCCCAGACACGGGGTACGGCGGTGAAGACAGTGGGCGCGATTTCGCGGACGTTTTCCGGGATGGTCGCGGGGTTTTCGACAAAGTTGAGGATAGAGCCGGTGTACAGCGAAAAATACTCGCCGCCTATGCGCTCGGCAATGTGGCACAGCGGCAGAAAGCACATGCGCTCGTCGCGCTCATCTTGCGCCACCAGCGTGTTGTAGCCGCGCACTGTGAACACCAGGCCGCGCTGCAAGTGCATGGCGCCCTTGGGCCGGCCTGTGGTGCCCGAGGTATAGACCAAAATGGCCAGGTCTTCAGGGCGGCAGGCGTCAATGCGATGCTGCAGGGCCTCGGGGTGTTGCGCCAAGTGCGCCCGGCCGAGCGCGCGCAGGGCGTCTAGGCCGATCACGCCAGGGTCGTCCAGGTCGCGCAAGCCTTCCATGTCAAACACCACTATCTTGCGCAGCCCCGTCAATTGCGCGCGCACCTCAAGAGCCTTGTCGAGCTGTTCGTCGTCTTCCACAAAAAGCACCGTGGTGCATGAGTCTTCACACAAGTAGTGCACCTGCGACGCTGCGTCGGTCGGGTAAATGCCATTGGAGACGCCGCCGGCTGACAAAACGGCCAGGTCGGCCCAGACCCACTCCACCACCGTGTTTCCCAGGATGGAGGCGCATTCGCCGCGCTCAAAGCCTAGGCTGAGTAGGCCGTAGGCGATCTCCCGCACGGCGTCGGCGGTCTGATCCCATGTCCAGCTGCGCCACAGGCCCAAATGCTTTTGCCGCATCCAGACCTTGGGGCCGCGCTGTTTGACCGCATTCCAGAACATTGCGGGAATGGTTTCGCCTGCCAGCACTATGTCGTGGCAGGGCTGAATGTGGCGGGTATCCCACAGACCCGGGCTTGGCTTGATGTTTATCGCCATGTTTTCTTCTTTTTCCAGCGGCGCTCGCCGCGTACGCCGTCTTCCTTGAGCCCAAGGTAGAACTCTTTAATGTCGTCTTTCTCGCGCAGGCGGGCACAGGTGTCTTCCATCACGATCCTGCCGTTTTCCAGCACGTAGCCGTAGTCTGAGGCGTTGAGCGCCATGTTGGCGTTTTGCTCCACCAGCAAGATGGTGGTGCCGCGCTCTCGGTTGATTCGAACCACAATCTCGAAGATCTCCTTGGTCAGCTTCGGCGACAGGCCCAGGCTAGGTTCGTCGAGCAGCATTAAATCGGGGTTCGCCATCAGGGCCCGTGAAATAGCGAGCATCTGTTGCTGCCCGCCAGATAGCAGGCCGGCATCCTGGCCAGCGCGCTCGCGCAGAATTGGAAAATAAGCATACACCGCTTCGATGTCGGTGGCCACGCCGTCGCGGTCCTGCCGGGTGTAGGCCCCCATCTGCAGGTTGTCGCGCACGCTCAGCAGGGGGAAGACCTCGCGCCCCTCGGGCACATGGCTCAAGCCCTGCTGCACGATCAGGGCCGGGTCTTGCGCCGTGATGTCATTGCCCTTGAACTCGATCGAGCCCTTACGCGGGTCGATGATGCCCGAGATGGTCTTGAGGATGGTGGTCTTGCCAGCACCATTGGAGCCGAGCACGGTCGCGATTTCACCGCGGCGCACCTGCAGGCTCACGCCGCGAATGGCCTTGATCGGGCCGTAGGCGCTCTCCACGTTGAGCAACTTGAGCACCGGCAGGTCACTCACGGGCGGGGGGGTGCTGCTCATGCGACGTTCCTACGCAGTGAAGAGACATCGTCCACCGAGCCCAAGTAGGCCTCGATCACCCCGGGGTCGGTCTGCACCTCGCGGGGTGTGCCCATGGCCAGTACCTCGCCCTGGTTCATGGCCAGTACCCGGTCTGACACCTTGGACACCAGGCTCATGTCGTGCTCCACCATCAGCACCGTGATGCCGAGTTCGTTTTTGATGTCTTGAATCCAGAACGCCATGTCGTCGGTTTCTTCGACATTCAGGCCGGAGGAGGGCTCGTCAAGCAGCAGCAAACGCGGCTCGGTGCAGAGGGCGCGGGCGAGCTCCACCACTTTGCGCACGCCGTAGGGCAGGCCTGCCACCATCGAGTCACGGTGGTGCTGCAGGTCAAGGAACTCGATCACTTCCTCGGCTTTTTGCCGCGCCTGGAGCTCGGCGTCACGCGTGGCAGCGGTGAACAACAGGTCTTGCCAGAAGCTGCTCTTGCGCTGGGTGTGTCGGCCGATCAGCAGGTTGTGCAGCACCGTGGCATGCTCAAAAAGCTCGATGTTCTGAAAGGTACGGGCGATGCCCAACCCGGCCACCGACTGCGGCTGCTGCTCGGTCAGTCGGAGCAAGCCCTGCGGACCCAGGTAGTCGATTTCGCCCGTGGTGGGCGTGTAAATGCGGCTGATCAGGTTGAACACCGTGGTCTTGCCCGCGCCATTGGGCCCGATCAGAGTGAAGACCTCGCCTTGTTGGACATCAAAGCTGACTTTATTGACCGCCAGCACCCCACCAAAGCGCACGCTCAGGTTGTTGGCTGACAAAACGACATCAGACATGACTCATTCCCCCATCCCGCCCCATCATTCCGGCGCCCCGCATCGTCATTCCCGCGCCCTGAGACGTCAGTCCCGCGCACGCGGGAATCCATGGATCCCCGGTCTTCGCCGGGGATGACAGCATCCCCCCTTCAGGGGGCAACGCAGCAGGCGCAGCGACAAGCGTGGGGGAGGTCATCTCAATCTGTCCGATTTCTGGAATGATTTCTGCCGCTTGAACATGCCTTTGCGGTAGAACGGGAAGAGCTGTAGGTAGGTGCGCACCTTGAGCCAGCGGCCATAGAGGCCCATGGGCTCAAACAGCACAAAGGCGATCAGCACCACGCCATAGACCAGCCCTTGCAAGCCCGGCGCCTGGCCCACCGCGGCGGGCAGGTAGTCTTTGAGCATGGCGATCGCTTGCGGCATTGAGATCAGGAAAATGGCGCCTAAAAACGCCCCATGTACTGAGCCCAGCCCGCCAATGACGATCATCAGCAGCAGGTCGATCGACTGCAGGATGTTGAACTGGTCGGGGGAAATGAACTGCAGCTTGTGCGCGTACAAGGCGCCGGCTACGCCCGCCAGCGCCGCCGAGATGGCAAACGACAGGGTTTTGTAGTGCGCCAGGTCGATGCCCATGCTCTGCGCCGAGATCTCCGAGTCACGGATGGCGACAAAAGCCCGCCCGGTCGGTGAACGCAACAGGTTCAAGATGCCCAGGGTGGCCACCACCGCGACCACCAGGCAGAGAAAGTAGAAGGACTCACCGCTGTCCAAGGTCCAACCCAGCATATTGGGCTTCTTGATGTGGATGCCGGCATTGCCCCCAGTGACCGACTCCCAGCGGGCCAGCACTTCTTCCACGATAAAGCCAAAGGACAGTGTGGCCATACCCAGGTAGATGCCCTTGACCCGCAGGGCCGGCAGGCCCACCACAAACCCCACCGCTGCCGACAGCGCCGCGGCGCCAACCAGCGCCAGCGGAAACGGTACGCCGGCATTGGTCAGCACCGCCTGGGTATACGCGCCCACCCCGAGAAATGCCGCGTGCCCCAGCGAGAAGAGCCCGGTGTAGCCCGCCAGCAGCATCAGGCCCAGGCCGGCCACGGCATAAATCAGCACAAAGGTGAGCTGCGCCAGCCAGTACTCGGCCACCAGCCAGGGCGCGCCCAGTAAAAGCAGCAGCAGGGCGCCATACCAGAACAGCTGACCGCCATGTTTGGCCAGTCGGATGTCCTGCGTGTAGTCGGTCTTGAAGATGAAGCGCATGTCAGACCTTTTTGCGCAGCTTTTCGCCAAACAGGCCAGTGGGTTTGACCACCAGCATGATCAGTACCACGATGTAAGCGGCCGTGTCCTTGAAGCCATCTGGCAGGTAAAACCCTGACAGCGACTCCACCAGCCCGATGACCAGCCCACCCACGATGGCGCCGGGCAGGCTGCCGAAGCCGCCCACCACCGCCGCCGGGAAGGCTTTGAGGCCAATAAAGCCCATGTTGGCGTGCACAAAGGTGATGGGCGCCAGCAGCAGACCGGCAATGGCGGCCACGGCGGCGGCAAGGCCCCAGGCAATGCCGTTGAGCCGCTTCACCGGGATGCCCATGTAATAGGCGGCCAATTGGTTTTGCGAAGCCGCCTGCATGGCAATGCCCAGTTTGCTGTAGCGAAACAGGGCAAACAGCAACAGGCACAAAACGGTGGTGGCGGCGATCACCACCATTTGCTCCACATTCAGGACGAGCCCTGACAATTTCCAGATCTCGTCCTTATAAGGGACGGGCAGGGTGTGGGTCTCGGTGCCGATATTGGGCACCATGGTGATCAGGCCCCGCGCCACGTAGCCAATGCCAATGGTCAGCATCACGACGGAAAACGCCGGCTGCCCCAGGATGGGCCGAATCACCAGGCGCTCTAACAGCATGCCAAACACCGCCATGGCCGAAATGGCGCAAAGCACGGACAGCCAGTAGGGGAAGCCGAGCATGGTCATGCCGGCGAGCCCGCCAAATGCGCCCAACATCATGAGCTCGCCCTGGGCAAAGCTCACGGTTTCGGTGGCCTTGTAAATGAGCACAAAGCCCAGAGCGATCAGCCCGTAAATGCACCCTTGCGCGATGCCGCTGATCACCAGTTGAACAAACTGCACTGTCTCTCCCTTTTGATGACCGTCTGTTTATAGCGGACATCGTCGGGAATACCGACAGGGTTTTTACCGACGCAAGGGCTCAGGAAAACCCTACATAAAGCCCCTTCAAGCTTTGGGTTTGGGTACTTCGCGCGGCTGTCCCTGGTCGTCAATGGCCACATAGGTCAGCGAGGCCTCAGTGACCTTGATGTACTTGCCCTGCGAGCGAAAGCGCTCGGCGTACACCTCCACCTTGACTGTGACCGAGGTACGGCCGACGCGGGTCAGCGTGGAGAAAAACGACAGGATGTCGCCCACCCGCACCGGTTGCTTGAAGATGAACTCTTTCACCGCCACCGTTGCCATGCGCCCACCGGTGTAGCGCGCCGGGATCACCGAACCGGCCAAATCAACCTGCGCCATCACCCAGCCGCCGAAAATATCGCCATTGGCGTTGCAGTCGGCGGGCATCGGGATGACCTTGAGCACCAGTTCCTGGTCGGTCGGCAGCGCCACGGAGGGAGGCACCTTGGCGCTTGCATTTGCAGACATGGGCACAATCTGGGGATAAGTAACGATCTGGATTGTCACCCATGCGCCGTTCTGGCGAACTCAGCCCCACCCACCAAAGCACCGCCGCATCGCCGGCCACTGATCCCACGCGCTCCGACTGGGACACGCTGCGCCGCCTGTTCCCCTACCTGTGGCAATACAAGTGGCGCGTGATCGCGGCGTTGGCCTTCATGGTGGGCGCCAAGGTGGCCAACGTCGGTGTTCCGCTGCTGCTCAAAGAGCTGGTTGACACCATGAACCCCAAGGGCGGCATTGATGCCGCGGCCCTGCTCGTGGTGCCAGCGGCTTTGTTGGTCGCCTATGGTCTGCTGCGCCTGTCTACCACCTTGTTTGCCGAGCTGCGTGACCTGGTGTTTGCCAAGGCCACCGAGGGCGCCTCGCGCAGCATTTCGCTGCAGGTGTTTCGGCATCTGCACGGTCTTAGTCTGCGTTTTCACCTGGAACGCCAGACCGGTGGCATGACGCGCGATATCGAGCGCGGCACCCGAGCCGTGCATTCGCTGATCTCATATTCCTTGTACAGCATTATTCCGACCCTGATCGAGGTAGCGATGGTACTGACGCTGCTGGCCGTCAAGTTTGACGTCTGGTTTGCCTGGATCACCATCATTGCGCTGGTGTTCTACATCAGCTTCACCATCATCGTGACCGAGTGGCGCACCCAGTTTCGCAAGAAGATGAACGAGATGGATTCCACGGCGCACAGCCGGGCCATCGATTCGCTGCTTAATTACGAAACGGTCAAATACTTTAACAACGAAGACTTTGAGGCCAAGCGCTACGACGAGAACCTGGAGCGCTACCGGCGCGCCGCCATCAAGAGCCAGACCACGCTGAGCCTGCTCAACGCCGGCCAGCAGTTGATCATCGCCGCCGGGTTGGTGGCTATGCTGTGGCGCGCCACGCAGGGCGTGGTGGACGGCCGCATGACGCTGGGCGACCTGGTGATGGTCAACGCCTTCATGATTCAGTTGTACATTCCGCTGGGTTTCTTGGGCGTGCTGTACCGCGAGATCAAGCAAAGCCTGACCGACCTGGAAAAAATGTTCACCCTGATGGAGCGGGAGCGCGAAATTGCCGACCTGCCGGGCGCACAGCCCCTGGCGGTGCAGGGCGCCGACCTGCGCTTTGACCACGTGAACTTTGCTTACGACCCAGCCCGGCCCATCCTGCAAGACATCAGTTTTACGATTCCGGCCGGAAAGACGGTGGCGGTGGTCGGCCCGTCGGGCTCGGGCAAGTCCACACTGGCGCGGCTGCTGTTCCGCTTTTATGACGTGCAGCAGGGTCGTATCCTGATTGACGGGCAGGACATCAAACAGGTCACGCAATCCTCGGTGCGCCAGGCCATCGGCATCGTGCCGCAGGACACGGTGCTGTTCAATGATACGGTGGCCTATAACATCGCCTACGGCCAGCCGGGCGCCAGCCAGGCCCAGGTGGAAGAGGCCGCCCGCGCGGCGCACATTCATGGCTTTATCAGCGCGACGCCCAAGGGCTACGACACCATGGTCGGCGAGCGCGGGCTCAAATTGTCGGGTGGGGAGAAGCAGCGGGTGGCGATCGCCCGCACCCTGCTCAAAAATCCGCCGATCCTGATTTTTGACGAGGCCACCTCGGCACTCGATTCCGCCAATGAACGCGCCATCCAGGCCGAACTGCAGAGCGTGGCGCAAAACAAGACCACGCTGGTCATCGCCCACCGCCTGTCAACCGTGGTCGATGCGCATGAGATTTTGGTGATGGATGCCGGACGCATCATCGAACGCGGCACCCATGCCGAGTTGCTGGCGGCCGACGGCCGCTATGCCGCCATGTGGGCGCTGCAGCAAAGTGCGGAGTAAGAGTCATGGACACCAAGTGGTTTGAAGACTTCGTCTCATTGGCTGAAACCCGCAGCTTCAGCCGCTCGGCCCAACTGCGCCACGTGACGCAACCGGCGTTTTCGCGCCGGATCCAGTCGCTTGAGGCCTGGGCCGGCACCGATCTGGTGGACCGCAGCTCCTACCCCACGCGCCTGACGCCAGCGGGCGACACCTTGTACGACCAGGCGCTGGAAATGCTGCAGGCCTTGCAAAGCACGCGGGCCATGATGCGCGGCCACGCCGCGGCGGGGCAGGACGTGATCGAATTTGCGGTGCCGCACACCTTGGCGTTCACCTTTTTTCCGGCCTGGGTCTCCGCCCTTCGCGAGAATTTCGGCCCGATCAAGAGCCGGCTGATCGCCCTCAATGTGCACGATGCCGTCATGCGGCTGGTAGAGGGCAGCTGTGACCTGCTGATCGCCTACCACCACCCGGCGCAGCCCAACCAGCTCGACACCGAGCGATATGAAATGGTTAGTCTGGGCGAGGAGGTGGTGGCTCCCTATGTCAAGCCCGGTGTCGACGGAGAGCCCTTGTACTTGTTGCCTGGCAGCGCGGGGCGGCCACTGCCCTAC
Organism: Rhodoferax sp.; assembly: GCA_964201255.1. Classification (GTDB taxonomy): domain Bacteria; phylum Pseudomonadota; class Gammaproteobacteria; order Burkholderiales; family Burkholderiaceae_C; genus Rhodoferax. The sequence goes on from CAXNFT010000062.1 coordinate 7,750, forward strand.
CTAGGCTATGCACCAGGGGCCTACCTGGGGCAAATGGTGGAACTGATCCTCAAGCAAAGCAGCACACCGATTCACTTTGACCGGGTTTATGAAACCGACATGGCTGAGGGCCTCAAAGCCATGGCGCTGGAGGGGCATGGGGTGGCCTTTCTGCCGTACAGCGCGGTCGAGCGGGACCTGCGGGCCAAAAAACTGGTCAATGCGACGCCTGTTTTTCTACAGGATTTGCAGATCACGATGGAGGTGCGGGCCTACCGTGAGCGTCCTCAGACCAAGGAAACAGTCAAACCAGCCGGACAGTCAGTGCGGGGCGCGGGGCAAGGGCCCAAGCGTCATGCCCAGGCCCTCTGGGACTATTTGCTGCGCCAGGCTGCGGCCTGAAGCCGGCGCCCTCAGCGCCCTGCGCCGTGCCCACCCCGGATTTGGGACAATGAAGGCATGGACACACTGACCCTGACCCAACCCGACGACTGGCACCTGCACGTGCGCGATGGCGACGCCTTGCGCACGGTGGTGCCGCACACGGCAGCCCAATTTGGCCGCGCCGTGATCATGCCCAACCTGAAGCCCCCCATCACCACGGCGGCGGCGGCCTTGGCCTACAAGGCGCGCATTCAGGCAGCCCTGCTGCCTGGCCAGGTGTTTGAGCCGCTGATGACGCTCTATCTGACTGACCACTTGCCGGTTTCGGAGATTGCCCTGGCAGCCCAGGCCGGCGTCGTGGCGCTCAAGCTTTACCCGGCCGGCGCCACAACCCACAGCGACGCCGGGGTGACCGACATCCGCAAGGTTTACCCGGTGCTGGCGGCGATGCAAAAGGCTGGTCTGCCGCTGTTGGTGCACGGTGAGGTCACCAACCCGGCGGTCGATATATTTGACCGCGAGGCGGTGTTCATCGAGATCCAGCTCATCCCTTTGCGTCAGGATTTTCCTGAACTCAAGATCGTGCTGGAGCACATCACCACCCGGGAGGCAGCGCAGTATGTGGCGCAGGCAGACAGCTTTACCGCCGCCACCGTCACGGCGCACCACCTGCTGTACAACCGCAACGCCATCTTCACCGGTGGCATCCGCCCGCACTACTATTGCCTGCCTGTGCTCAAGCGTGAGCTGCACCGCCAGGCGCTGCTGCAGGCGGTAGCCAGTGGCAGCCCAAGGTTTTTTCTGGGCACCGACAGCGCCCCCCATGCGGCTCACCTGAAGGAGCATTCCAGTGGTTGCGCTGGCTGTTACACCGCGCACGCCGCGCTGGAGCTGTACGCCGAGGCCTTTGACGCGGTGGGTGCGCTGGACCGGCTTGAAGGCTTTGCCAGCTTTCATGGCGCTGATTTTTATGGTCTGCCCCGTAACACCAGTCGCATCACGCTGCAACGCCAGAGCTGGACGCCGCCTGCCTCGTTCGCTTTTGGCGAGGCCGAGCTCAAACCCCTGCGCGCTGGCGAAGACCTGCCGTGGCGCCTGGTTTAGACCAGATCGACTGGCAGGTGCCCTGGTTGGCGCCCGTGGCCGCGCTAGGCCAACAGGTGCTGGCTCACTGCCAAGCCGGCCTGCTGTTGCCCCAGGCGCTCAACGCCTGTGCCCCACCAGCCGGCGACGGGCCAGTGCGCTTTGTGCCACAGAGCGCGCTACCGGACGGTGAGGCTTATGAGAGCTATATTTTTAATAGCAAACAATGCCCTACCCGCGAGGGCTTGCACGACTTTTTTAACGGATTGATGTGGCATAACTTTCCCCGTACCAAGACCCGCCTGAACCAGCTGCAGGCGGCGCAGATCAGGGCCGACGGCGTTGGTCAAGTTCGCGGTCCGGTACGCGACGCGCTGACCCTGTTTGACGAGAATATCGCCTTTTTGCGTGCCCCTGCGCCGCTGTGGGAGGCGCTGTTGGCCAAACGCTGGTCGGTGGTATTCACTGAGCTTCGACCAGTGTGGGCGCAATCACATCTGGTGTTGTTTGGCCATGCCCTGCTGGAAAAACTGGTGTTGCCCAGAAAGGGCATCACCGCCCATGTGCTGCTGGTACACCCGGCGACCGATGCCCTGGTGGATCTGGACGCCTGGGTGGCAGCCGCCTTGGATCCGGACCAACTGGCGGCCAAGCCATTCGCCAACTTGCCAGTGCTGGGCGTTCCGGGCTGGTGGCCGGCCAACGAGGCGCCCGGCTTTTACCAGGACCCGACGGTCTTTCGGCTCCGGCAATAACCAGATATTTTGTGGGATTTGTGCGCCAGCGCTTGATTTTCGCGCCTGCGCCCCTAACATTCTCGGCATCGGTCGGCGGTTGCCGGGCGTTTATGAAAGATGACCATGAAGAGAATTCTGCTGTTTGTACTGACCAATGTGATGGTGGTGGCGGTGCTGGGCGTTGTTGCCAGCCTGCTCGGCGTCAACCGTTTCCTGACGTCAAATGGCCTCGATCTGGGGGCTTTGCTGGGCTTTGCCCTGGTGATGGGTTTTGGCGGTGCCTTCATCTCGCTGCTGATCAGCAAGCCCATGGCCAAATGGACTTCTGGTGTGCGCGTTATCAACCAGCCGCAGAATGCTGACGAAGCCTGGATTGTGGAGACGGTGCGCAAGTTCGCCGACAAGGCAGGCATCGGCATGCCCGAGGTCGGCATCTTTGAGGGTGACCCCAACGCGTTTGCCACCGGCGCCTTCAAAAACTCGGCCTTGGTGGCGGTCAGCACCGGCCTGCTGCAGGGTATGACGCGTGAAGAAATTGAAGCCGTGATCGGGCATGAAATCGCCCACGTGGCCAACGGCGACATGATCACCATGACACTGATCCAGGGCGTGATGAACACCTTCGTGGTGTTCCTCAGCCGGGTCATTGGCTATGCGGTTGACAGCTTTTTGCGCAAGGGAGACGACCGCAGCAGCGGCCCTGGCATTGGCTACTACGTGACGACCATTGTTCTTGACATCTTGCTCGGTTTTGCCGCTGCCATGGTGGTGGCCTGGTTTTCCCGCCAGCGCGAGTTCCGCGCCGATGCCGGCGCCGCCCAGTTGATGAACCGCAAGCAGCCCATGATCAACGCCCTGGCCCGCCTGGGCGGCATGGTGCCCGGTGAACTGCCCAAGAGCGTGGCCGCCATGGGCATTGCTGGCGGCATCGGCAAGCTGTTCAGCACCCACCCGCCAATCGAAGAGCGCATTGCTGCGCTGCGGACCGCCTGATACTTGTTGTGGTCGACGTCAACCCCGGGGTTGTTGGGGTTGGCTTTTTTTTACGTCTGCTTTTGGCGTTGGCGTTGGAGGGGACGGGATGCCTGCTGCCGCTCGTGTCCTCCGCCCTTAGGGCTCCCCCTTAACCTCGCTGCAACAGGCACCCCATCCCCGCATTTTTCTCGTCATTCCCGTATCTTTCTTGTCATTCCCGGCCACGACCAATGGGATGGACGCTCCCACCTAAGCGGCATCGTAATGTGCCAAAGTGGAGGTGTTTACCAACCCACTTAAACAGACAGGAGCGTCCGACATGAAGATTACTACAGTAGGCATCGATCTGGCAAAGAACG
>CAXNFT010000063.1:0-11210 GCA_964201255.1 Rhodoferax sp.
AAGGTCATCGCTGCCATGGCCGGCCAGACCTTCAAAGCACCCAGTGGCATCGTGAGCAAGATGGACGAGAAGAACCACCACCTGCACAAATCGGTGTTCATTGGCGAAGTCAAGGCTGATGGCCAGTTCAACGTGGTCTGGAAAACGCCTGGCCCGGTCAAGGCCAAGCCATGGAGCCCTTACATTGAAGGCAACGACAAGAAGCCTGACGAACCCGCCAAGAAGTAAGGCAACACAGTATCCCGACCTGAAGCGTTGGGATACGCCCCAAGTCGTGTGACTTGGGGCAGCACCTAGGGCCAATAGGTCTGCCCGCAAAGTTGTCATGTCACTCCGAATCATTCTTTCACTTATCCTGCTTGTTGGTGCTCTTCAAGCGCGTGCCCTGACACCCTTGGACGTGAAGGGCATCGCATTTGGCGAGTCGGATGCACGCATTGAGGCCTTGAACAAGGCTGTGGCCTCAGCGGACGAAAAAACTGCTGCGTTCCTTCAAGCGATTGCCGACGAAGCCGTCAAAGTCACGGGCGATCAGGTTGTGATCGTTCGCGATGGCAAGGCCGTTGACCCTGTCTCAGGCGCTGCGCTGGCACTGCCCGACGGCCTTGAAGACATGATGATGAATAATCGCCTCCGCGGCGAGCTCGATTCAGCGCTGGCAGCGCTCAAGCTGTTCTCACCAGACGCCAAAGTGCGTCGTGCGGCCATCAAGCAAATGCAAAGCGACGCTGACGACAGCAAGCTGCCGCTGATCGAAAAAGCCTACGCCGCTGAACAAAATTCCCAAATTAGAGCCGAGCTCGGTCTGGTGCGCGCCGCAGCCTTGCTGAACAATCCAGACCAGGCGCGCCGGCTCGAGGCCGCCGGGCTTTTGGCTGCCAGCCGGCAGGCCAACACCAAGACGGTGTTGATTGAGCGATTGCAAAAAGAGACCGTGCCAGAAGTGAAGGCGGCCCTTCGCAGCAGCCTGCGTGAGGTAGAAGCCGCGTTGGCATGGGGCGACCGCTTGGGCGCCCTGTTCAGCGGCATCAGTCTGGGGTCTATTTTGTTGCTGGTGGCGCTTGGCCTGGCCATTACCTATGGTCTGATGGGCGTGATCAATATGGCGCACGGTGAGTTGATGATGATCGGGGCCTATGCCACCTATGTGGTTCAGGGCCTGTTTCAAAAGTATGCGCCAGGCGCCTTTGATTGGTACCTGCTGGCTGCAGTGCCCGTGGCATTTTTAGCCTCCGCGCTGATGGGGGCGGCGCTGGAGCGCGGCGTCATTCGTTTCTTGTACGGCCGGCCGCTGGAGACGCTGCTGGCCACTTGGGGCATCAGCCTGATGTTGATGCAACTGGTTCGCAGTGTGTTTGGTGCGCAAAATGTGGGCGTGGAAAACCCGTCCTGGATGAGTGGCGGTGTGCAGGTACTCGGCAACCTGTCGCTACCGTACAACCGGGTGGTGATCGTGGCCTTTGCCGCCTTTGTGTTGCTGGGTGTGGCTGTGCTAATTGGGCGAACACGGCTGGGGCTGTTTGTGCGTGGTGTCACGCAAAACCGGCCGATTGCCGCCTGCATGGGGGTTAATACGGCACGTATCGACACCTACGCCTTTGCGCTGGGCTCGGGCATCGCCGGTTTGGCCGGGTGCGCATTGAGCCAGGTTGGTAATGTTGGGCCGGACCTCGGCCAAGGCTACATCGTTGACTCTTTCATGGTGGTGGTGCTGGGTGGCGTAGGCCAATTGGCCGGCACCGTCTATGCGGCGCTGGGACTGGGTGTACTGAATAAATTTCTGGAAGGCTGGGCAGGCGCCGTGCTCGCCAAAATTGCGGTGCTGGTGTTCATCATCATCTTCATCCAGAAGCGACCACAGGGCATTTTTGCCATGAAGGGCCGGAGCGCCGAAACATGACCGCGATGGCCACCCCGGTGCTTGTTTTGCCGAACCCCGCGCCCTTGCTGAGTCGGACTGGTTGGCGGGCATTCATGGTTGCGCTGCTGCTGGTGTGTGCTGTGGCGCCCGTGTTAAACCTGCTGGTGCCCAAGGACAGTTTGTTCCACCTGAGCGATTACGCGGTGGCCCTGGTGGGCAAGATCATGTGTTATGCCATTTGTGCGTTGGCGATGGACCTGATCTGGGGCTATACCGGCATCCTCAGTTTGGGCCACGGCGTATTTTTTGCGCTGGGCGGCTATGTGATGGGCATGTACCTGATGCGCCAGATCGGCCGTGATGGCAACTACAAGAGTGACCTGCCTGATTTCATGGTGTTTTTGGACTGGAAGGCTTTGCCCTGGCATTGGGCGCTGAGCGACAGTTTTGCTGCCACCTTGCTGCTGGTGGTGCTGGTGCCCGGCTTGGTGGCCTTTGTATTTGGCTATTTTGCGTTCCGCTCGCGGATCAAGGGCGTGTATTTCTCCATCATCACCCAGGCCTTGACCTTCGCCGCCATGCTGCTGTTCTTTCGCAACGAGACCGGTTTTGGCGGCAACAACGGCTTTACTGATTTCAAACGTATTCTGAGCCTGCCGATCGCCACCCCCTCAATGCGGATGACGCTGTTCGTTCTGACCGGCGTCACGCTGCTGTTGTTCTTCTTGCTGGCCCGCTGGCTGGTGAATGCCAAGTTCGGCCGGGTGTTGCAGGCCATTCGTGACGCCGAGAGCCGGGTCATGTTCAGCGGCTATTCGCCCGTGGGCTACAAGCTGACCATCTGGACCATCTCCGCCATGATGTGCGGTGTGGCGGGCGCTCTTTATGTGCCACAGGTCGGCATCATCAACCCCAGCGAAATGAGCCCGGCCAACTCCATCGAGATGGCCATCTGGGCGGCGGTAGGCGGCCGTGCCAGCTTGATCGGACCGATCGTGGGCGCCTTTATCGTCAACGGCGCCAAGAGCTGGCTCACCGTGGCCTACCCCGAGTTTTGGCTGTATGTGCTGGGCGCGCTGTTTATTGGCGTCACCCTGTTCCTGCCAAATGGTGTCGTCGGGCTGGCCCGACAGTGGAAGGGCCGCAAGCCATGACGCCGGATTTGATGGAGCAGGGCGCGCAGCGGGTGCAAGCCCGCCAGGCCGCCTTGGCCGCGCGAGTCGGACAAACCGAGTCGGGTGGACGCGCAGCCGGCTTCTCACGCTTGAATACGCCGGGCGAGGTGGACGTGGCGCACGGCCGAATCCTGTACCTTGAGGACGTGACGGTTAGTTTTGATGGCTTTAAGGCCATTAACCAACTGTCCTTGGACATTGCGCCCGGCGAGTTGCGCTGCATCATCGGGCCGAACGGCGCAGGCAAGACCACGATGATGGACATCATCACGGGCAAGACCCGACCGGATTCGGGTACGGTGTTCTTTGGCAGCACCATTGATCTGTTGCGCTACACCGAGCCTCAAATTGCGCAGCTCGGCATTGGCCGCAAGTTCCAGAAGCCGACGGTGTTTGAGCAGCTCACCGTGTTCGAGAACCTGGAGTTGGCCCTGAAAACCCATAAGGGCGTGCGGGCTTCGATGTTTTTCCGGCTTGACTCTGCCCAGAGCGACCGCCTGGCCGATGTGCTGCTCACCATCCATTTGAGTGCCGATGTGGCGCGACTGGCAGGTACACTGAGCCACGGCCAAAAGCAGTGGCTGGAAATCGGCATGCTGCTGATGCAAGACCCCAAGTTATTGCTGCTTGACGAGCCGGTAGCCGGCATGACCGACGAGGAAACCGAGCGCACGGCAGAGCTGTTCCTGTCGCTCAAGGGCAAGCATTCCTTGCTGGTGGTGGAGCACGACATGAGCTTTATCAACACCATCTCGGACATCGTGACCGTGCTGTGCGACGGTTCGGTGTTGGCGCAGGGCAGCTTGGCGCAAGTGCAAGCCGACGAGCGGGTCATTGAAGTTTATCTGGGGCGCTAGCGCAATCATGCTCACCGTCTCCAATATTAACCAGTACTACGGCGGCTCGCACATCCTGCGTGATGTCAGCTTGCAGGCCACGCGCGGCAAGGTTAGCGTGATTCTGGGCCGCAACGGGGTCGGTAAGACCACATTGCTTAAAAGCCTGATGGGGCTGGTGGCTATCAAAACCGGCAGCATCGAGTTTGATGGCCGTGCTATTGAGCGTGCCACGCCCTACGAGCGGGCGCGTGCCGGTATGGGTTACGTGCCCCAGGGGCGTGAGATTTTTGCGCGCTTGACGGTTGAAGACAATTTGCGCATGGGCTTGGCCAGCAAGCCGGCTGGCACGCCAATACCGCCAGAGTTGTTTGAGCTTTTCCCGGTGCTCAAGCAGATGCGCCAGCGCCGGGGCGGTGACTTGTCGGGCGGCCAGCAGCAGCAGTTGGCGATTGCCCGTGCGCTGGCAGCTGGTCCCAAGCTGCTCGTCCTTGATGAGCCGACCGAAGGCATTCAGCCCAGCATCATCAAGGACATTGGCCGTGTGATTCGCATGCTGGCGGACCGGGGCGACATGGCGATTGTGCTGGTGGAGCAGTACTATGATTTTGCCCAAGCATTGGCCGACGACTATGTGGTGATGGAGCGTGGCTCGGTGCTGGCCCGCGGCCGGGGCGCTGACATGGCGAATGACGGGGTGCGCCAGTTGGTGGCCATTTGATAGCCCGGCGCGCTGCAGGGCCTGGCGGCGCCAGCTGTAACCGCTGGCGCTGCGATCAAGCGCTCATACCGCTGGCGCGAAACTGCAAGCCGCCGGCCTGCCGGGTTTGGTTTGTTTTTTTAGCCTGATTCGGCCGGGTTGAGTAGCGGCTACGAAGGGCCTCGATAGCCTCACTTAGAGCGCTGGCGTCCGGCACCTTGCTCTGGTAGCGCTGAAGCAGTTGGTAGGCTGTTTCAATCAGTTTGGTGTTCAGCGTCGTCTGGCCTTCTATCAGGAGTTGCTGTACCGCAGAGGCCGGGTCTCCGCGCATCGCCAGTGATACAGCATCCTGCGAAATTTTCATGACCTGGACCCCGGCCTCCCGGATGCGCTCAGGCAAGCCGGGGTGGGCCTGAGCAGAACCTGCCAGCATTTCAGTCAAGGACCGGTTGGTACAAAAGCGCATCGCCAGAATCTCGACAATATCGCCGGTGACACCCTGCCCCAGCTTGCGCCGCCCGAGTTGGGCGCACAGCGACGTCAAATTGCTACAAGCTTCAAAATCAAAGTCAGCTTGCTTCGCGGTCTGGTTCATGGCGCGGGTGCGCGCCAGCGCCGCGGCACCGTGATCCGCCATGAGCTCGCCCAAAATTTCGATCACCTCGACCTGACGCATCAAACGCGGGTTGCCAGGGCTGCGTTCAAGCAGTCGGGTGAAGTCGTCACGACAGCGCTGCAGCCCTTTGCGGTTCTTGCTATCAAGGCGGGTGAATGCCAGGATCACCAGTGTTTGGGAATCGAACATCTTGGAGTCAAGGCCAATGGTGGTCGCCCGGTCCAGCAGCTTTTCGGCCGCTTTCACATCGCCGGTGTAAAAGGTCATGGAAGCCAGCTTTTGCAGCCGACTGACCGAGTTGGGCGTCAGGTCGCTGGCCATCTTGTAGGTGGCCAGGGCCTTGTCCAGGTTACCCAGTTCAAAATGGGCCCGCCCCATCACATCGTAGGCGTCGGCATAGGTGGGATCCTCGTCGACAAGTGCCTCCAGCGCCGACACCGCATGCGCGGTCTGACCGGATTCCATCAAAGCACGCGCCACCCCCAGCTTGGCCCACGGCAGGGTCTTGGCGGCGACAATCGCCTCGTACAAAACTTGCGCTTCGTCAAACCTACCGATTCGCATCAGCAATTCCGCGCCAACCCGGGCCGCATACAGCCAGAACAGGCCTCGGGTTTCATAGCGTTCCATGCACAGGTCAGCCGCTTGCTCAAACTCCTCCCATTCAATGGCGGCAAAGATGTCTTGCAGCGAGGTCTTGCGAACGCGTGACTGGCGCAGGCGCTCTGCCAACTCATTGGCTTTGTGGGGTTTGAGCAGGTAGCCGTCCAGCGCAGATTCAGCGGCCTCCGCGACCCGGGAGTAGGTGGCTTCGCCGGTCACCATGATGAAAACAGTACCAAAGGGTAGCAACTGGTTGCGCCTCAGGTCATCCAACAGTTCCTGGCCTGTTGCTGTTTCATGTGGGAAATATTGCTCGCACAGGACCACGTCGTACGACTGCGCTTCTAGCATGCTGCGTGCGTCGGATAAACGAGACGCCTGCGACACTGTGCCCATGCCGAACTCGCGCAATTGCGCGACCAAAATAGCGCGGGAGTTGGGGTTGCCGTCCGCCACCAGCGCCCGGCACAACGACAGGTCGTCGTCAACGATGTTCATGCCGTCGTCAGGCGCAAAGGCCTTCGGTTCAAGGCTGTGTCAAGGTCCAGCATGGACGCACTGTCGAGGTTGGGACATCTCATTAATAATATTAGCATCAGGTGGCCCAGATCCGGGGTGACGCTCCATTGAGCTGCCAAAAATATTGGCGCCAACCATGCCAAATCTTTCGCAGCAGGTCGGAACTGGATTCGACCAAGGGCGCCAGCGCTCTGACCACCAGCACCTGGTCATTGGCGCTGGTGGCGCCGGCTGTCAGGCGCAGGGGATGGGCGTCGATCAATGCCCGGGCCAGTTCCAGTGCGGTTTGGCGTCGCGTCCGGTTGAGCGCTCTGCCGGCTACAAAAAACAGGGTCCCCAGGCAGGCCAAACCCTGGAGTCCGGTACGACCCTGCATCAGCGTTCGGTCGGTCGCGTCGATGCGTCCCCGCTCCAACCATACGCCGGGCACCTCAATATGCTGCTGGAAGCTGCCGAGTTTGAAGGGCAGTTGGGCATGGGGCAGCCCCAGCGCCGTGATGTCTAGTCCCATGAATTCGGCATCGGGGGCCAAGGACAGCGTGAGCCGGTTTTCGGCCAGACATTCGTTGTGACAAATGGTCTCCAGTGGCAGCCACTCCAGACGCGCCTGCGCCGCGAGACGAATCTGCGTTCGCTGAATGGCTGGTTCGCCACTCGAGCGGTAAAACCGGGTCGCCCCAGGCGTGGTGATCAAGCCGTGCGTACCCGCTGCGGCCGTGATCTGCAGATCGAGCGTGTCGCCGCCCACCAGCCCACCGGGCGGGTGAACCAGGACGTTATGGCACACCGTATCACCCTCAGGGTACAGGCTCTGCAGGATGCGAAGTGGGCCCTTGTGAAGGTGCCGCGCCACCGTTCGCTGACGTTCCAGGCGGTAATCCAGTTGAAGCTGCGCGTGCCAAGCCATGGGAGGGCGATCCGCGACTGCGCAGCGGCTCAGGTGTTCTGGCTGCTGCGGTGCGCCCAGCCGGTGGTGCGCTTCTCGATGGCGCTGAACAGTTCGTACATCGCCATGGCCATGGCGCCCACCACCACCAGCCCGGCAAAGGCCAGGCCCATTTGCATGGCCGAACCAGCGGAGATCAGCAGGTAGCCAATGCCTTCGTTGGCGGCTGTCATTTCGGACACGGTGGTGCCGACAAAGGCCAGGGTGATGGCGACCTTGAGTGAGCCAAAAAAATAGGGCATGGAGCGCGGCAGCCCGACCTTCACCAGCACATCCCAGCGCTTGGCGCCCAGCACCCGCAGCACATCCTCCAGCTCGGGCTCCAGGGTCGCCAGGCCGGTAGCAATGTTGACCATGATCGGGAAAAAACTGATCAGGAAGGCGGTGAGAATGGCCGGCCCTACGCCAATGCCAAACCACACCACCAGAATCGGCACAAAAGCCGCCTTGGGCAGGGCGTTGAAGGCGGTCATCAGCGGGTACACCGCTGCATAGGCCAGGCGCGAGCTCCCGATCACAAAGCCAAGCAACACGCCCACCACAATCGCAATGCCGAAGCCGGCCATGGTCACCCAGTAGGTGCGCCACGCATGGGCCCCGATGATGCCCTTGTATTCCCAGAACTGGGTCCAGATGCGCCAGGGGCTGGGGAAAATGAATTCCGACACCTGAAACACCCAGCAGATCAGTTGCCACAGCAGCAACACCGCCGCCAGCAGGATCCAGGGTGACCAGGTTTCGAGTTGTTGTTTGCTCATGCGGCGGCCTTGGTGGTTGCGGTGCTGGCTGCCGTGCCCCGCATCGCGCCGATATGGCCGCGCAGCTCGTGCACGATATCGGTGAATTCGCGGGTGTAGGTGATCTCCAGGTCACGCGGACGCGGCAGATCGATGTCTTTCCTAACCACGAAGCGGCCCGGGCTCTTGCTCATCACGTAAACCGTGTCGGCCAGAAATACCGATTCGCGCAGGTCATGCGTGACCAGGATGACGTTGAACTGCTGTTCACTCCAGAGGTCACGCAAAATGCACCAGAGCTCCTCGCGGGTGAACGCGTCCAGCGCGCCAAAGGGCTCGTCCAGCAAAAGCATTTTGGGCTCGTGAATCAGAGCCCGGCAGATGCTGGCTCGCTGCTGCATGCCGCCCGACAGTTCCCAGGGAAACTTATCCTCGTAGCCGGCCAGCCCCACTTTTTGCAGCAGCTTGCGCGCCCGCTCTTCATACACTTTGCGCTGTTGTTTGAAATTGCTGCGGTAGGGCTCCACGATCTCAAGCGGCAACAGCACGTTGTCGACGGTGGTGCGCCACGGCAGCAGCGACGGCGCCTGAAACGCCATTCCGGAAATCTTTAGCGGCCCGGTCACCGGTTGACCGTCAATCAAAATGCGGCCAACTGAGGGCATTTTCAGGCCCGTTGTCAGCTTCATGAAGGTCGACTTGCCACAGCCCGATGGCCCGACGATGGCAATGAACTCACCTTGGCGCACCTTCAGGTCAATGGCCTCAACCGCAAAATGCTGTTGCTGCCGCAGTTCCTCGGTGTAGGCGAGCCAGACGTCCTGAAAATCGACGAACCAGCCGGTTGTGCCGTTTGGCTGCATTATTTCTTGGGCAGCACGTTGAGTTCAGCTTTGGTGGGCAGATAACTGCCGTTCCAGACAGCATCGGGATTGACGCGAGTCTTGGTAGCGAAGGCTTCTGACACCTGCGAGGCCATCAAAGCCAGGCGAGGGCCATTGACTTGGCCGAAGCCCTCAGCGTGCGCATTCGGGCTGTTGATGACGGTGTCGATCGCCAATTTGAGACGTCGGGTTTCGAGTTCCACATTGATGATGCCGTCACGCGCCTTGACATCGGCGATCGCTGCTGCCGGATTGTCAATCACGTCTTTCACGCCCCGGGCGAGGGCCGACAGGAAGGCTTTGACAGCGGCCGGGTTGTCTTTCAGGATTTTGGGAGATGCGATGACGGCATTGCCATACAGCTTGACGCCAAATTCAGGGTAAGGGAGTACCACGACGTCGGCCACATTCACGCCACGTGCCTCCAGGTTCAGGAGCGAGGTAAAGGTGAACCCAGTGATGGCATCGACATCACCGCGTGCCAGCATGGTTTCGCGCAACGGCGGGTCCATGGCGGTCCATTGCACGCCACTGATGTTGTTGACCTTGGCAAAAATTGGGAAAGCGCGACGACCGGCGTCGAACACCGGCGCCCCAAGCTTTTTGCCGCTCAGGTCTGCGGGCGTCTTGATGCCAGATTTTTTCAGCGCCATCACCGAGGCTGGTGTGTCGTTGTAGACCATCATGATGGCCACGGGCTTGTTCGGCGCATCCGGGTTGTTGGCGTGAAACTCCATCAGCGCAGCCAGGTCGGCAAAGCCCAGGTCATAGGCACCCGAGGCCACACGGGTGACAGCGCCGCCGGAGCCGTTGCCAGCATCCACGGTCACGTCAAGCTTGGCGTCCTTGAAGTAGCCTTTGGCCACGGGCGTCAGAAACAGGGCCGCTGGCCCTTCAAAGCGCCAGTCCAACTGAAATTTGATGGGGGTGACCTGGGCTTGTGCTGTGCCCAGGGTGGAGGCGGTGACGACTGCGCCAAGCAGTTTCAATAACATGCGTTTTTTCATAAAAGGTACCTCGGGATCAATGATTGTGGATAAGCCAGTCGCGCCGGACGGCCCTGATTGGTCAGAGCAAGGGTTCGGCAAGAAAGGTGCCAAGTGTCGCAAAAATAAGTGGCTCTTCACCCCCCGGTAAACCCTCGGATCGATGGTCGCGACATCACGCGGTGAAAGGGTGGGTGGCCCGCCAGTGCCGTGCGATGTCAATGCGGCGGCAGACCCAGACCCGGTCATGCTGAGCAATATGGTCTAGGAAGCGCTGTAGCGCCGTGATGCGGCCAGGGCGGCCCAGCAGACGGCAGTGCATGCCCACGCTCATCATGGCCGGCCGCTCCAGGCCTTCGGCGTACAACACGTCAAAGGTGTCTTTCAGGTACTGGAAAAAAGGGTCGGCGTAGGCGTAACCCTGGGGCAGGGCAAAGCGCATGTCGTTGCAGTCCAAGGTGTAGGGCACGATGAGCTGTGGTACCACCTCACCATTGGTTTTACTCACCTTCATCCAGAACGGCAGGTCGTCACCGTAGTAGTCGCTGTCGTACTCGAACCCGCCGTAGTCTGCCACCAGCCGGCGCGTATTTGGGCTGTCGCGTCCTGTGTACCAGCCCAAGGGGCGTTCGCCGCAGAGCCGGGTCAGGATGTCCATCCCCTGCGCCATGTGCTCACGCTCTGTCGCTTCGTCGATATGTTGGTAGTGGATCCAGCGCCAGCCGTGGCAGGCGATTTCATGACCGAGTTGCTGCAGTGCCGACACCAGCTCTGGGTGGCGCTCCAGAGCCATGCTCACGCCGAACACCGTCAGCGGCAGCCCGCGCTGCTCGAATTCGCGCAGGATGCGCCAGACGCCGGCGCGGGAGCCGTACTCGTAGATGCCTTCCATGCTGATATGCCGGGCCGGGTAGCTGGCTGGGTTGAACATTTCCGATAAAAACTGTTCCGAGCCGGCGTCGCCATGCAACACGCTGTTCTCGCCACCTTCCTCGTAATTCAGCACGAACTGCACGGCAACGCGGGCTTGGCCTGGCCATTGCGCGTGAGGGGGCTTGGGGCCATAGCCAATGAGGTCGCGCGGGTAGGCCTGGGTGCTGTCGTAAACGCTCATGCCGTAATGATAACCATGGTCGAATGGTATAAACAATTCAGTCGCGACCCAGCTGTTCAATGGGGCGCCACAGTCAATCAGGAGATGCCATGGGCTTGAGTACAACCAATTTCGCCTGGGGCGGTAAATCTAACGATTCGCATTAGATTATCTTACAACTGATCTTTAATCTCACTCGATTCTGCAAGTTTTTCAACCAAGACCGTTGCAATTCGGTGGCGTCTGCCAGCAGG
>CAXNFT010000064.1:0-11158 GCA_964201255.1 Rhodoferax sp.
GCGTCCTGACCAGGCCAATCCGGTGATGTTGTAGTAGCCCCGGTCCAGCAACACCTGTCCGCCCGAGGGCGTGGTGATGACGCTCTTGCACTCCTGTATGCTGGTGTATTGCCGGTGCAGGCCGTCAGGCATGAGGTCGATGTAATGAACGGCTTCGTCTTTGGTGGCGTAGGGTTTGTCACCCAGCTCGATGCGCCGAAGGTACTTGACCCAACTGACGCCCTGCGCACCGGGCACCACCAGCCGCAGCGGGTAGCCGTTTTCGGGCCTCAGCATCTCACCGTTCTGACCATAGGCCACCAGCACCTCGCCGCTCAGAACCTGGCTCAGCGGAATGGTTCGCGTCAGGGAGGAGCCGTCGGCGCCTTCGGCCAGCACAAATTTGCCTTTTTTCAGGTCGGCACCGGCCATCTCCAACAGCTTGATCAGCGGCACCCCGGTGAACTCGCTGCAGGACAGCATGCCGTGGCTGTACTGAGCGGTGGGCACCGCCACATTGCCCCATTCCATGCCGGTGTTGGCCCCACATTCGATGAAATGAAAGCGCGAGACGCTGGGCAGACGCATGATCTCGTCAACCGTGAAAACCAGGGGCTTGGCCACCATCTCAGGCGCCGAGCCATTGACCATGAGTCGGTGACGCGACGGGTCGACGTCCCACCAGCCCTGGTGATGCCGTTCAAAATGCAGCCCGCTGGGCGTCACGATGCCAAACATCGACTGCAAGGGCGCAAATGACACAGACGACTGGGTGGTTTGCGTCAGGCCCGGGCTTTGACGGCGCTGCAGATTTGATTCGAAACGCGAGGGTTTGCCATAGCCGTCTGTGGTCACGCCCTGGCCCAGGCCCTTGCTGTGCTCTGGCAGGTTGAGGATGTTGGGGTCACCTGCGGCACTGGGCGCGGGGTTGGACTGCGCCGCCGCCAAAGAGCTTGCGGCGGTGGCAGCAGCGGCCAGCGCACCGCGGATAAAGTCGCGCCGCCCCGCACGAGCCTGGCTGAACACGGTGCTTATCTCCTCTGGCCCCAAAAACCCTTCTGGTGCGCGGACCAGGCGCCCCGTACTCCCGTCGTGTGAGTTCAATCTCTGTCCTTTGTCGTCAAGCCTTCGTCGTCGAAGGCTTGATCGGTATTTATATCAATACGTGCGAATATAAAGAATTATTCAAAAGTTCTCTATAGGGGTTTTACCTAGGGCGGTGGCCCGCGTTGGACTCATTTGGCAACAGGGACAGCTTGAGTTTGGTATCGCACTGCGCCACCATGCCGGTTGTTGGCACTGCCGTTGCGGTCGTTCAAGCCAGCGATTGCCGGGCTGTTTCCAGCCGTTGTGTCAAATAGGCGCCATAGAAGTCGGGCAGCAGGGCGCCGACCAGCCGCTCGGCCACCTCGTTACCCTGGCGGCCAAAGAACAGCAGCGTCGGTGCCACCTTGACGCCCCATCGGCGCACTTGCTCGGCATGGGTGCCCGCCTGGCCTTGGGCGTCCAGCAGCGGCAGGGTGCTGCCCATGTCAACCTGTACCACGGCCATCGCATGCTCGCGCAGCAACGGCGCCAAATGGCTCTCGCGTACCACCTTGCAAAAGGGGCAGCCTGGCAGGCTCACCATCACGGTCAGGGGCAGGCCGCGCGCCAGTGCAGCGGCCAAATGCTGCGGGAAGGCGTGCGCCGGCGGCAGGGTCACCTCTGCCCCCTGGCTTGCGCCGGTGGCCAGTACCAGTGCCCCACCTAACAGCAGGCGCCGCCTGGCCACCGGCGTTGCCGTGCGTAAGTTGCGGGTTAGGGTCATCAGTTCTCCTGCTCCAGCAGCAAGTAGGTGTTGTAGGCGTTCATGCGGTTGGCCAGCCGAAACAAGGGTAGGGCTGCAAAGCGGCTCCAGTCGGTCGCAGCGTAGGCTTCTTCAAAAGGGTCCATGTTTTTCGCGGCCTGGCCCATGGCGCTGCGCAGGTAGCTTAGGTAGTCGCGGGTGAGCTGCATGTCTTCGCGCGCCGATTCAGACACCGGCCCGTGCCCAGGAACGATCAGCCGTGCGTCTATGGCCAGCAGACCGTCAAGCGCCGTAATCCAGCGGCGGCTGTCGGCCTGGCCGACAAAGGGAATGCGGGCCCGAAATACCAGGTCGCCCGCAAACAGCAGCTGCTGTTGCGGCAAGTAAACCACCAGGTCTTCTGGCGTGTGCGCGGGCCCCACGTGCTTGATTTGAAGCTGTATCTCACCGATCTTGAATTCGCGCTCGGTGTCCAGCCACTCGTCGGCCTCGACCAGCGCCGTGTTGGCGTCGACCCAGGGCGCCAGTTCCTGGCGAGAGGCTTGCAGACGCAGCCGTGCGGTGTCGGAGTTCAGGTAGCTGCGGGCCGAGCCATGGGCCAGGATGCGGGCGCCGAGCGCCTTGAAGACCTGCAATCCATAAACGTGGTCAGCGTGGTAATGGGTCACGATCACGTGGGTGATCGGCTGCGGCGTGATCTTGCGTATGGCCGCCACCAACTGCCGCGCCAGGGCCGGCGAGCCCAGTGCATCAATCACCACAACCCCCTGCCCAGTGACAATAAATCCAGCGTTGGAAATGAAATTTTGGTTGGCGGGCGAGCCCAGCGCCGTGAGGCCCTGCACGTACCAGACCGAAGGTGTCAATTGCACTGGCGTCAGCGCCGAGGCCGTCTGCGCCAAGCTGGCACTACTCCAGCCCAGTACCAGCAGGCACACGATCCACTGCATAGCGCATGTGACGCAGCGCCAGCCGCCGCCTAAGCTGGCGGTCACAAAGCGGTGCCAGGTTGGCAGGTGACAGGCGATGGGCATGGTCAGGCGAGCTTAGCCAGGGCGGGTTGGGCTGAGTTTGGGTTGGCTTGAACCTACAGCCCCGCCAGGTACTGTGCCACCGCTGCCATCTCCAGCGCGGTCATTTTGCTGGCGATGGTGTGCATCACCGCATTGTCATTGGTGCGTTCACGCGTGTTGAATTGTCTGAGCTGGGTTTCGATGTACCCCGCATACTGGCTGGCCAGACGCGGCAGCGAGGCGGTACCCAGCGCGGCTGGCCCGTGGCAGGAGGCGCATGCCGGAACGCCACGGGTGGGATCGCCTTGCTGGTAGATGTCGCGTCCCTGGATTGCCAGAGCAGGTTCTTTCGAGGGCTCTGGGCTCACCGGCATCTTTTCAAAATAGCGGCCCAGCGCCTCCATCTCGCCAGCGCTCAACTTGGTCACCATGGGGGCCATGGCGGTGCTTTTACGCTTGCCGGATTTGAAGTTGTCGAGCTGCTTAAACGTGTACTGCCAGTGTTGGCCGGCCAGCCGGGGAAACACCTCGCTCGCTGCATCGCCTTCCACGCCATGGCAAACGAAGCACACGCCGGCCACGATCTTGCGCGCACGGGCCTCATCGGCTTGGGCCTGCGCCTGCGCTGCGCCACTGACCAGGCCTGTCAACAGCGCTATCAGCAAAGTAGCGTCTCTGGCGGGCGACACGAAGAGCCTGGGCTTAAGCGGAATGCGGTCTACGTAATTCAGGCCAGTGTGTCTGCCCAGATGTTGTAGGCCCAGGCCATCGCGTAGCGTCCCTCGAGCTCATTGGCTGCGGTGGAGACACCGCCCGAGCCTGGCACGGTCAGCATGGTTTTTTGAGCTGCATCGTAGCGATGCACGCTGGCCACATGCACCACGTCCTCGTCGCTGACAAAGCTGTAGCAGGTGTTGTTGTAGATCGGCATCGTGTTGGGTTGCTTACCCGTCAACAATGCGACCACCGCAGCCGCACAGGTCTTGCCGTGCTGGTTGGCCATGTGACCAGATTTGGGCATGGCCGGCGCAACTTGGATCGAGTCGCCAATCACATGTATGTTTTTGGCCGCTTTGGATTCGTGCGTCAGGAAGTCGATCTCGCACCAGCGCTTGTTAGCCGTGGCCAGACCGGTCTTGACCGCAATGTCGCCGGCACGCATGGGTGGCACCACATTGAGCACATTGGCCTTAATGTCATCGTTGAACTCGAACTTGAGCGTGCTGGCGGCCGCGTCCACATCGATCAGCAGATGTTTGGAGCGGTATTCGACAATACCCTTGTAGCGCTCAGCCCAGGCCTTCTTGAACAACGGCCCTTTGGAGGTGACGTCGTCGTTGGCATCAAGCACCAGTACCTTGCTTCTGGGTTTTGCTTTGCTGAAGTAATGCGCCACCTGGCAAGCCCGCTCATACGGGCCGGGCGGGCATCGGTAGGGCGCCAGTGGAATGGTCAGCGCATAAACGCCGCCGTCGGGCATGGCCTCAAGTTGTCGGCGCAGTGCCAGCGTCTGGGCCCCGGCCTTCCAGGCGTGCAAGACCTGGTCCTGCGCGCCGGCCTTGGCCATGCCGGGCAGCCCCTCCATCATGAAATCCACGCCGGGCGAGAGGATCAGGCGGTCGTAGGGTAACTCGCCGCCTCCAGCCAAGCGCACGGTGCGTTTGTCTGGGTCGATGCTGGTGACCATGTCGCGGACAACTGTCACACCATGCCGCTTGCTCAGATTGTCATAGGGCGCGGTGATGTCGGCCATGGTCTTGCTGCCGCCAAGCACCAGGTTGGAGATTGGGCAGGAGACAAAGGCAGCATTGGGCTCGACCAGGGTCACGTTGATCTGCTGGTCTGACCACATCCGCACATATTTGGCGGCTGTAGCGCCACCGTAGCCTCCCCCTACCACCACCACTTTGGGCCCGCTTTGCAGGCCGGTGCTGGCGCAACCGGCGCTCAGGCCGGCAGCACCGAGTACTGTGCCGTAAGCGGCAGTTTGGATCAATTGACGACGTTTCATGCTGTACCCCTGTGCTGCCTGTAGGCTGCTTATTTCTTGAGTGCGGCAAAGTAGCCGGCCAGTTGCTCGAGCTGCTCATCGGTGTAGCCCTTGCTGATCTGGTGCATCAGGGTGGCCGGTTTGCGGCCAGCCTTGAAATCCAGCATCTTTTTAAGCAGGTCGTCCTTGGGCGCGCCGGCGAGCGACTCCATGCCTGGCTGGGCCACACCTAGAGTGCCATGACAATTGGCGCAGGCTGCCGCCCAGCTGCGCAGTTGCAGTGCGTCAACCTGGGCCCAAGCAACCTGGCTAACCCAGAGCAAAACAGTGGCGGCCATGAGCCGGAAGGGTGTGGTCATAGGAACTCCTGATGGTCGTCCGGCCCACCCGGACAAATAAATCAATGATGGCTTATGTCTAAATTGAATTATTTGCTCAAGACCACAGCCACGCACTCCGTATAAACCCGCAGGCTGGCCTATTCTGTCGCTCGGTCAGGCCGACTCAATGGCGACCTGAGTGCAGACGGCTCGGCACAGACTAACCACACGGTCGTTCACGATGCGGTAAAAAATCTGCACACCGTCGCGTCGTTTGCCCAGCACACCGGCTTTGTACAGGGTGTTGAGGTGCTGCGACATATTGGGTTGTGTGGTGTTGATTTCCCCCAACAGCTCGCCCACGTTTTTTTCACCATGGCACAGGCTGCTGATGATCTTGAGTCGCATCGGAGCCGACATGACACGAAATATTTCGGCAGCGCTCTCGAACACCTGATCTGTCTCTGAAAACGAGGGGTTTGCCGGAACCGATACAGCCGAGTCTTGCGTGGGATCCATCGGGTTACTTAACATGTGTCCATGCTAACACTGGCACTGCTGTCAGCTCATGGGTTGGCGCCCCCGACGGGAATCGAACCCATATCTAGCGCTTAGGAGGCGCTCGTTCTATCCATTGAACTACGGCGGCAGTGAGTCGATATTCTAGGGGTGGGGGCCTATGGCAATTGTTCGAGCGCGAGCACTCAGTCGTAACGCAGCGTAAAAATCAGGTCGACCGCGCTTTGTTCGCCGGTTTGCGCGCGCAGCGTCAGGCGGCGTGACAGGTCAAAGAAGACGTAGAGCGTGCCCAGTGTGCCGGCCAGGCTGCGCTCGTAGGCCACATAGAAATCGCGCGACAAGCGTTTGCCCAGTGTGACCGACGCGCCGGTGGCCGTGCCGTCGGCGTTGTTGATGCTGCCGCGCATGGTCACCTCGTCCAGGCCCAACGCTTGCCCGAGGCTGCCGGGCAAGCCCCGTCCAGTGCCGCCCAGCAGTGCCAGGGCGGCTTGCTGCAAAACCGCTGCCTCGGCGCCACCGGTACCGGCACCGCGACCTAGTACCATCCAGGCCAGTTTTTCGGCCTCGGGCAGTTCGGGTTCGGCATACAGGCGCACCACCGGTGCCATGGCAGTGCCGGTGATCTGCACGCCTACGCGCTGCTGCAGGTTGGGCCGGATCGCCAGAATGTCGAGCCCTGGGTTGTCAAAGGGGCCGGTAAAACGCAGTAGGCCGGCTTCGATGTCGAGCTGTTGCCCGTAGGCCTTGTAGCTGCCCTGAACCGTACGCAATTCACCACGCAGCAGGGGCGCCAGGCTGCGTTCGTTGGCATTGCGCAGGGTGACGCTGCCAGCCACCCGGGTACTCAGGCCGCGCCCACGGACCTGGAAATCCTGGCCTAAATCCAGGGTGAGCAGCACGTCTGGCCGTACCCGCAGGCTGGCCGCGGCTTTGGGTGCGGTCTCAGGACCCAACGGTTTACTCTGGCGGCGTACCTGAACGTCCTCACCGAGTTGGGGTGCACTGTCCTCGGGCAGGATGAACAGCGCCTGATCGGCCGTGAGCGTGCCGCGCAAGGTGAGTTGGTCTGCGTCAAGATTTGTCTTGAGCTGGCCCGATACCACCAGTCGGCGGTCGACCCGGGCACTGACCCTCAGGCCGCGAGCCTCGGCCACCAGCGCTACGCGTAACCGGCTCAGCAGTGGCGCCATGGGAGAGCCATCGGTCATTGGCCAGCGCACGCTCCCGGTCACCTTGACCGTGCCTCCGCTGCTGTCAGCCAGTGGCGCACCTTGCAGGGTAAATTCCTCAATGTCTAGGCTCTGCCCGTCCAGTCGTACCCGCAATTGGCCTTCGCTGAAGTCGACGCCATCAGCCACGGATCGCACCGCCAAATCCTGCGCTGTGAATCTGCCGCGCCACAGCGGCGCCTCAAGGGTTCCGTACAAAGTGGCATCGGCGTTCAAGGTACCGCGCAGTCGCCAACCGGGCGGCGCCAGTAGCGACCAGGCTCCTACAGGAGGCAGTTGTACCTTCAGGCTGCCGCTCAGGGGTGCCTCACCCGGCCAGCTCCAGCCCTTGGGGCCGCTTTGGAGTCGGCTTTCAATGGCGGCCTGCGCTTGCCCAGCACGCTCGCTGTCCCAGTTCAATTGCAATTTGAGCTGCTCAGCGTCAATGTGCAGTTGCACGCTGGCATCCTTCACGCCAGCATTAAGGTTGCCCGCGGTGCTCAGGGTGCCAAAGGGGACTTCTTCTGCCAGCAACTGCAGGTCGCCGCTGCTGCGCGTCAGGCTGGCATTTAATTGCGGTCTGTCGCCACCGCGCGTCTCCCACTGCCCCCCAAACAGCAGGTTCCCACGCAGACCCAAGTTGGCAATCTGAGTTTGTCCCAGCAGCTCCAGCCAGCCCAGCGGCAGACCCTCAACCCGGCCTTCGCTGCGCCAGTCAGCCCGTGCCAGTGCCGACACGCTGGCACGAGACCACTGCGCGGGCTGCCACACAATCTTTGCGCTACCGGGTGTTGGACCGCTGAGTTCAAGGCTTCCTGCCGATAGCGCCAAGGTATTAATCTGGTTGTCGTGACGCCAGTCCAGGGTCGGGCCTTGATTGGCCTGCAATACCCAGCGTCCAGGCAGGGCAGGATTCTGCAGTGCGATTGTGGTCTGGTCCAGTTGGAACTGCCAGTGCTCCGGGGCCAAGTGTGCAGCGCGGCCACGGGTCTGCAGCTCAATGCGTTGCCCGCCGCTGTCAAGCCGCCCGCGTGCGCTCAGGCTCAGGGCGTTGAGTGGACCGCTCAGGTCGGCTTGCCAGTCTTGCAAGCGCCAGTTGGGTGCCGCAGAGTCGGTGCTGCGCAGTTCAAGGCGCGGCACCCGCAAGGCCAGCGTCATTTGCAGGTCGCGCCCCAGTCCCTCCCAGCCACCTTTCCACTGACCTTCCAGCGTCAGCTCGCCAGCACTGGGCAAATTCAGGACGGCCGAAGGCGCCGCTGGCCAGCGCGCCAGCCAGCGTGCAGCAAGGGCGGCGTCGGTCACTCGCACGCTCAAGTCGCCGCCGCCAGCCTTGCTGCTCAGCGCCCCCGCCAGCCTGGCGCTGCCGCCCGGGTTGATCAATTGGAGTCGGCCCTGCGCGGCTTGCGTCTGGGTGTCAAACCGGCCTTGCCCTTCCAGCCGGGCGTCGTCAGTGCGCAGATCGAGTCGGTTGAATTGCAGCAACGGCGCCAGCCAAAGGCCCTCAAAGCTCAGCGCCGTGAGTCGCTGGCTGATCTGGCCGATGGTGCTGTTGATGGGCGTTTTTCCTGGCCGAGCTTTGAGTTGGGCGTCAAAGGCCAGGCCGGCCAGTGACTGTGAAAGTGTCAGCTCGCCGTCCAGGGCACCGGCCACCAGTCGCGAGTGCAAAGCCTGTGGGTTGATGCCGCGTAGCGTCGCCGCCCCGCGCCATGTGGGTGCCGTACCGGCCTGAGCTGCGGGGGTCGTGAAGCTGCCATGGCCTTCCAGCTGACCGCCTGCGCCAGTGGCCAGCATAGATTCGATGGTCCAGCCGGTATCGCGGTACTGAGCGATCAGCGCGAGCTTTTCGAGCGGCAGGCCCTGTTGGTCCAGTGCCGCACTTCGCCGGTTATCCAGTTTGACATCAGCCCGCCAGCCGGCTGCTATCGGCGTGACTGTGGCGCGTCCGCTGGACTGGGTCTGTGGCGCCTGCGGCCATAACGCTGACAGGTCCAGGCCCTGCCAGTTGGCGGTGGCTTCCAGCACGGGCTGGGTCTGCCAGGGCTGCAAACGCGCCTCAATCTGGGCATTGACGCTGGCGGACTGCCGGTCTTGTAAAGGGGTCAGCATCGTCGGTTGCAGGCTGGCCTGTAGCGTCAGCTCGGCTTTTGGCCCCGTCAGGCTACCTTTGAGTTGTGCCTCGGCTTTCAGGGTCAGGCTGCGCTGGCTGTCGGGTATGCGCGTGGGCACGGCGCCCGACGCCGACAGCGAGAGCGTCATGGGAGCACGGGCCTGCAACTCCCCCTGCAGTTGGTAGTTTCCAGAGGAAATCTGGACCTGGCCCTTATCCAGTCTATGTTTGTCGCTATCAAATTTATAGTGACCAGAGAGCGCTCGTAACTGAAGTGGTACCGCGCCTAGCCAGTCCAGTTGGGCCACCGAAAACGGCGCGTCCACCTTAAAGGGCAGTGGCAGCTCAATAGGTGGGGTCGATTGACTCGATGGTTGCCTGTTTTCAATGCGCAGCGTGCGGATAGTGAGTTGGCTCAAGTTCAACTCGCCCTGAAGCAGGGCTTGCCAGGTCCAGTCGATGCGCAGGTCGGTCGCCTCGATCTTCCAGCCTTCGTTTTGCCAACGCACCGTGCCGAACTGGCCACCTTCGCGCAGCGAGCCGCCGACCCGATCCACCGCCAGGGTCTGACCCGCAGGCAGGTAAGGTAGGGCCAGCGACAGTGCAGTGGCGAGGGAGGTCGCGGTGCCACTCCAGATCCACGCCGTCGTTGCCAAAGCCAGCAAGGCCATGGTGAAGGTGGCCACCACCGCCCACACCAGGCGCAGCAGTTTCATCAGAAAGCAAACCCCACGTTGAGGTGCAGGCGCCAGTTTTGCACGGCATGGCCATAGGCCAGGTCCAGTTGCAGCGGCCCGACCGGGCTTTTCCAGCGCAGACCGACGCCGCTGCCCAACTTGGTTTGTAGCTCGGCCGGAGCGTCAGCCACAGCGCCAACGTCAACAAACACCGATGCCTCCCATTCCCCTGCGCTGCCTCGCACCGTGACGGGGCGCTGCCATTCAACGCTGCCAAGCGCCAAATAGCGCCCGCCCCCGGTTTGGCCGTCAGCGCGCGTCACACCGATGTCTCGGTAGCCATAGCCGCGTACGCTTTTGTCGCCACCAGCAAGGAACAGCTGTGTGCTCGGTAAGGTGGCGTTGACGTTGGCCAGCAGGGCACCTCCCTCAGCCCGAAGTGCCAACCGCGCGCCCTCCTGGACGTTTCCGGCCGTGTCGGCCCTACCCAGTGGCAATATCGCCAAGCCGCGCGCCAGCAATCGTGCGAAAGGTTGGCGGTCACTGCCCAATGTGGTCCCGCCACCCAGCTCGACGCCCAGCCCCCAGCCACTCGCGGGCAGGGGCAGGCCTAAGAAATTCCGGACTGCAAACGCGTAGTTCACGCTCAGGGTTTGCGCAATCACTGGTGCGGTGTCGTTGCTGCTGATGGTGTCGGCGCGGTCGTATTGCAAAAAGTAGTTCCGGTCGATCCGCTCGCCAATCTGGCTTCGCCCCAGTCTGAGCCGCTGGCTGTTGGCGTCAAAGCTACCCGCATGCTGGGTCTGCAGCAGTGCGCCGATCACCCAGCGCGTTTGCCCGTCGTCGGGTGGCGAGGTGAGGTCTGCACCAATCGACCGCGTCTCCCGATCAAGTGACAACTTGGACACCGCACGCCAATCAAGTCCAGGCACCTTGTGATGGGTGTGTTCAGCCGACAGCCTGGCGCCGCCGTCGGTGCTGGCGCCAACGCCCAGCACCAATTTCTGCAGCTGCGATTCACGCACCTGGACCCGCACCGGGGCTGTCGCTGGGTCGCCTGTGGTGTCAAGAGACAGAAATACCGAATCAAAATAGCCACTGTCGGTGAGCCGTTGTTGGGCGTCCATGAGCTTGGGCAGGGTGTACTCGCTGCCAGGGTCGAGATTGGCCATTCGAGTCACCGTATTGACCTCCTGGCGCTGCAGGCCTTCAATTCGCAGTGCGCCAAACTTGAATGCCGGACCAGAATCCAATGTGATGGACAACTGGGCGCTGCCCCTTTCGGCATCGATATCGGCCAGACTCCCGCTAAGCCGGCCTGCGGGGTAGCGCTGCGTGGTGAGCTGCCGAGTCGCCTGCAATTTGGCGGCGTCCCAAGCGGCTTGGGTGAAGCGCGCTCCGCTGCGCAAGCGCCAATCGCTTTCAATCTGCCGTCGCTGTGCAGCCGCGGCTGGGTCGTCCCGGATCGGGCCACTGAAGGTGATCTGCACCGCCGTGACCAGCGTGGCCGGGCCAGGCGTCACACTGAGTTTGATCCGGCGTGTCGCGCCGGGCGG